>CAZBLP010000032.1:0-23985 GCA_964492825.1 uncultured bacterium
TTGGCTGTTTTTTCCATATTAGAAACTTCCCGGTTTGAAAGGGAATTACGACTCAACTACCACATTTTTATTATGGAACATTGTTTTAAAATTAGAAACTTCCCGGTTTGAAAGGGAATTACAACAGGCAATAGTTGTAGGCATCAAGCCATTTCTCTTTTAATTAGAAACTTCCCAAGCAGGTTAGAAGGAAATTGCACAATGTTAGGTCAAAAAAAATTAAAACTCTTCGGGCTGACAATTTTATACAAAAACAAATTTAAAATCCGATAGTAAATTTTTCACAAGTGTTTATATTTACCATAAAAGCAGTCATTTTGAGGGCTTTAGCCCGAAAAATCTTTTACTTAAAAGTTGTTTTTGTATTACACAAGAATATTTAAAACAATTTAAAAATATTTTTATTTTTCAGAAACAAATGGGGTAGGAAGGATATTATGAAAAAAGTGATACCTGCTTATAAAGTATTTAACTCTCAGAATTTAATGTAAACTTTATTCAATTAATATCTCATGAAAATTGGTTCAGCAATTCTTCAGGGGTAACTGTTGCTGTACCCACTTTGCCTACTACTATACCGGCTACTAAATTTGCAACTTTTGCTGAATCAACAACATTCTCACCAAGAGCCATACCAAGAGTCAATACACTTATAACCGTATCTCCTGCACCTGTTACATCATAAACTTCTCTTGCCACTGTTGGAATATGAGTATAATTCTCTTTGGTTTTATCAAAAATTGCCATTCCATGTTCACCAAGCGTTATAACAAGATAATCTGACTGAAATTTTTTCAATAATTTTTTACCTGCTGAATTCAAGTTTGACAAAGTTATTCTTCTATTTGCTGCAAAACTTGCTTCAGTTAAATTCGGCGTTAATAGTGTGGGATTTTTATAAATTGTCATATTTACCTGTTTTGGGTCTATATTTAAAATTTTCTTATTATCTTTTGCAATTTTTACAAGCTCCTTGTAAAACGGCTTGGAAACAACACCTTTACCATAGTCTGAGAGAATAACAGCATCATACTTTGAAATATTATTTCTGATAAAATTTAACAACTTATTATAAATTTTTTTATTAACTTTATTGCTATTTTCCCTGTCAACTCTCACTATCTGCTGTTTATGGCCTATAACTCTTGTTTTTACAATAGTGGAAAAATTTTTTTCAATAACAACACCTTCTTGGTTCACTCTTTTTTTTCTAAGCATGTCCAGAATATATCCTCCGAAAAGGTCGTCTCCTACAATTCCGCAAATATCAGCACTTGCAGAAAGAGAAACAATATTATTAAGCACATTTGCTGCCCCGCCTAAAATATAATTTTCTTTTGTCACTTTAACAATCGGCACAGGAGCTTCAGGAGAAATTCTTTCAACATCTCCCCAAATAAATCTATCAAGCATTATATCGCCAACAACAAGAATCTTAAGTTTTGAAAAATTTTCTACTAATTTAATAATATCTTTCATGATTGCTCCATAAATAGATATTTCCTTACTTCATCTGTATAAAGTTTGTTTAATTTATCTTTATAAATAATTAACGGTTTTTCTATTTTAAAATTTTTACATTGTTTATTTGTAAGCTGGTACATCACAAGCACTGCATCTTCGTCAATAACAGAATGTATAAATCTTATTCTTTTAATGTATAATCTGTTTTCATTAATTTTCTGAAAAGCAAAATAACATCTGTTTGCAGGATATATAAAATATATACTCCCGGATTCTTTTAACAAAGATTTTGATTTTTTTAAAAAATTTTCAAGATTAAATGCTATTTCATGTTTCGCAAGATTTTTCTCGCTATTTTTTGAACATTTACCACTGTTTAAAGGATAATATGGCGGATTAGTCAAAATAATATCAAAATTGTTTTTAGAAAATGGAAAATCAAAAAAATCATCATTAATAAAGTTAACTTCTGATTTATTAAGCTCTTTGTTTTCCAAAGATTGGGAGAAAAGTTTAGATTGTATCTCAATACCTGTGATTCTTAAAGCAGGATATCTGTTGTTGAGAATTATAGAAATAATTCCATCTCCGCTACCAACATCAAGAACAGAATCAGATGATTTAGGTTGAATAAAATTAGCAATTAATACAGAATCAATGTTGTGCCTATAACCCTTCTTGCTCTGAACAAATAATAAAGGACCTAACGATGTTAGCTCACTCAATTTTATTTATCACCAACCCGGTAATTAGTTTTGGGTAAAAATATGTGGATTTCTGAGGCATTTTTTTCCCTGACAGAGCAATACTTTTAACCTGCTCTATTTTTGTGGGATTCAGAATAAAAAGAGCTTTCAAAATACCTTTATCAACTAAATTCATACCATAATCAATATCTTTGATATATTCGATTTTGCTCTTATTATCAAGGTCTTGTTGAGTAATACCAAAATACTTTTCCAAAATAAAATTCTGAAGAATTTGCACATCCAATGAATCCATATCGTTGAGTTCTTTTTTAATGCTGTTATCAAACTTGAGATAATAAAGCTTTTCATCTCCTGAATAAAATAAATAAACTGTATAGTAATTCTGCTCAGATTCCAATTTTTTCAATAGCTCCGGAAGGTCTTTTTTTGAATATTCAGTAAAATGAAAAAAATTTGCAATACTTAACAGAAACTCTCTATTTTCCAAATGAACGTCTTTAACACCACGGTGAGTTGGTAAAATTAACAAATCATTATTTTCTATAGGTGAAAAATACATCATAACATAATCATAAGGCTTATCCACATCTGGATTATTGTCAATTTCCCTTCTGTAATTTCTGTAAGCAAGAGCTGTTTCATATCTATGATGGCCGTCTGCAATAAAAATTTTTTTATCTAACATTAGGTTCTGTAATCTTTTAATATCCGCTATATTAACAATTTTCCAAAGTTTATAATTTTTATTATCATATGTCATGTCTATTAAAGGCTTTTGATTCTTATAATTTGTAAAAATATCCAATGTATCTGAGGTTTCATCTGAATAAACAGAGAAAATCTGACTAAAATTGCATTTACATGCTTTGGTAAGATTAAGCCTGTCTGCTTTCGGCCCAAGCATGGTTTTCTCATGCGGCAATATATTGCCTTGATTAAAGTCTTCTAACTTTGTAAGTGAAATAAAACCTTTTCTAATCTTTTCTGAGTCATTTACCTTAAATTTTTCTTCAAGATAATATATTGAATCTTCATTATCTCTAATGAGAACTTCATTGTTTATCCATTCTGCAAGATACTGCTGCGCCCTTGCATACTTATTATTTTCATTGTTATCGTCAGGAGATTCTTTTCCTAATATAAGCCTGACAATATTATAAGGAGATGCTTTATAAAACTCCTCCTGCTCTCTTGGTGAAATAACATCATAAGGAGGCGTAACATTTTCACTTATTTTAACCTTTTGCTTGTTGAAAAACAGTCCTTTAAAAGGTTTTATTTGCGGCATTTTCAATCCTTTATTAATTCGTTTATTTCTTTTAAATTTATATTTTTATCCCTAATTTCAGTAATTTTTACTGCTTCTTTTGATAATGCTTTATATAAAAGAAGTCGCTCTTTATCATAATTTTCCAAACCTTGCAAATGTCTTTTTATGGTTTTTGTATCACCTCGGGAAATAGGCCCTGTTAATGAATCAATAAATCCCAATCTTTCAATATTGTTAACCGTGCCCTTTATAAGAGGCAAAACTATATTAATTATTTCATCTTCTCTAATTCCTATTTCTTTTAAAATAGAAAAAGCTGCAAAAGTTGTGGCATTTATAAAATTTGACGCAAAAACAGCAGCAGCATGATAAAGTGCCTTGTATTCAGAAAGAATAGTAAAATATTTATTGCTTATTTCAGAAACCATTTTTTTGGAAATTTCCACTGCCTCATCATCACCCTCAAGGCAAAAGTAAGCAGTTTTCAAATTTTCAGCTCCTTCAACAAAAGAAGGTAATGCCTGAAGCGGATGAATAGAGCCAATAAAAGCTCCTCTTTTTTTAACTTTTTCCAAAATAGTTGACGGCCTTGAACCGCTTACATGAAAAAAATACTTTCCTTGTAAATCATCAGATTTAGAAATATCATCTGCAACTGATTCTATTATATCATCAGGCGTTGAAATTAAAATAATATTGCCATATTTTAAAGCTTCCATATTATTATCAGAGATGAACTCCACATTACCTATAAAATCAGCACTTTGTTTTGCTTCTTCAACAGTAATACATGTTACTGCTTTAACTGAAAAAGATTTACTCTGCTGAAGATTTTTACCAATGGAAGTTCCTGCTCTGCCGCCGCCTATAATTACAATATTCATAATTTATCCTTTTTTATGACATAATAAACATCTATACTTGGGAGGATGATTTTTGGAAAGTTTTTTATGACATTTATTGCAAAATTTTTCTGCTTCTTTTTTACTCATGGAAAAAAACTTTTTATGATCTTTGTCTTTGGGTAAAACTGGAGTTGTAGGTTTAGGAGCATTTAGTAATATGACAATAATGGCAATTGAACAAATCAAAAAAATCAAATTAAAAAGTTTCTTTTTGTTCATAATATTCACTCTTTATATCTAAATCTGTCTATTGTCAATGATTTTCCAGTATCTGTATCCACAGTCAAAATAACACCTTGAATCTCTTTTTTCCCCTTGTTTTTTACTTCAAATTTTCTTGGCATTTGAGTAAGATATTTTTCAATTACACTTTTTTCACTAAAACCTATAACAGATTCTACATTACCAGTTCTACCTGCATCTGTAATATATGCGGTACCCTGTTCCGAAACCTTTTCATCAGCTGTTTGAACATGCGTGTGAGTGCCTATTAATGCAGATATTCTGCCATTTAAATAGAAAAACATTGCTTCTTTTTCAGATGTTGATTCTGCATGAAAATCAACTATTGTTATTCCTGAAAAACTATTTTCCAACAGAAATTTATCTATTGTTTTAAATGGACAGTCAACACAGTCCTTCATAAGTCCGCGCCCTAACAGGTTTATTATATTTATTGCAAGCTCATCTTTGTAAACAGTAAAACTGCCTTTGCCAGGTACTTCATCAGGGTAGTTTAAGGGCCTTAAAAGATTGGGATAATTTAAAATAAGTCTTTCTGCCTCCTTTTTGTCCCATATATGGTTGCCTGATGTATAAACATCAATAGCACCTATATTATTTATTTCATTTAAAGTTTTTTCTGTAATTCCAAATCCGCCTGCCAAATTTTCCACATTTGCAATTACCATATCAATTGAAAGGGAACTCTTGATAGATAATATATTTTTTTTTAAAATGCTTCTACCTGGCTTTCCTATAATATCCGCAATAAATAGTATTCTGATAAAATTTTTCATAATTTTTACAGATATAATAAATTTATATTTTTTGCAAGTATTTAGGATTTATTTTACAATACACTACAAAGGAAATTACTCAACTTCGGGGATTTGTGATACTGCAGAATTCAATCAAACCTGATTCTTGTATTTTTCAAAATCTCCTTTTATTTAATAGATTCAAGTTTTGATTTAATGGTTGTTTTTTTATCTGTTCTATAATCAATTTTAATTGTTGTTACGATTCTTTTTAATTCTTTGCCTGATAACTTTTTATTAATCTCCAATATTACATCTAAAATATCTTTTATTTCACCTTCAACAACAGTTCCCATGCTGTTAGGTTCAACAATAAAATCTCTGGTTTCTAAAATTTCATGCACATATTTAACATATTTACTTACTGAGGTGGAACCAGTACCAATTGGAATAATGGTAAATTCAACTATTCCATGCATTTTTTATCTCCTTTTCAACATCAATTATATCATAGGTATTTATAATTTCTGTTTTTTTAAGCAGTGCTTTTCTTGCAACACATATTCCATATTTTAAATAATCAAATCCATCTAAATTATGAGCATCCGGAGTAATAAAAAACTTTATCCCTTTTTCAGAAGCTTTCATACAGTTTTGCCAGCTTAAATCAAGTCTGTAAGGATGACTGTTAATCTCCACAAATTTATTATATCTTTTCAAACTATCCAAAACCTCATGAATAGCCAATTTATACGCATCTCTGAATAAAATTAATCTTCCTGTCGGATGCCCCAAAATAGTGGTATAAGGATTTTCAATTGCTTTTATAATTCTATCTGTCATATCTTTTTCAGAAAGATTAAAAGATGAATGAACAGATGCAATAACAAAATCAAATTTTTCCAAGATTTTATCAGAATAATCCAAACTGCCGTTTTTCAAAATATCTGATTCTATTCCTTTAAAAATTTTAAAAGGTTTATATTTTTCATTTAATATATCTATCTCTTCATGCTGCCTTTTAATGTCATCTTCTTTTAAACCATTTGCATAAAAAGCGCTTTGAGAATGGTCAGAAATACCTGCATATTTAAATCCTCTTTTTACAAGATATCTGACAATATTTTCAAGAGTATCTGCTCCGTCGCTATATGTTGTATGAATATGGAATACTCCTTGTAAATCATTAAATTGAATAATTTCTGTAGGATTAACATTTATTATTTTATCTTCTCTTGCTTCTGGAATAATAAAATTCAAATTATTTCTACTAAAGAACTCTTTTTCTTTTCTTATTTCCTGGATTTCATTAAAATTTCTCAAAAATTTCTCTGAACCTGTTGTAATAAAGAGAATTTTATTAAAATCAACATTGTTTGTTATGAAAAATCTGACTCTTCTGTTGTATATATCTGTATCAATATATCTTAAAAACCCATATTCTGTTTTTAATTCAGTTGCTTTTCCGAATTTTTCTACAAACATATCAAAATTATTAAGTGATATAACAAATTCTATTCTGTTTATAATTTCAACTTTTCTTCTGTAATCTCCTGTAACTGCTATTTTATCTGTAAATGAACTCTGCTGCAACACAGATAAGATATTTTTTACAATTATTTCAGCTTCAGATAAATGCATTAACATTTTACGCTCTTTAAATTTTTTAATACTCTTTAATATGTTTTCCTGAGTTTTTTTGCCAAATCCTTTTAAAAGCATTAATCTATTCTCATTGCAAGCATATTCCAATTCTCCAACTGACGAAATACCCAATTTTTCATATAAAATCTTAACTTTTTTAGCACCAAGCCCTTTTAAACTTAAAATATCTATAACACCTTCAGGTAGTGACGCCATTAACTCGTTAAGCAGCGTGGATATGTCATTTTCAACCAAGTCATAAATTTCTTTTTCTATGGATTTTCCTATACCCTTTATCTTATTTAATTTTTTATTTTTTATCAATTCGTCAAAATCAGGTATTTGTAAAATCATTCTGGAAGCATTTTCAAAAGCTTTTGATTTAAAATGATTTTCACCTGACACAACCAGAAGTTTTGCAATTAATGAAAGATTCTCTGAAACCTGTTTTTTATTCATTCTAAAAAATCAACTATAACTTTATATGCTTCCTCAGCATAAAGTTTATATCCATTCTCATTAGGGTGTAAACCGTCAGATAACAATTGTGAAGAGTCTAACTGAAACTTGGAAACATCAATAACAGGCAGCTTATTTTTATCTGCAATTTCTCTAAGTTTATCATAAAAAGGCTTAACAATTTTCCAATCAAAAACTGTTTTCAACCTGTGAGGTATCATTATAATTTTTTTATTTGGAATTTGTTTTAAAATATTCAAATAATTTTCTTCAAACTCTTTGACACTGTAACCAACAAAAGCATCATTAACACCAAACTCCACAATTGTAATACCAGGATGATGTTTTAGGACACTATATCTTATTCTTCGCAAACCTTCAAGAGCAGTATCGCCGGGGATACCTGCATTTATAATTTCAATATGTTTTAATTTTTCCTTTAGAAAGTCAATGTAACCCTTGTTTACAAGATAACCATAGGTAAGAGAATTGCCAAAACCGACAATTTTAACGGACATCTACTCTTATGCCTTTTATAACTAATCTTTTAATTTCTGAAAATTTTTTTTGTAATTCGTCAAAAGCTAATGTTGAAAAGAAAAGTTTATTAAAACCAGTATCAATAAATAACAAAAAATTATGACCGTTTAATTTGAAATCTTCAACTTTTAATGAGAGATTGTCTTTAACAAATGAGATATAATCAGGGTATTCTTCTAAAATAACTTCAAGACTTGCCATATATGAATCAGCCATTCTGTGAGTATATGGATATTCAAAAACTGTGCCGTCACTATTAACATAAACTTTTAAATTTTCTAATGTATCCCAATAAACCACAACAACTTCTTTACAATCGTCTATTTGCAGCCCGGCTATTTTAACTAACATTTTATACTCTCCTTTTTCACATCAACATTAAATTAGTCATTAGTCAAAATCCTATAGTCTGCAACTAACCACCAATTCTTTGCTTCGCTACTATGCAGCACCACTCATTTAGAAAAAATTCTTCAACTATCTGAAATCCACTGAAATCAAACAATTTCTTAAAAACAAAACTTTCTTCTTTTAAAATCCCTGAAAGAATCAGGAACCCATCTTTTTTTGTGGATATTTTAAGAAAATTTTTCATTTCCAATAAAACGGAACTTATTATATTTGCTATAACAATATCAAATTTTTCATAATTTTTCAAACATAAATAATTGCCGCATATTAAAGAGAAATTTTGAAAACCGTTTTTTAAGAAATTTTCTTTGGCAACTTTTACAGCATCAAAATCATTATCAAAAGAAACAATTTCTTTTATACCTTTTTTAAAACCAACTATTGATAAAATACCGCTACCTGTACCTGCATCAAGCATGGAAAAGCATTTCTCTTTATTTGAAATATTATTTATAGCTTTAATTGCAAGATTTGTACTCTCATGATGTCCTGTGCCAAAAGCTGTCTGAGGGTCTATTTTTATAATTATTTTAGATTTCTCATTTATATCTATCCATGTTGGCGTTACAACTATATTATCAATTGTTACAGGTTTATAATTTTTTTTCCATTTATATAAATAAGAATTATCTATTTCTTCAACAAATCTATATTCAACATTTATATTGTAAATTTTTGCTAAATCTTTTAATCTATTTAAAATATTTCTATCTTCTACATATAAAAAAAAATTTTTATTATTTCCCGTATAAACTTCTTCAAGGCTGTTGTTAAAATTTTCAATTAAATAACAATTTAGCTCTTCTATAAAAAAATCATTAATATTATCAAAAAACAACTCATATTTTAAAAATTTCATAATTATCTAAAATATCCTCTAAAAAAGAATTCAATTTGACAATTGCTTCATTTGCCTTCCAATTTTCCCGATTTCCAACAAAGTTACTAATGGTTCTGATTTCCATAAAATCAATATTAAACTTTTGGCACACAAAAGCAATAGCATAACCTTCCATGCTTTCACATATTGGATTAAATTGTTTAGTGTAAAAATCAACCATTTCTTTTCTTGCAGTAACACTATTAACTGTAATAAATTTGCCGGTTATAAGCTCAGGATAATGTTTAATTATCTTAGTTTGGAATCTGTTTTTTATGTTAATATGTCCATAGTTGTAATCAAAATATTCTATTTTCTTATCAAAGCATACTCCAAAATCAGCTAAAAATTCAGATTCGGCAATGCAAATATCATTAATCAAAACATCTGAATCTTCAAACCCTCCGCCTATACCTGCGGAAATAATTAAATCAAAAAACAGGTTATTTTTATATAAAAATTCAGTCAAAATAAAACTACTTCTTAAAATTCCTACACCTGTTACTAAAAATTTTATGTTTTTATTTTCTTTAAATTTTAATTTTATATCTAATATTTCATTTTCAGTTGCTGAAACAATTAGTATCATATCCTCACACCAAAAAACTTGATTAAAACAGATTTTTTCTTTCCCAAAAAATTTTTCACATTTGTTCCATTTTAATGGAACTTTTCCTGATAATTTTTAAGTTTGCTTTGAATTAATTTAATAAGTTTTTCTTTGTCACTAATATCAGTATGTTCCGGCATAATAGATTCTTTATGTTTTTTTGATTCAATTACTTTTATTGCGTCTTTTAAACTATCCTGTGAAACTTTATCAATTATTAAAAAATTTGAATCAGTTACACCTAAAATATAATAATCGTCAAAAACTTTTACTATCACAATACTTTTCTTAGGCATTATTTGGTATTTATAAATTATCTCCAGTAGGTCACTGGAACTTGAAATTTTTGATTTACTTTTAGACCTTTTCATAAAAATTACAATAGCCAGCAATATTATTAAACATAGAAAAAATAGCACACCATAAAATTCAGGAATATTTTTAAAAAAATCGTATTTATCAGACTTTGGTTTTAAATTAAAATTCAGTTTATCTTCTTTTTTTGAACTTATATTTTTTTTTTGAGAAGTTTTTTGGGAAGAAGTATTGTTTTTAACAATCTTTTCTTTTCCGGAATCAGGAATAACAGTATTCTTTGCAACATCCACTACATTTTTCTGTTTAATATTATCCTCATAAAGTTTATCTTCTGCCTTTGTCAAAAAAATATTTTTCTTTATAATAATCGAGAAAGAATCTTTTGAATCAACAATTTGCACATGCTTCCTCAGATCTTTCAATGGATATTCTATTTTTATTAATGACTGTTCGTTAGATAAAGGTATAATTCTTACAACTTTCCTGTTATCAAATTTTTTAATTATCAAATTGTCAAACTTTATACCTTTTACTAAGAAATTCACTCCATAATCATAGTAACCTATTTTATAATCAGAAGGTGATTGTTTTAAATTTATTATTATTTCGTCATTTATACATTGAAAAGAAATTGGGCTGCTGTCAAATGCCAATATATTTCCTGCAAAAAGCACTATAAAAATTATTATAGAATAGTAATTTTTCATTCTATTCACCAAGTTTTTTGACTCTTCCATTTGGAGTTATAATATCTATCAGCCTAACTCCAAGCTTTTCATTAACAACTACTGCTTCTCCTTTTGCTACCAATTTGTTATTTACAAACACTTCCAAAGGCTCTCCAGGTAATTTATTCAATTCTATAACAGAGCCCTGATTTAACTTCAAAAGGTCATTAATAAGGAGTTTTGTCCTTCCCAATTCTACGGAAATTTTCAAAGGAATATCAAGAATAAAGTCAATATCTGAAACTTTTTTAACTTTCTTTTTCTTATCAGATTTGACTGAACTTTTTTCCTGTTGTTCAGAAAATGCGTCCTGAGTATTGTCACTGCTTATATTATTAAACTCTTCACTTGTATCACGAGGATCTGCTTCATCTTTAAGCTTATTTTTTATTTGTTCAAATAACTCATCAGCCATTTCACATCTCCTCTTTCCTTATTTTCCCAACTACTTTTACAGTATTACAACTTTTCACTATGTCAGCATAACAATTAAATTTCGGAACACCCTCTATCTCCATTTGCAGTAAATCACCAACATTCTTATTTAAATTAATAATATCACCTTTTTTTAGGCTCAAAATCTTGCCAATTGTCAATTCAGTTTCTCCATATTTAACAACTCCGTCAACTTGTAAAGATTTAATTATTCGTTTCAGTTTTTTTACCCAATTTAAATATATTTCACAAGATTCCGTATAGAATCCAGCAGATAATTTTGCTTTAATTGGTTCAATATTTTTATATGGTATGCAAATTGTTATATTTCCTGATATTTGCTCAACTTTTATTTCAAATGTTTTTATTATTACCATATCAGAATATGGTACTATTTTAGCAAATTTTGGATTGATTTCTGACCTTGAATACTCAAATGTAATATTATGCACTGGTTTCCAGGCGTTGGTATATTCTTTTAAAATCGCAAAAACAATTTTTTTAATGATTCTTTCTTCGATTTTTGTAAAATCTCTTTCACCTCTTTCCAAAACTGATAAACCGTCACCACCCAAAAATATATCAATTAATGAAAAAAAAACTCTACTTTCTATTGTCAATAAAGAAAAACCTTTTAAGGGCTCCATTTTAAATAAATGTATGCTTGTAGGAACAGTTAATGATTTAATAAAATTTCCAAACTTGCTTATAACAACAGATAGAGATCGAACATAGACTACTTTCCTAAACATAGAAGAAAAATCACGTTTAATCAGGTTGCAAAATCTATGATTGATTATTTCTAAAGTAGGCATTTTAGATTTCTCGATTTTTTCCAGGTTGGTTAAATCATAAGTGGTTATATTTTCTTCCTGACACTCTTCACCATCTGTATTGATTTTACCACCGGAAATACCTTTTAACAAAGCATCTATTTCCTCTTGTGACAATACCTGATTCATTAATCCTCCAGAATATTTGGATATTCAAAAAAATAACAGAGGTCTAACTTTGAAATAAAATATAACTGCTCTGTAAAAAATTTATAACCAATTACACTATTTCACAGAAAAACAGAACTTTAATCAAACCAAATGCAATCTTAAAAAAAGAAAAGCAATTCATATGCCATATTGATTGTTACTTGGATATTTCTTTAATTATAAATTTTTTTTCAGGAGTGATTGAAAAGACTATTTCTTCTTCATTTTTTTCAATGAATCCGACTAATTCTTTCATGCCGCCACAAGTGCAATCATAAAATATCAATCTATGGGTTGGTTTTACTTCATAAAAATCATATTCTTCTATTTCTTTATCAGATAATTCAAAGATTTTTACGTCTTTTACTCTTGATTGACTGCCAAATCCTTGACATGCGAGAATAATGTTATAAAATCGTCCTGGTTTAAGCTCCATTGTATCCTCCTTCTTGATTACTCTTTAGTTTTCTTAATTTTCCATTTTTAAAGTGCTCTCATCCATTCTTCTCTTAAAGGAAATTTACCTTCCAAAGCTTTGTCAATAATTTCAAGAGCCTGTTCTTTATCTTCTGGCATTTTAATTTTAAGCGGTACATAGTTTGACGCATGATTGCTCATAAAATAGCCGTTGCTAAGATTTGTTGAATATATCATATTTCTTAATTCAAGCAATAACTCTTCCTGGGACATAAGAACAAATTCTCCTTTTTGTTGCATTTCATATAATTCGGTACCAGGCACAACAATCACAGTCAAAGCACCTACATAATCAGGGTCTAACTTGGTAAGCAATGCACCTGTATCTATTGCATGTTCCAAAGATTTACCAGGAGGCGCTATTCCCAGAAGCACAGTAACAGAAAGTTTAATTCCTGCTTCTTTGACTTTTCTACCCTGCTCTATTATTTCATTGGCTTTTACACCTTTTTTTATATACTCAAGTGTTAAATCATTACCGCTTTCTATACCGTAATAAATTATTCCTAATTTTCTTTTTTTTAATTCTTTCAACTCTTCCACTGATTTTCTTTTTAAAGCTTTACAATTAGCATAAATGCCTATTCTCTCAAGCCATGGCAATTTTTCATTGATTTTATCAAAAAGCCATAGCAATTTTTTTTGAGGAAGTATCAATGCATCTCCGTCAGTAATAAACAGTCTTTTTTTATATTTATAATGTTCAGATGCAAATTCCAAATCATCTAAAATTATTTTATCATCTTTAATTCCAAATTTTACTCCTTTGTATGTTGGACAAAAAGTACATTTATTGTGAGAGCAACCAATAGTAACTTGAAGTATTATACTATTGGCTTCACTTGGCGGTCTTATAATATTTCCTACATAATGCATAAAAATCCTCCCTTTATTAGTTCAAAGTTAAATTAGTCAATAGAATTTAGCAATCAGTATTTAGTTTTTTTAATAAACCACTACACTACTATACTAATACTAAATTAAATTTTCCATTATCAATTGTTGACTATCGTCTATTGACTAAAGACTATCGACTTAATTAATTTAACATTCAAAATTCAACTTTTTTTACCCAGCACCCAATACCCATTTTTCATTTTTCACTTAAGTTGTCCTATTTAGGAATTTTAAAAAATCTCCTAAATCTTATTTTTTTCAACCAGTCTTTAGTTTTGCTATCCCAAGAAAAATATATTATAAGAGGTTTCCCTCTAATGTATTTATAATCCACAACCCCCCAAAATCTACTGTCAAAGCTTGAATCTCTGTTGTCTCCCATTACAAAATAACTGTCAGGTGGCACTGTAAAGGGGCCAAAATTGTCTCTTGGATTAGCTTCTCGAGGATACACTGTAGGATCATAGTGCTTCCCCCATGGATCTTTCATTTTTTTCCCGTTTATATACACAATCTTATTTTTTACCTCAACAGTATCGCCAGGCTCACCAATAACTCTTTTAATATAATACTTGTCAACATCTACAGGACATTTAAAGACTAAAATATCACCTCTTTTAGGATTTGTAACCTTCCATATTACCTTATCAGTAAAAGGGATATGAGTACCATAAATAAATTTACTTACAAGCAGGTGGTCACCTATTAGTAAGGTAGGAACCATTGAGGAAGAAGGAATTTTAAAAGCCTGGATAAAAAATGCTCTTATAAAAAGCGCAATAATAAGAGCAATTACAATTGATTCTGCATAATCTTTAATTTTTTCAATTAATGTTTTAGGCTCTTCAACCTCTTCAGCTTTATCTTTTTTCCTTTTAAACATTCTGATTCTTCCTCTCTAATTAATCAAATTTATTTAAATTTTCAAAACAGCTAAAAAAGCTTCCTGAGGGATGGAAACCTTACCTATATCTTTCATTCTCCTTTTCCCCTCTTTTTGCTTTTCAAGCAATTTTCTTTTTCTTGTAATATCACCACCATAACATTTGGCTGTTACATTCTTTCTCAGAGCTTTCACAGTAGTTCTTGCTATAACTTTTGCCCCAATGGCAGCCTGAATTATAACTTCAAAAAGTTGCCTTGGTATAATTTCTTTTAATTTTGAACATAAGTCACGGCCTCTGTAATATGCATTATCCCTGTGAACAATAACTGACAACGCATCTACAGGCTCTCCATTAATTAAAATATCAAGTTTAACCAAATCAGACTTGCTATATGAAGAAAAATGATAATCCATTGAAGCATAACCACGTGACACTGATTTTAATTTATCATAAAAATCAAGCACAATCTCATTTAAAGGTAATTCATATTCAACCATTATCCTTGTTGTATCAAGATATTTAATATCTTTTTGGATTCCTCTTTTTTCCTCACATAACTTCAAAATACCGCCTAAATATTCAGGAGGCGTATGAATATTTGCAGAAATATACGGCTCTTCAATATATTCAATTTCAATAGCATTAGGTAGTTCACTTGGATTCTGTATTTCAAATATTTTACCTTTTTTATTTTTTACTTTATAAATAACAGTAGGAGCTGTTGTAATCAAGTCAATCTGATACTCTCTTTCAAGTCTTTCCTGTACAATTTCCATATGAAGCAATCCTAAAAATCCACACCTGAATCCGAACCCCAAAGCTTGGGAAGTTTCTGGCTCAAATGAAAATGCAGAATCATTTAATGCAAGTTTTTCAAGAGATTCTCTAAGTTCATCATAATCAGCTGAATCAATAGGATAAAATCCTGCAAATACCATAGGCTTAACATTTTGGAAACCCGGTAAAGCCCCCTTTGCGGGATTCTGAATATTTGTAACAGTATCACCTACTTTTATATCTTTAATATTCTTTATTCCAGTTATTAAAAATCCAACTTCACCTACATTAAGTGAATTAACTTCTCTTGCATAAGGTTCATAAATTCCAAGTTTTTGAACTTCACAAATTTTTCCTGTTGCCATAAACTTAATGGTATCACCTTTTTTAATCATACCGTCAAAAACCCTAATAAGAGCAACAACTCCTTGGTAAGAATCATACCAGGAATCAAATATTAATGACTTTAAAGGATTTTTATTATCACCAGATGGTGTAGGAACTTTTTCAATGATAACATCAAGAACTTCCTCAATTCCTATGCCTTCTTTTGCACTAACTGCTACTGCATCAGAAGCATCAAGGCCAATAACCGCTTCAATCTCATCTTTAACTCTGTCAACATCTGCATTAGGTAAATCTATTTTATTTATTACTGGAATTATTTCAAGGTCATTATCAAGTGCAAGATACACATTTGCCAAAGTCTGCGCTTCAACTCCCTGAGAAGCGTCTACAACCAAAATAGCACCTTCACATGCAGCAAGACTTCTTGACACCTCATAAGAAAAATCAACATGCCCCGGAGTGTCAATTAAATTTAAAACATAATTTTTATACTTTAATCTCACTGTTTGAGCTTTTATTGTAATACCACGCTCTCTTTCAAGTTCCATTTTATCCAAAAATTGATCATACATTTCCCTGTCTTTTACAGCTCCGGTATATTCAAGCAACCTGTCTGCAAGTGTGGATTTGCCATGATCAATATGCGCAATTATGGAAAAATTTCTAATTCTATCTTTTTCCATATGCTCCCTTTCTCTACAATTATTAATTATTCAACATTCAAATTATTAGCTTTGAATCTCTCTTTTTTCCCAAGATATCTTTCTTTTTCACTGTAAATACAACCACAGTATTGCTGCCTGTATAATCCTAATTCTTTGGATTTCTCAATTCCTTCTTTCCAGCCTTCTCTAAAATCCTGATAAAAAAATTTTATTGAAAAACGTCTTGCCAGATTTTCAGATATTTCTTTTATTTCTTGATGCTTTTGCTGCTTACTGTAAAGAAGTGTTGTTGTAAAATAATCAAAACCACTTTTTGCAGCTAACCTTGCAGTTGCTTCCAATCTGGAATTGTAACAGTAAAAACATCTGTTTTCTTCTCTGAAAACGGTATTTTCAATAAATTCGATTAATTTATACTCTTCTCTCACAATACAGTTAATTCCTTCTTTTTTTGTGTAACCTAAAACATTTTCAAGTCTTTTGGCAAATTCTGTAAACGGATGTATATGATTATAGAAATAAGAATGAACTTCAAATCCTTCTTCTTTTAATACTTTAAGAGGATATATCAAACAATTTGCACAGCATGTATGAATTAAAACTTTTTTCATAATTACCTCTTATAATTTTTAGTCTATACTCATTATTCCTAAACCATAACCTCTATTCACTAAATCCAATATTATAGACTAACGACTATAAACTAAATTCTCCGTACTAAAAAAGTTATATCACAATTTCCTGTAATTTATCTATAATTTTATTAGCTTCTTCCAATATTGCAGGTTCAACTTCAAATGGGGCTTTATTCTCTCTGTCAGCAATAATAATATTCTGGTTAAAAGGTATAAAACCTACTATTTTGAAATCATTTAAATTCTCATTAATAAACTTCTTATCATCTTCTGAAAGTATTTTGTTACCTACAACAAAAATATCTTTGATTCCAAGATCGCTTGCAAGTTTTTTTATGTGTTGTGCAGTTTGTACACTTCTGATACCAGGCTCAACAACTATTATAAAAGCATCCATCCCGGCAGTTGACCCCCTTCCAAGATGTTCAAGTCCTGCTTCCATATCAAGTATAATAGCATCCTTCTTTTCTAAGAAAAGATGCCTTACCAAAGATTTTAAAAGAACGTTTTCAGGGCAAAAACAACCACCGCCACCTTGAGGAACAGTACCTAAAACCAGTAGCTTAACTCCGTTATGATCAATGCAGAATTTTGATGGTATATCGTCAACTTTCGGATTAAGTTTAAAAAAGCCTCCAAATGTCCCTTTTTTAGCACCTGTCCTCTCTTCAACTAATTTTGTCATTTCAGCTATAGGAGTTACATTGTCCAATTTCTCTTTTGGAACTCCAAGAGCTGATGCAAAATTGGAATCAGGGTCAGCATCTATAGCAAGAACTTTAAAACCTCTGTCAGATAATACTTTTGCAAGGCAACCTGCTAAAGTAGTCTTGCCAACTCCTCCTTTTCCAGATATTGCTATTTTCATATTAAACCTCCAGTTTAAAATGGTATTGTTTTCAATAAAAGATTATGATACCATAATTTAATGGAAATTTTCAAATACTTTATGTTAATAATTCAATTTTTACTTATTTGCACTACAATGATAGGATTACCAGGTAATCTTATCTCACTGGCAACACCTGCCATATTTTTATTTCTTAATTATATTACATGGAAAACTTTTATTATAATTTTATGCCTTATAGGTGTCGGTGAAATACTGGAAATTTACATTGGATACATTGGAAGCAAAATTTTTGGCATATCAGGAAAAAGTTTCTGGACTTCGGTGATTTTTGCTATAATCTTTGGAATTCTAATGGCTCCAATTTTTTTTGGAATTGGCTCAATAATCGGAGTTTTTTTCGGCACTTTTTTAGGAACTTTTATATATGAATATACTCATACCAAAAATTTTCCATTATCTTTAAAATTAGGATTCCTTTCTCTTTTCAGCAGATTAACAGGCACTTTTATAAAATTCTGCATTGGATTATCAACCATATATATACAATTTATGGCCCTAATAAAATAGATTGGCATTATAAAAATTTTATTATTTAAGTTTTGAATTCAAACTCTGGCCTAATTTAAGCTTTTCTAAAAACTTCTCAATTTCTAAAAATTTAGAATCATCAATATCTGCCTTTAAACCTTTCCCGTTAATAATCCTTATTAAATCTCTAATATTAAGATTACCGCCTTTTTCCGGTGAAAATGGACATCCACCCAAACCTTTAAAAGATGTGTCAAATTTCTTTATACCATAATCAACTGCAACTTCTGCATTAATAATGCCTTTACCCTTTATATCATGTAGATGAACAGAAAAATTGTCATAATCAAATTGTTTTAAAATTTTCATTAACTGTTTTTCAAAAAGTTTTCTGTTAGCATTACCCCATGTATCAGAAAGAGTAATATCAATAACTTCATTTTCTATAAAAAAATCTATTATTTTAAAAAGCTCTTTATCTTCAGGTAGACCATTAACAAAAGGTGAACCAAAAACCATAGAAATAGCACCTCTGAAATTAATTCCGCATCCTTTTGCTTCAATGAAAATATCTTTTAATTTTAATAAACTTTCATTAATTGTTTTATTTAGATTTTTCAAATTATGCATCTCACAGGCACTTATAAAAAGTACAGCTTCTTTAATTTTTGTATTTATACATTGATAAAATCCTTTTAAATTCGGAACCAGAGCACTGAAATATGCTGGTTGTAATTCAGAATGTGTTGATAGCTCCAAACTGTCTTTAAGCTGCGGGATTAATCTGGGATTAACAAAAGATGTTATTTCAAGATACTTTATACCAGCATCAATTATCATATTTATTAATTTGACCTTATTATCAGTTGATACAAAATATGGCTCGTTTTGCAAACCATCTCTCAATGTTACGTCATTAATTGTAATTTTCATAAAACAGCAATAAAACCTTTTTTAAATTTTTTCAATAACAATTTTTATTGATTTTTTTTCTATTATAATTCATAATAAACATTAAGTTTGATCTATAAATCCAAACATAACTTTTAACCAAGTTTAACGGAGGATTATTATGCCAAAAGCCAAAGTTTTTTTTACTAAAATAACAGGCTCTTACAAGGCTAATCTTTTTCAGAGAATTATTAATTTATGTTATGAAGCAGGTTTAAAGAATAAAATAAATGAACGTGACTTTGTTGCAATAAAACTACATTTCGGAGAAATGGGAAATGCCGCCTTTATAAGACCCATTTTTGTTAGAGAAGTTGTTAAAGAAGTGAAAAATTTAAATGCAAAACCTTTTGTTACAGATGCAAATACTTTATATGTAGGAAGCAGGAGTGATGCTGTAAATCACCTTGAAACCGCTATTAAAAACGGTTTTTCTTATGCCACTATTGATGCGCCTGTTATAATCGCAGACGGGTTGCTCGGAACTGACGAAAGAGCTGTTCATGTTAATTTAAAACATTTTCAAGAAGTTTATGTAAGTTCTCAAATAATGGAAGCAGATGCGCTTATTAGCATGGCTCATTTCAAACTTCACGAATTAAGCGGATTTGGAGGAGCAATTAAAAACATAGGAATGGGTGCAGCTTCAAGAAAAGGAAAATTAGCACAGCATTGCGACATTGCACCTAAGGTTAAACAGAAAAAATGTATTGGTTGCGGAACTTGTATGAAAAAATGTCCCGGAAATGCAATAAGTTTTAATGAAAATAAAAAAGCTTTTATTAATAGTGATAAATGTATAGGTTGCGGAGAATGTATACTTTTATGCCCTGTTGGAGCTATTCAAATTCAATGGTCAAATGCATACAATACCTTTATGGAGAAAATGGTTGAATACACTTACGGTGTTTTAAAACATAAAAAAAACAAAACTGTTTTTATTAATTTTTTAACCAATATCAGCCCTGCATGTGATTGCTATCCTTTTAACGAAATGCCTATTTCACCTGATATAGGCATTTTGGTTTCTGATGATATTGTTGCAATTGACAGGGCATCAGCAGACATGCTTAATTCCGCTCCTGCCAACAAGGGAAGCAAGGTTGATTCTTGCGAAATCACAGATAAAATGAAATGTGTTTATCCAAAAATCAACTGGGAAGTACAGCTTAATTATGCAGAAAGCATTGGCCTCGGCACACAAGATTATGAATTAATGGAAATTTAGCCGCTCATTTTAAATAAATGCGGAATAAAAAGTGTAATCTCAGGAAAGACCGCAAGAATTAATAGAGCAATTAACATTGAAATTATAAAAGGTACAACAGCTTTAAAAGTGTCTTCTATGTTTATATTTGCCAGATGTGTTGTAACATACAGATTTACCGCTACAGGCGGAGTAAATTGGCCAATAGCAAGATTAAAGGTCATCATCACCCCGAACCATATAGGGTCCCAATGGAATCGTGCCATAATAGGCAGAAATATAGGTAAAAATATATAATAAATTGAAATCGCATCTATTAACATGCCTGCAATAAATAAAATAAGATTTATAAAAAAGAGAATTATATACTGATTATTGCTTAAACCTAAAAGATAATTAGAAATTCTGTCAAGAGTTCCAAGTGTGCTTGCTGTCCATGAAAATAATCCTGCCAAAGTTACAATAAGCATAACAATAGCACTTGCATTTGAAGCATCCACAAGGATTTCATAGAATTTTTTAAAAGTAAGTGTTCTGTACACAACAAAACCTAAAAAAATTCCGTAAAACACTGCAATAACAGCAGCTTCTGTGGGAGTAAAAACTCCGCCGTATAATCCGCCTAATATTATTACAGGAGCAAGCAACCCCCAGAAAGCTTCTTTAAAAGCCTGAAATAAAGTCAGATGCTTCTCATCTTTTCTGTTTGCACCGTAACCTTTTTTAACGGAAATAATATATGCTGGAATCACAAGAGATATACCAGCTATAAATCCGGGAATAATCCCTGCAGCAAAAAGAGTGGTAATTGAAGTATTGGTCAGAGCACCATATATAATCAGTGCAATACTTACAGGCACAACAATTGCAGTAGAGCCTGCACCAGCTATTAACGCTGCTGTGAAGCCTCTTGGATAACCTTCATAAATCATTGCAGGTATGAGGATTGCCCCAATAGCTGCTGCATCAGCAGGGCCTGAACCTGAAATTCCGCCGAAAAACACACATACAGCAACAGCAACAATTGCCAATGCGCCTTTTCTTTCACCTACCAGAATATTTGCAAACCTAACGAGCCTCTCTGAGATACCACATCTCTCTAAAATAAATCCTGCAAGAATAAAAAGCGGAATAGCCAGAAGAGGAAATTTAGCAATACCTGAATAAAAATTAGGTGAAACAATTGTAATGCCAAGTTGAGCCTGCCATATTACAAAAACAGCTGCAACACCTATGGATACCGCTATTGGAACGCCAATTAAAAGTAAAATTAAAAAAATAGAAAAAAGCAATAAACCCATATTACCTTCTCTTAAACAGTTTTATTAATTGCTGAACTATTCTGATATTAATCAGAATCGAGCCTAACGGAATTGCAATTACATAAATCCATTCCGGAATATTTAAAGCTTCTGTTGTAATTTCAAGTTCTATTTCATCTTTAATATGAAAATAACTAAGAAAAGCTATAGCTGAAAACAATAAAAAACTTATTATCAGAGAAACAGCATTAATAATTTTTTTTGTTTTATCATTAACCCTTGTCTCCACAAACATTAATTTTAAATGCAACCCTCTTTTAAAAGCAGCACTTGCTCCAAGCATGGTAAGATAAACCATACTGCTCACTTCAAGCTCTTCTGTGGGAGCAAATGAATATTTAGTGAAGTACCTTGTAAGAACATTTATAAAAGCTAAAAGCGCCATAGAAAAGAGGAGGCATGCACCACTTACCTCCTCAAAATTATCTAAAAACCATTTGATTTTTTTCAATTAATTACCTCTACTTTATATTTGAAAAAGTAGTAAATTTACATTAAACTATTTATACTCAACTGCTTTTTTAGCTTCTTCAACTAATTTCTTGCCTATTTTGGGAACCCATTTTTTATAAATAGGTGCAGTTAATTTTTTAAATGCAGCTCTTTGTTCAGGAGTTAAAACTGTTACTGTCATTCCATGCTGCTTCATAATATCAAGAGCACTCAAATCAGGAGGGATAAGACCTTTTCTAACTTGTGTTTTTTCCCAATAAGCAGCTTCTATTGCAGCTTGCCTGATAATTGCCTGGTCTTTTTTTGAAAAACTTTTCCATACTTTATTGTTAACAGACATCATTAATGGATCAATTACATAATGCCATACAGTGACATATTTATGAAACTGCCATATTTTAACCGGTATTTCAATACCTACTATAGGATTTTCCTGTCCGTCAACAACTCCCTGCTGAAACGCAACTTTTGCTTCACCCCAGTTCATATTTACAGGATTAGCACCAAGAGCTTTCATAATATCAATAAAAATCGGTGTACCAACCACTCTGATTTTCAGACCTTTTAAATCTGACGGAGTAACAATAGCTCTCTTTGAATTGGTAATTTCCCTGTAACCGTTCTCTCCCCAAGCAAGAACAGTAACACCTTTTTTCTTAATTATGTTTTTAATCTTCTCACCAACGTAACCTTCTGTGACCCTGTCAAGAGCAGCATAATCAGGAAAAAAGAATGGCAGGTTGAAAAGGTTCAACTGTTTTATAGTAGAAGACCAGTTAATGGTAGATGCAAAAGCAAAATCTGCAACACCTTGTCTTAAAATTAAAAATTCGTTGGTTTGTTTACCAGCCATTAATGATGCAGCTGTATAAACCTTAATATTTATTCTACCTTGAGTTCTTTCCTTAACAAGCTTTGCAAAATATGTCGACCCTTCTCCCCAAAGCAACTTAGGCCCCACAACGCAGCTTAATTTATACTCTCTCTTGTATCCGCCAGCCAATATTAATGATGGCACCAATAAAAACATTAAAATTAGTAATAATTTCTTCATCATCTTTTCCTCCTTAAAAAATTTTTTGTTTAAAACAATATTCTATTTAGTAAATTTTAAAATTAAATGCAAATACTTTTTTAAAAATTGACTACATTTTAAAGTTTTGCTAAGATTGTTTTCAATGAAATATTTAAAAGTTATTTTCAATATTAACCTTAATGATTTTTTTATTTATGCAATAAATTCTCAGATATTAAATGAAAATTTAACATTCAAAAGAGTTCTTGTACCTTTTAAAAACAAATTAGTTGTTGGATTTGTTGTAGAAGAATTTTCTCAAAATGAGAAATTTGATTTTAATGTGGAAAACATTGTTGATATTATAGATGAATTCCCTATTATTACATTAAAAGAATTTGAATTTTATAAATGGATGTCTGAATATTACATAGTACCTCTTGGACAAATTATTTTTAATGCTTTACCTGTTTTTTCAATTGATAAATTTAAAATTAATATTAATGATAATGCAGATTTGGCTATTTTAAGTGAAAGAGAAATAGAACTTTTAAATATACTTAAAATCGAGAAAAATATAAAAAAAATTCAGAAAAATTTTAAATTTTTCTTTATTTATTTAAATTCTTTAAA
>CAZBLP010000033.1:0-22846 GCA_964492825.1 uncultured bacterium
ATCCTTTACCTCCTTTATGTCTTTCTATATATTCCGCTAATTCTTTAATTGTTGGTCTTTCAAAAAAAAGAGCTACTGGTATTTCTACTTTAAATTCTCTGTAAATAAGAGAACCAGCTCTTATGGCATTTAAAGAATTGCCACCCATTTCAAAGAAAGACTTGATAATGCTTGCTTTTGGAATTCCAAGAATCTCAGTAAAAATATTGTGAAGTTTTTTCTCTGCCTCTGTTGAAGCAGGAACAAACTCGCTGTTATCAAAGATTGTATCTACCCTGGGAAGTCTTTTCACATCAATTTTGCCATTAATGTTTAAAGGAAATTTGTCAAGTTTTATAAAAAAACCAGGAAGCATATAAGGTGGTAAAAATTTTTTAACATAGGAAATTATTTTATCTTCTTTTATATCTTTTTCAGAAGTATAATAACATATTAAACCTATTGTAAGCCCATCTGAAACATGAGGCATAACATAAACCTGCTCTATCTCAGAAATATCCATTAAAACTTTCTCTATTTCCGGAATCTCAACTCTATTTCCGTATATTTTAACCTGTCTGTCACTTCTACCTATATATTCAATTAATCCATCTCTGTTGTATCTTCCAAGATCTCCTGTTTTATAAATAATATCTTTTTGTTCATTTAATGGATTCTGCAAAAATAATTTCTGATTCAAAAGGTCATTGCCAATATATCCCTTTGTTTTAAAAGGAGTTCTTATGTATATCTCGCCAATTTCACCAATATTGCAGAGTTTACTGCCTTTTAAAATTAAAACAGATGTGTTACCAATAGGTTTACCAAGAGGTACAATCTGGTTATCTCTAAACTGTCTATCTTTAAACCTGTAAAATACTTTTGCAAGAGTCGTTTCAGAAGGTCCATAAAGATTAACAAGCTCTGGTGTCAAACCAAATACCTTTCTAAAATTATTTACATCTCTTCCGTAAAGAGGTTCACCTGCAAGTAAAATATATTTAAGATTCTTAAAAGGTATATTCTCTCTTTCTTCAACTTCTTTAATAATCTCCCTTAAAAGAGAAGGAACGCAATGTAAAAGATTGATTTTGTTTATATCAATAAAATCAACAAGTTGCTTTATATTATTTTTTTTGTTTTCTTCACATATAAAAAGCATTCCTCCTGAAAACAAAGGTAAAAAAATATCTCTAAAACTTACATCAAAAGTTGTGGGAGCAATACACATTGTTTTAATAGTTTTATCAATCTCAAATTCCTTCATCTCCCAATGAATGAAATGACTAAGGCTTTTATGCATTCCTTTAATTATCTTCGGCTCACCAGTTGAACCAGAAGTAAAAATCAAATAACACCCTGAATCTCCTGTTATCTCACTTTTGTTCAATGAGTTACCAGAATCGCCTATAACTTCTATCTCAAAATTTCCATCAATCACAAGGTAATTTTCAATATTACAATCTGATAAAATATTTTTTACTTTATCAAAATCATGTTTATTAACTATAACTGTTTTTGTCTCAGTTTTTTTAACAACTGATTTCACCCTGTTTTCTGGGATGGTAAAATTCAGAGGCATATAAATACAGCCTGCTTTCATAACTCCAATAATGGAAGAAACATATTCAAAAGAAGCTTCAATAAAAACCCCGATAACCGATTCATTAACCAAATTTAAACTACAAACTTCATCTCTAACTGAATTGGAAACCTCAACTAACTGTTTATAAGAATATTCTTTGCCTCTATCAATAATGGCAATTGAATCATAATTTGCATCTGCAATGTAATCAATTACAGAATGGACAATTTTCTTATCCATACCCCCTCCTAAATCAGATTTACTCCATAGTCGTTAGTCAACAGCCTATAGTCTTTTGTACCAGTGAGCAGTAATAGTAAGCACCTTGTGCTTAAATTTTTCATTGTTAATCTATTGACTAAAATAGCTCCACACTTAATTAATATCTAAATTTTATACTTATACTCCTCATTTCGTCTCTTTTCTTTACCTCTGGCCAAGGTAGACTGTCATAATTAATATTTTCACTGAAAATTATTGAAAAATATTTGTTAAACAAATACTCAAGCGCCATATGAAACTTATAAAGCTCTTTATTATCCTTTTTCTTTAAATACAGATTATCAGATGAATCAACACCAAAATATTGATATTTCTTATCAGTTCTAATTGCCCTGAAGCCCTCTCGCAAAACCAAGTTCTCAGACATAAACCAGTTAAGAATCTCATAGAAGTAATAAATAAAGCTGTCTCTTGAACTAAAATCAAAATAATAATTTATCATAGGATCATATTCCTCTTTCTGCCAGCCTCCGCCAACAAGAACATTGAGATTAAACTTATGATTATCCACCAAATAAGCTCCTATTCCACCAAGCAAAGTGTACCTATTGTCAACTGCATTAGGAGAATCTTTCTCCCATGCAATCCCTCCTTCAAAATAAAGAAATTTATTTAAATCGTATCGCAAAAAATCTTCTGCAAGCTTGTAATCTATGTTTGTATTATTTCCTCCTGCCTGAGAAATTTTTCTTCTACTAATAATAGCAGTGATATGGTTTGTCCACCTTCCCCATCTAAGGTATGCATTACCTTTGCCTCTACTTGAAAAGCCCTCTGTGTTACCGTCAATATTTGTATACGAATATGAAACATCAAAATGAGTTAAAAATTTATCAGAATATACATATTTATCTGATAATGAGCTATGCTCCCACCATTCATAATTAGGTGGTATTTGCTTTGCATTATGTTTTTTAAGATTGGCTTTGGATGTATTATTGTTATTTATATCTGACTCATAAGTAATCTTTGTTTTTTTTTCTTCATCACTTTTTTTGGCTGACAGTTTACCACGCTCAAAAATTTCTTTATACACGTCAGGATAGTGAGTTTTTATATACTCTGCATTAATCTTTATATTTTTAGCCATTAATGAGCAAGTCATTATGAGAAAAAACAATAGTAAGGCAAAACTTTTTAACATAAATCTCTCCTTCCTTTTTATTCTCATTATAAAAATTCATCCAAAAACAATTCAAAAGTAAACACAATCATTAACAAATCATTGTCAAATGTTTGGTTAATATTTAAATCTTCTTCTCCATACATATTAAGTAACCTTTTTATTGCAATAGGATTAAAAAAACCTTCCCTTTTAATTTTATCTTCTGCTAAAATATCCATAAATAACTCCCTGTTGTTTTTTAACAGGTATGGACTTGACGGGGCGACAAAAGCAAATTTTTGTCTGTTAATTATCTGTTCTGGCACATATTTCTGAGCCAAAATCTTAAGAAGATACTTTTCGTTTCCATTTTTATTCATAAAATCTGGCGGAATTGTAGCAACATATTCAACAAAATCCATATCAAGAAAAGGATACCTTGCTTCAACTGAATTTGCCATTACTACCCTGTCACCGTGGTCAGCAAGCAAATGGTCAGCTATTCTAAATTTAAAATCTATGTATGACCGCTGATGAAAAGGGGTCCTGCCTATTATTTTGTTTTTATCAATCAAATTATAACCTGTACAATCAATTTCAGAAAAATCTGCAAGAATATCCTCTGAATAAATTGCATGTTTAACATCCTGAAGTTCATAAAAGCTTCGTTCATAGAAAAAATTAGGGTCTCCCCATACTCTTTCTCTTATTTCCATATCCATAAAATCCTCAGTAGAGTTTATTTCAGTATACGTCCTTATCTTATCAAGAATATAACCTACATAACCACCAAAGAGTTCATCAGATCCTTCTCCTGTCTGCACAACTTTGATATTATGCTTCCTCACAGTCTCGGAAAGAGCAATAGAGCATGTGTCATACGATTCTTTTAGAGGTGTCTCTGCATGAAAAATCGTATTCCTTATTCTTGTTATAATATCGTGCCAGTCAAACTCTATAACATGATGATTTGTGTTAAAAAATTTGGTTATAATGCTTTGAAATCTACTCTCATCAATCTTTTCATCTCTAAATTTAATGGAAAAAGTTTCTCTTTTCTCATTACTGACAGAATGAACCATTCCTGTTATCAAAGATGAATCAAGACCACCGCTAACATATAGCCCCACAGGGACATCAGCAAGCAATCTTTTTTTTACAGATTTAAGTAATAAATTTTCCAGTTCTGAAACAATCTCACCCTCACTAATATCAGTCTCATTTTTAATATCCTTTTCAAGAGGAAAATTCAGGTCCCAATATTCAAAAGTTTTAAATTCATCTCCATTGAATATAAAAGCATATCCTGGTTTTACAGAAAAAATATCTTTAAACATTGTGTAAGGACTTATAATTCCTGGAAAAGTAAAAATCATATCAAGTCCGGTAACATTTACAGCTGAAGTGATCTCCGGGTGCTGTAACAGTGCTTTAATCTCTGAGGCAAAATAAAATGTGTTATTTTTAATAGTATAAAAAAAAGGACATACCCCAAAATGGTCTCTTGCACCAAATACTAATTTCTTATTTTTATCGTATATTAAAAAAGCAAATTGCCCATCAAGTTTTTTAACAAGATCAAATCCAAATTCTTCATATAAATGGACAAGGACCTCTGTATCACTTGAAGTTCTGAATTTATGGCCAACCTTTGTTAAATCTTCTTTTAATTCAATAAAGTTTAACAGCTCACCATTACATATAGAAACAACTGTTCCATCTTCATTGAAATGAGGTTGATTTCCTGCTGCAATATCAATTATTGAAAGTCTTTTAAACCCAAGGCAAATATTTTCATCAACAAAATAAGATTCTTCATCAGGCCCTCTATGAACCAAAGTGTCTGCCATATTTTTTATAATAACACTATTTGCTTCTTTTCTATTGAATCCTCCTTTATTTTTAAAAAAACCAACAATTCCACACATTATTAAAAATCCTCATCTAAATTCTCTGATAGATTTACTATATTTTCAACTTCTATCTTTAAACAAGGATCAATTCTGGAAATCACACTTTCTACTGAGTCATTATTATTCCGTATTAATTTGATAATATCACATAACCTTGTGTATATTTTTTCTATTGTTGATTCAAAATATAGGTAAGAATCGTATTCTATAAAGCCTCTGATTTTGCCACCATCTATAAATTCAAAATCAAGATCAAACCTGCTTGTAAATGAGTCTGTATAAAATTCCTCTACTCTGGCTCCTTCTATTTTAAATTCAATGTCGTCATTATTATGATAAACCATCATTATATCAAAAAAAGGATGACGATTATTGCTAAAAGATATTCTTGACTCTTCTACAATTTTGTTAAAAGGATATGTCTGATGTTTCATACATTCAAGAGTTGATTCTGTTATATATTTAATAAAGTCCACAATTTTCAATGACTCGTCAAGCTCAATATAAACTGGTAATAGATTCATAAAGAATCCTATACTTTCCTGAAATTCATATTTTAACCTGTTTGCTGCTGGTATACCAACTGTTATCCTTTTTTCACCGCTAAACATATAAATGAGAATATAGATTGCTGAAAGTAAAACATTAAAATTTGTTGTGTTGCTCTCTCTGGCAAGTAATTTTATATAATTAGTTATATCTTCACTAAATTCAAAATTAAATCTTTTACCTTCGTTTGATTTAACTGCTCTTCTTAGATTATCAGGTATAATATCTATTTCTATACTTTCTGAAGGAAGCCTGCTAAGCCAGAATAATTTATCAGCTTCTGCATTCTCACTTTCTAAATAATGTTTTTCATATTCAACAAAATCTATGTATTGAAAAGAATTGCTATCATCCATGTATCCGCCTTTTATCAAACTATTGTAAATATCTGAAACCTCTTTTGCAATTATTGTGTCAGACCACCCGTCACTTATAATATGGTGAAAAATAAGGCCTATTATGCTTTCTCCGTTTTTACGGTTATAAATGGCAACCACTCTAAAAAGAGGAAGTTTGCTTAAATCAAAAGTTTTTTTATAATATTTTTTTAAAATATCAATTGCATCTTCTTTAGAACTCTCTATTTTTAAAAACTCAAGAACAGGCTCATTATGTATAATTTGCACAGGTTTACCTTGAGAGAATTTAAATGTTGTCCTTAAAATTGAATGTCTCTTGCACAAAATTGTAAAAGCTTTTTCAAAAACATCTATTTGAAAATTCTCCTTAAAAATATAAGATCCATTAGTAATATACGCAATACTGTTTTTATTAAGCTCCTGATGCAAAAATATACCAAGTTGGCCCCTGCTTAAATTAAATATTTTTTGCTCACTGTTTTTCTTAACAATTTCATCTACCACCTGGTTTGCAGAGTTGTCTATAAAATATGCAAGCTCCCTAACTGAGCTATTTTGATATAGGTCCTTTATCTTTATGGGAATTTTAAATTTTTTTTGAAGAAACCCCAACAATCTCATTGCTTTAATACTTTGGCCTCCAATTTGGAAGAAGTTGGAATTAATAGAAAAGTTATTTTTACCAAGCACTTCCTTAAATACTTCATATACTTCCCTCTCTCTGGCATTCATAGATTCTTCAACTTCTACTACACTTAAACTCTCAATTCCCACATCTTCTATCAATCTCTTTCTGTCAACTTTGCCACTTGCATTTAACGGAAAATCTTCCACTTCCATATAATACAACGGCAACATATAATCAGGAAGCCATCTCCTCATATGTTCCTTTAACTCCTCTATGTCAAAATCTAATGCTTTCTTATAATACAATACCAATTCTCCCTCTAACAAACACACCACTCCCTTTTGTATCTTCTCATATCTACTCACTACACTCTCTATCTCTGTTAACTCTATCCTAAATCCTCTTATCTTTACCTGCTCGTCTCGCCTTCCTAAAAATATTATCTCTCCATCTTCCCTATATTTCCCATAATCTCCTGTCTTATACAACAATTCTCCTTCTATAAACGGACTATCTACATACCTATCTCTTGTCAAATCTTCTCTTAATATATAACCCCTTCCCAGGCCTCTGCCTCCTATATACAACTCTCCTGTCACTCCTATTGGCAACACTTCCATATTCTCTCCTAATATATACACCTGCTCATTTAACAGGGGCTTACCTATTGTTAATTCTCTGCTTCCTCTTATACTTAAACTTGTTGACCATATTGTCGTCTCTGTTGGACCATATACATTATAACTCTCCAAACCTTCCTTCTCTCTCAACTTCTCATACATATCAAACGGTAATCCCTCTCCTCCTACAAGCAACTTCTCAAATAAATCCAAAAACTTATCTCCGCATACTTCCAGAATCATTCCCAATCTCGACGGTGTGCTTTGAAATACATTGCATCTCTCTTGCTTCCCCCTCTCATACAACTTCTCAGGATCATAATTCTCTTCCTCTGTGGATATCACTACACTCATTCCGTGCAATATACTGCATATTATCTCCAATACCGATATATCAAACGTAAATGTCGTTACTGACAACATCTTATCTTCTTCTTTAAATCCCCATATCTCTCCTAAATTATGATAAAACGATATTACATTCCTATGCTCTATCATTACTCCTTTTGGCTTGCCTGTACTACCACTTGTAAACATTACATAAGCCAAATTATCCGTCTCTATATCTATATCAACTTTTGATACATCTGAACTTAAACTTAACTCTTCCATATCTATATAAAATATTTCTGAACTTGCACTTATCTCCCTTGCTTTATCCTCATATTCCTTTGTCGTTAATATTATACTGCTGCCACTTGTCTCATATATGTATCTGCTCCTGTCTGTAGGAAATTTCGGTTCTATCGGTACATAAGCACAACCACTCTTTAATATTCCAAACATACCTATTACTGCTCGCTCATCTCTCCCGCATAACAGAATCACTCGCTCCTCTTTAGATACTCCCGCTCTTAACAATTTCATGCTTATCTCATCTGAATATCTGTCTAATTCTTCAAAACTTAAACTCCTATCTTCACATATTATACTCGCCTTTGAACCTAACCTTCCTGATACTTCTCGCAACCTTGATACTATCGTCTCATCTACATTATATTCATATTCACTCTTATTAAATTCTTCTGTGATTCTTTTTATCTCATAATCTGGCACAACAGAGACATCTTTTAATTTTATTTCCGGATTTTTAGTAAAAATATTAATTAAATGTATAAGACTTTTGGAAATTTGCCTGACAAAAAAATCAGATAACACAAGCCGGTTGTATTTAAAAAAAATTTGGATTTTATTTACTGCAGGTATAATTGTAATTTCAAAATTGTAATGAGTATGCTCATAAAATTCCACTTTAACATTTTCATTTGCAAAACTCCCTTTTACAATTGAATTTATACTTTCATCAACAGGATAATTTTCAAAAATAAGAATGTGATCAAATATACCTGACTTAAGGGAGCTAAATTCAATAATATCTGAAAGAGGCACATATTCATAATCTTTTAAAGCAATTGAATTTTTGTGAATCTCTTTAAGAAATTCTTTTAAAAGAGTTTTTTCTGTTATTTTAGCTCTAAAAGGTAGAGTATTGATAAATAATCCCACCATTTTATCAAAATATTCAAACTCAAATGGTCTAACTGAAGTGGTATACCCAAAAACAATATCTTTAAAACCTGTATATTTGTTCAAAATAATGCTCCAAAAACCTCTGAAAGCATTACTTAGAGTAATCTTATTTTCAATACAAATTTTATTCAAAATTTCTGAAATATCTTTTTTTAACTCTACTTTTATTTCACCATCTTTATAATTGTTTAAAAATATATTCCCTGTAATTAAACTTGCTTCTGAAAAACCTTTTAAATAACTGTCCCAGAATTTTTTACCAGCTTTATGATCCTGTTTTTTCAACCACAGATAATAAGTTTTTTGTGAAGAATCAATAAAGCCATCATCTTTACCTTCTGAATAATATTTGAAAAAATTTGACAACACAATCCCTATGCTCCAGCCATCCATTAGAATATGATGAAAATTAAAGAAAAAACAGAATCTCTTATTATTTAATTTAATTAATCTTACAGAATAAGGCGGTTTCTTTGAAATATTAAAACCTTTTTTAATATCGATTATTTTCAATTGCTCAATTTTATTAATCTGTTTTTTAATACTTAAATTAGAAAAATCATCATAATAGTAAATTAAAGGATACTGCTTCAGAATGACTTGAAAAGGCGTTGGCTGATTTTCATATATAAAAACTGATCTAAAAATATTATATTTTTTTACAATAAAATTCCATGATTCTATAAACTTATCAACATCTATAATTTCATTTAAATAAATAACTGCCTGTTCAAAATATGCAGAGTTCTCTGGATTTTCCAAACAATGAAAAAGTATACCTTGCTGTAATGGAGTGAGAGGAATGATATCATGTACATTCTCTTTTTTTAACATAAGAGCTCCTTAATAACTATTCAAAGATATTGTCTAAATCAGCTTCGTTCAACTCAGAGAATGTAAATTTTGAAGAAGATTTCTCATCAGAGTGCAGAATTGTATTTTCTTTTTTATTTAGTTTTCCAGCTAATTCTTTTATGGTGTTGCTTTCAAAAATATCTTTTACAGAAACATTAAAACCAATAGTTTTTAATCTATTTGCCAATATTATACCTTTTATTGAGTCACCTCCAATTTGGAAGAAGTTGGAATTAATAGAAAAGTTATTTTTACCAAGCACTTCCTTAAATACTTCATATACTTCCCTCTCTCTGGCATTCATAGATTCTTCAACTTCTACTACACTTAAACTCTCAATTCCCACATCTTCTATCAATCTCTTTCTGTCAACTTTGCCACTTGCATTTAACGGAAAATCTTCCACTTCCATATAATACAACGGCAACATATAATCAGGAAGCCATCTCCTCATATGTTCCTTTAACTCCTCTATGTCAAAATCTAATGCTTTCTTATAATACAATACCAATTCTCCCTCTAACAAACACACCACTCCCTTTTGTATCTTCTCATATCTACTCACTACACTCTCTATCTCTGTTAACTCTATCCTAAATCCTCTTATCTTTACCTGCTCGTCTCGCCTTCCTAAAAATATTATCTCTCCATCTTCCCTATATTTCCCATAATCTCCTGTCTTATACAACAATTCTCCTTCTATAAACGGACTATCTACATACCTATCTCTTGTCAAATCTTCTCTTAATATATAACCCCTTCCCAGGCCTCTGCCTCCTATATACAACTCTCCTGTCACTCCTATTGGCAACACTTCCATATTCTCTCCTAATATATACACCTGCTCATTTAACAGGGGCTTACCTATTGTTAATTCTCTGCTTCCTCTTATACTTAAACTTGTTGACCATATTGTCGTCTCTGTTGGACCATATACATTATAACTCTCCAAACCTTCCTTCTCTCTCAACTTCTCATACATATCAAACGGTAATCCCTCTCCTCCTACAAGCAACTTCTCAAATAAATCCAAAAACTTATCTCCGCATACTTCCAGAATCATTCCCAATCTCGACGGTGTGCTTTGAAATACATTGCATCTCTCTTGCTTCCCCCTCTCATACAACTTCTCAGGATCATAATTCTCTTCCTCTGTGGATATCACTACACTCATTCCGTGCAATATACTGCATATTATCTCCAATACCGATATATCAAACGTAAATGTCGTTACTGACAACATCTTATCTTCTTCTTTAAATCCCCATATCTCTCCTAAATTATGATAAAACGATATTACATTCCTATGCTCTATCATTACTCCTTTTGGCTTGCCTGTACTACCACTTGTAAACATTACATAAGCCAAATTATCCGTCTCTATATCTATATCAACTTTTGATACATCTGAACTTAAACTTAACTCTTCCATATCTATATAAAATATTTCTGAACTTGCACTTATCTCCCTTGCTTTATCCTCATATTCCTTTGTCGTTAATATTATACTGCTGCCACTTGTCTCATATATGTATCTGCTCCTGTCTGTAGGAAATTTCGGTTCTATCGGTACATAAGCACAACCACTCTTTAATATTCCAAACATACCTATTACTGCTCGCTCATCTCTCCCGCATAACAGAATCACTCGCTCCTCTTTAGATACTCCCGCTCTTAACAATTTCATGCTTATCTCATCTGAATATCTGTCTAATTCTTCAAAACTTAAACTCCTATCTTCACATATTATACTCGCCTTTGAACCTAACCTTCCTGATACTTCTCGCAACCTTGATACTATCGTCTCATCTACATTATATTCATATTCACTCTTATTAAATTCTTCTGTGATTTGAATAAATTCTTCTGCAGACATATAAGATAAATCTGATAAATTAACTGAATCATCCATTAGAATTTCTGCAAGAATATTAATATAATATTCTTTAAATCTTTTTATTGTTTCTTCTTTGAACAGAGCAGTTGAATATTCAAATCTGCAGTTAATTCCATCTTTTGTGTCAATTGTTTCAAGCATTAAATCAAACATAGCTGTTTTTCTATTGTATCTGTATTCCTCGAAAACAATATTTTTCAATTTATAAACTCTGTCCTCTCCATTTTCAAAAATATACATAACATCAAAAAGGGGATTTCTGCTTAAGTCTCTTTCCACTTTCATATCATTTATAAGATTTTCAAAAGGATACCTTGAATGCTCAAAGTCAGACAAAAACTGTTTCTGAGTATTTTCAAGTAATTCTTTTACACTAACATCATTGGAAACCTCAGCCAAAAAAACAAGAGTATTAGCAAACATTCCTATGGTATTTCTAAACTCTTCAGTTCTTGAATCCACCGGAATGCCAACTGAAATATACTCCTGTGCTGTTAGTTTTTTAAGTAAAATAATAAAACCTGTAAAAAACAGAGTAAACAATGAAATTCTTTTTTTTCTGCAAAAATCTTTTAAAGTTTCTGCTGTTTTTGAAGGAATATGGAAATATAAATTTGCACCTCTGTAATCCTGATACTTTGGTCTTGGAAAATCAAAGGGTAGATGCAAAATTTCAACTTTATTATTCAGCCTATCCAGCCAGTATTTTTTATCAGACAGATAATCTTCTGACTTTGTATATTCTTTTTCCTTATTAGCGTATTTTCCAAAATCCTCAACACTGCCTCCTGGAAGCTTTCCTTCATAAAGATCCATAAATTCCCTGGCAAAAATATTAAGAGACAAACCATCTGCAACAATATGATGAAAATCTGTTAACAACAAAAATCTATTTTCATTTATTTTTACAAGCTTTGCTCTAAATAAAAAGTCCTCTGAAAGGTTAAAAGGTTTTACAAAATCATCAATAATTTGCTCCATATCTCCATTAACAATTTCCTTATATTCAAGGTTAAACTTATGATTATTTTTAATTTTCTGAATAAATTTTCCATTTTCAAAGAAAAAATTAGTTTTTAACACAGGATGTCTTTCTATTATCTGCTCAAAACACCAACTAAGTCTGCTTGTATCAACCTCACCCTGCAAAATAAAAACTGACGGCAGATTATATACCAGACCATTGCCTTCTATTTCTCCAAGCATATACAGTCTCTTTTGGGCAGAAGTCATCTCTGATTCTGTAATGCTTGAAGTAATGTAACAAACAGGTTTTTTCAAATTATCAACTTTGAATTCAAATCCATTTTCTCTCATTTCACAGATAGTTTCTTTAACTGCATTCTCAATTAATTCTATTTCTTTGTAAGTATGAGAAGCAGAGATAAAACAAATTCTTTTCTCCCAAGTGTAAATTCCCCTGTACATCATGCCGAAAAACATTAAATCCATTTCAATAGGATTTAGCTGCAAACTGTATTTACCATAACCTTCAAACCTAAACATTGATGAAAAATAATTTAAGGTAACAGGAACACTATTTTTGTAAAAAAAATTATTAATCCGGCCTGCAAGAAGATGCATTAACTGATTTGTCTTATCTTGAAGAAAAGTTCCATGCTTTTTTATATGAAGCAAACTTGCTTTAACAGCTGCAAGAGCAAGAGGATGTTTAAAATATGTGCCAGCAAAAAAAGTCATACCAGCTTCAGGAACAGAAGCATCACCAAATTGCCAGAACCCTCCATCAATTGCATCAAGATATTTTGATTTGCCGGCAACTGCACTAACAGGTACTCCTCCACCTAATGCTTTGCCATAGATAACAATATCTGCAACAATTCCCGATATTGCCTGAAATCCTCCAGGATGGCTTCTAAAACCTGTTATAGTCTCATCAAAAATTAAAGCAAACCCATTATTATCAGCTAACTCTTTAACCTCTTTTATAAACTCAAAAGGCTGTAATGAAGGGTTTCTGCTTTGAACAGGCTCAATAAGGACCCCTGCAATGTGGCTTGCATTTTTCTTTATATACTCAAGGGCTTCTTCACTGCCATAATTAAGGACTTTAACATTCTCTACAGCACCATTTACTATTCCTGGTGCAGAAGGATAAGTGTCACCATGTATATTTATGGCAAGAACACCATCTGTAGTTCCATGATACGAATTGCTAAACAGAATTATACCATCTCTTTTAGTAACCGTTCTTGCAAGCCTTATTGCAAACATAACAGCTTCAGAACCTGAGTTGCAAAAAGCAACTCTTTCCACACCGGTTAATTCACAAATAAGAGAAGCTACTTCTCCTGAAAGTTTAAGCTGAGGACCTAACTCAAAACCTTTATCAAGTTGCTCTTCAATGGCTTTTTTAACAAAATCAAGGTTGTGCCCAAGAAAAACAGAGCCGTATCCCATTGCAATATCAACATATTCATTGCCATCAACATCCCAAAACTTAGCTCCATAAGATTTTTCCGATATAATCGGGTATATTAACTCTTTCAGACTAAATCTAAATCCAAGAGAGTTAATCCAGTCGGCAATATTTTTTCTTTTGGACTGAATCCATTCTTTTGAGTTTTTTGTTTTTTGATTGTATCTTTTTATAAAATCATTTAAAAACTTTTGCTGAATTTCATTTAAGGAATCAGCACTCTTTTTAATGGGACTAAAATCTATTTTGGGAATGGTTTTTCTTTTAAATACAGATGGTGTTGATATTTCAGATGATAGCTGAAAAGTATCCTTGATCTTTCCTTTTTGCAAAATCTCAAGCTGTTTATTGATAATTCTCTCAACAAGCTGCAACTGTGCTTTGAATAAATTATCATCTATTACCTTAACATCTTGTTGAAAACATTCCATATGGAATAATTCTTTTTCTTCTATATCTAAACTTGTATCAAGCTTGCTTTCTTCTGAATTTGACTCTTCATCCATATCAGGGATATCTGTGGAAAATTTCTTAATATGCTCTGATATTTTATTGAGTGTGTCCAATGTTTCATAAAAATCTTTCATATCTATTTTTATAGTGAATCTATCAATAATACCCTGCCTGAGTTGAACAAGCATTAAAGAATCAAATCCCATTTCAAAAAGATTTATATCACTCCTAATATCTGTTTTATCCCACCAGGTTATATCATGAACTATATCTATCAAAACTTTTGTAATGTTATTCATTTTGAACCTCTCATAACATCAAAATGCATTTTACTACAGATAAAAAAATAGCATAATTCTAAACAAATAGCAAGAATAAACTTGACTTTTTATTTTTTTTAATCTACACTAATATATATTTTTTTTGAATCTCCGCAAAAAAACAAAAAAGTGCTTGATAAAAAGATCGTTGAATGTTAAATATATGATATAACCATAAAAAATCTTTTAAATTTTTATTTTTAAGGAGGGTGACATGGCAACTGTTAAAGAAAACGTAAAAGAAGAATTAAAAAAAGAAGCTACTACTGATAAAGAGAAAGAATCCACTGTATTAGCTGAAAGCTCAGAGGTAAAAAGCATTTTAAAAAATCATGTTTACCTTTCAGCAGGTATGGGTTTGGTACCTATCCCTATTGTTGATATGGCTGGCCTTACTGCTATTCAGATTGATATGATTTATAAACTTAGTAAAGTCTACAATCTTCCTTTTTCAAAAGATAGAGTAAAATCTATTATTTCCGCTCTTGCTGGGAGTATTGCTCCTGTTATGCTTACAGGTAGTGTTGCAAGTTTTCTCAAAATAATCCCTATAGTAGGTTCTTTTGCAGGGCCTTTGGCAGTTGGTGGAACTGGTGCAGCTTTTACTTATGCTCTTGGAAAAGTATTTATCCAGCATTTTGAAACAGGTGGAAATATTCTAAACTTTGACCCTGTAAAAATGCAAAAATATTTTAAGGAGCAATTTGAAAAAGGTAAACAATATGCTTCTAACCTAAAAAAAACAGCATAAAAATTAAATGATAGTTTTTGTCTATTCAGGTATAGGTACCCAATGGGAAGGTATGGGTGCCTCTCTTTACAGTAATAACTCTACGTTTAGAACAGTAATAGACGAAATAGATAAAAAGTTTTACAATTTTGTTGATTATAGTATAAAAGACATTATTACCTCTCCCAAATGCAAAGAGATTTTAGAACCTGATATTGCCCATCCCTGCATATTCTCAATTCAAATAGCTCTATCAAAATTACTGATTAATGAAAATATTATACCTGATGCAATTATTGGTCATAGTGCAGGTGAATTGGCAGGTTCTGTGATTGCAAAAATTCTTACTATAGATGATGCTTTAAAAATATTATTTGCTCACTCTGAACTGATTAGAAAATCAAAAAATAAAGGAGTTATGCTTTTTGCCGCATGCAGCAGTAATACAGTAAAAAGTTTAAAAGAAGACATTGAGTTTGCTGCTATTAACAGTGTTAACTCTTGTGTCATTACAGGAAAACCTGAAAGTTTAAGCAGAATAGAAACTTTTTTAAAGAATAAAAATATTTTCAATAAAAAACTTAATGTAAACGTTCCTTTTCATAGCGATATAATAGAGAAATACTTACTTGAGTTTGAAGAATACATAAAAGATATTAAACCTCAAAAACCTGGTGTAAATTTTTATTCATCCCTTCAGGGTGGCAAATTAACAACTCCCATGAATTCAACATACTGGGTTAAACATATCAGAAATACTGTTAATTTCACTGATACCATTGATTTTCTAATTGATTCCGGAGCTAAAGTATTTATAGAAATTTCACCTCATGCTCATCTTACTATATCAATAAAAGAAAATATTTTTAATAAAAAAAGTAGTGCTATTGCTATTTCTACAATGCAAAAAAATGAGTACAACAATAATATTGCATTAAAAATTAAAAACACTCTCAAAACAAAAAATACCAAAAAGACAAATAAAGATAATTTGAAAAAATTAATTACAGAAGAAATTGGGGAAATTTTAAATAGAAGTGACATTAATAATTATGGTGATACTTCTTTTTTTGAACTTGGTTTAAATTCCTTAAATATTATAAAGTTGTCTGAAAAGTTTAATATTTCACCTGTTTTATTTTTTAAAAATCCTACATTAAATTCTTTAATAAACAATCTATTTTCTCATCAGAAAAATTCTAATAAATTTGGTGAGGATACTGTATTTGATCCTGTTAATGAGGCTGATATTGCCGTTATAGGAATGGCTTGCAGGCTACCAGGAGGTTCTGATACTCCTGAGAAATTTCTTGAATTTTTAAAAAATGGCAAATCTTCCATTTCATCTCCTCCTGAAAATAGAAAAAAATGGTTATCTGACAAATACAAAGCAGGATATTTAAAAAATAACATCTGGGAATTTGATAATTCTTTTTTTAACATGCCTGCAATGGAAAGCGCATATCTTGATCCTCAACACAGGTTGCTACTTGAGACAACAGTGGAAGCACTTGAAAACGGAATGTGCACATTCAACGAGATTCAAGAAAAAAAAACAGGAGTGTTTGTTGGGATTAGCACAGATGATTATAAATTCCTCACTTTTTACTCAGAACCGCCGAACAGCTACGCTGGAACAGGCAACCTTTTTAGTACAGCAAGCGGGAGGCTTTCATATTTTTTAAATTTAAAAGGCCCTTCTATTTCTATTGATACAGCATGTTCATCTTCTCTTGTAGCTGTCAATTATGCAATGGAAAGTTTAAAAAAAGGAGATATAGATATTGCAATAGTAGCAGGGGTTAATATAATTATTTTGCCTATCTTATTCGACTATTTCCAACATGTAGGGGCTCTATCTCCTTCATATCAGTGCAGAACTTTTGATAAAAACGCTGATGGTTACGCTCGTGGTGAAGGTTGTGGCGTTATTATTTTAAAACGATTAATTGACGCTGAAAAAGATGGTAATATTATTGACGCAGTTTTAAAAAGCAGTGCTGTAAATCAAGACGGGAAAACCACAGTATTAACTGCACCAAACGGTGAATCTCAAGCTTTACTTATAAATCAAGCTCTTAAAAAAGCTAAAATAGCACCGGAAAAAGTTGATTTTATTGAAACTCATGGCACAGGGACACAGCTTGGCGATTCTATTGAAGTAAATGCTCTTGGAGAGGTTTTTAAAAATCTTTCAAACACCTCAAAAAAAATTTTTCTTGGAGCATTAAAAACTTTAACAGGCCATCTTGAAGCAGCAGCAGGAATTGCAGGTTTGATAAAAGCAGTTCTCCTTATAAAAGAAAAATTTGTCACGCCCAATGACAATTTTTCAAATCCCAATAAATTTATTGACTTTTCAAGCCTGCCTTTTGCATTGCCTGAAAAAATAGAAAAATTTGAGAAGCATGGTAAAATAATAGCTGGTGTAAGCTCCTTTGGATACTCTGGAACAAACGCTCATGTTGTTTTGGAAGAATATGTTAATCCTATAAAGAGAAAAAATTTTACTCTGCTACCTTACAATATTTTTATTGTATCAGCAAAGACAGTTAATTCCTTAAAAAAAATTTTAAAACAATATATATCTTTCATAGAAAATTTACCTGAAAATCTATACACTTCATTGAGCTTCTCACAAGTAACAACAAGAAATCATTTTTCAAAAAGAGTAGCTTTCGTGTTCAAAGACAAAACAGAGATAATTGAAAAGATAAAAAATATAATAGCAAGTGATTATAATCTTAAGACTCCTGAACAAAACAAAATATGTTTTCTTTTTCCCGGTCAAGGGGTGCAATACAACAACATGTGCAAAGAATTATATGACAATTTTGAAGCATACAGAGAACCTTTCAACAAATGCAATGAAATAGTTAGAAAAATTGCAGGATTTGATTTATTAGAATTAATCTTTTCTAAAGAAGAAAATCCTAAAATACACCAAACTCTTTATACACATCCAATAGTGTTCTCATGCTCCTATGCCCTCAGTGAAATGTGGAAAACATGGGGAGTATATCCTGATGCACTATTAGGACAAAGTTTTGGAGAATACGCTGTATTAGCTGTTTCAGAAATACTCTCTCTTGAAGAATCAATAAAATTTATATTAGAAAGAGGGCGATTAATGCACTCTCTTCCGCCAAACGGCAAAATGATGACTGTAATAGGTGATATAAACATTGCCAAAAAATTACTTAATAAATTTAAAAACATAACCATTGCACTTATAAGCAGTAAAAATAACTTTGTTGTATCAGGTGACAGCAGTGAAATAAAAGAAGCTGCTGAAATTTTAAACCAGAATGATATGGTTGCCACTGTACTGAATATCTCAATAGCATCTCATTGCAATCTGATGTTACCTGTATCTGAGCCACTTGAAAAGTTTGGCAAGAATTTAAACTTCAAAAAATCAACTATTCCAATTTACAACAATATTGATGCTTCGGCTATTTATGAATTGCCGCCAGAATACTTTTCAAAACAGCTCTTAAGTTGTGTTCATTTTAACAAATGCATTCAGAATATTATAAATGACGGTATAAATATTTTTATTGAAATGGGACCAACTTCTGCCTTGTCCAATGTAGTTAAGGAAAATAGTAAAAATAAAAATATTTCCATATTACAATCTGCAAGCAAAAGAAAAAATTCAGTTCAAATAATCTTTGAAACAATTAAAACACTCTATTTAAGAGAATTTAATTTAAACTGGAAAAATATTTTTGGAAATTTTGAAATTGAAAAAATTAAACTTCCCAATTATCAATTCGACAAAAAAATATTTATACCCAAGACATTAAAACATCACCGAAAAATTACCTTTAAAAGAGAAAAAAGTATCATATCCGAACAGGCTGCAACACATAAAGAAATTATGAAAGAATTATTTGAAAAAACTATAAATAAACAATTAAAAGAAGAAGAACTTGTGAATGATTTCCATTCAATGAACATAGACAGGTTGACTCTTTACGCTATAGTAAAAGATTTTGAAAACATTACAGGAGAAAAAATGAATCCTGATATTTTAAAAAAGGCAAAAAGCCCTAAAGATTTATTTTCTTCATTAAATAACTGAATATATTAACGGAGGTTTAATTGATTAGAGCATTACAAAAAATACAGGAAAATCTGATTATAAAAACAAAAGATTTCCCCATTATCCGAAGACAAATTGAAAAATTGAAATACGACAAAAATCTCATTGCACTTTTGGGACCAGTGGGAGTGGGAAAAACAACATTACTTGCTCAATATATGTCTGATAAATCTTTTGGAGAATGCCTCTATTTCAACGCCGGACTTGGATATATAACAGATGAGGGTATTGAAAACGTTGTAATTGATTTCTACAACAGCGGAGGCAAAATAGTAATTATCGACGATATACATAAATATAACGAGTGGGAAGCAAAATTACAAGTAATGTTAAATAAATGCAAAGAATTGAAAATCATCATAAGCGGGCCACTCTCAATAGAACCTGCTTTTAACAATATCAGAATAAACAGGAAAAATCTTTTAATTGTCACTCTAAAAGAATTAAGTTTCAGGATTTACTTAATTTTTAAATACTTAACGGTTTTTAACAAACTGTCGTTAAATGATATTTTAAATAACAGTGAAATACTCTCTGTTACCATTGCCAATAAATTACACAATATTAAGTCGGATTTTGAAGAATATTTAAACTTAGGCTGTTATCCTTCTTTTACATCTGGAAAAAATAATCTGGAAAATATATGCACAATTATCGATAAAACCATTTATGAAGACATTCCTGCAGTATATAATATCAAATTTGAAAACCTTGCCACATTTAAGAGGTTCATATACAAAACTCTTAATTCAAACGGTATACTTAAAGTCAATGTTGATAAAATTGCAAGAGAATTTGATATTAGCAAACCTACCATATATATTTATTTAGACATTATAGAAAATACAGGTATATTTTATCCAATTAAAAGCCATATGAACACAACTTCCCGTAAACCTGAAAGAATATATTTTCATAATCCAAATATATTAAACATGCTTTCAAAAATTTATGATATGCCAACAGATTGGTATATTTTAAAAAAAACTTTCTTTTTATCTAATTTTGATCATATTTATTTTTTAAACGAAAAGAAATTCAAATACAAAAATTTCATATTTAATTTTTTTGAAGAAGAAAAATTTACATATTATATTACTGATGAAATCATAACTGAAAATCCAAACCATATTCCTTTATGGTTGTTTGGATTCCTAAACTAATGAATAAAAACTATTATAATTTTTATGGGTTGCGTTTCAGAAAAAATTGTATCTCTAATTGGTCTAAAAAAATATTTTTAATAATATAAACCTAAAATATTATGAATAATTTATAAATTATTCATAACTTTTTTTACTATAATAGATAAAGTTTTTAAAGTATACGGCTTTTGAATAAAATTCACATCTTCATCAAGCATCCCATTATGGACAATATGGTTTTCCATATATCCTGATGTGTAAACCACTTTTACATCAGTCAAAATTTCTTTTACTTTTCTAATAAATTCTATGCCGCTTAATTCAGGCATAATAAGATCCGTTAAAATCAAATCCAATCTCAGTTTTTTTTCTTTTATCATTTTTAAAGCATCTATACCGTTTGAAGCTTCATACACATTGTACCCAAGCATGCTTAAAGCTTCAACTGCAAAATTTCTCACATCCTTTTCATCTTCAACAACAAGTATGGTTTCATTACCAAAATGTACCTTCGATTCATTACTTTGTTCAATTATTTCTGATTCTTCATCAGTTACAGGCCAATAGATTTTAAAAGTTGTACCTTCATTAGGCTCAGAATAAACATAAATGAAACCATTATTTTGCTTTACAATACCATATATCATTGACAGTCCCAGCCCTGTGCCCTTATATTTTTCCTTTGTTGTGTAAAAAGGTTCAAAAATTTTGCTCTTTGCTTCCTCATCCATACCAATTCCATTATCGGATATGGCAAAATATACATAACTTCCTTCTCTGCTTCCTAAATGCTTTTTTGTATATTCCTTGTCAAAATATTTAAAACCTGTTTCAATAGTAATTTTTTTCTTAAAAAGAGGTAATTGTACGAGATCTAAAGCATCTTTTGCATTTACAACAAGATTAATAAGAATTTGCTCAATTTGACTGGTGTCGGCTTTTATGTTCGGAAGTTTTTCAGACAAAAATTTCTCTACATGTATATCTTCTCCTAATAATCTTCTTAACATTTTATCCATTGAAGAAATTAATTTATTAATATCTATAATTTCAGGCTTAAAAACCTGTTTTCTGCTAAATGCAAGAAGCTGATTAATTAGCTTCTGGGCACGTTTGCCTGCATTGAAAATATAAGAGATATCCTTATATAAAGGATGTTCGGGATTAATTTTACCCATAGCCATTTCAGCATAACCGTTAATAACTGTAAGAATATTGTTGAAATCATGGGCAATCCCTCCTGCAAGTCTCCCTACTGATTCCATTTTTTGAGATTGAAAAAGTTGAGCTTCCAGAGATTTTTTTTCCGTAATATCTCTTATTGATCCTCTAAATCCTGTAAGTTTGCCATCTTCACTAAAAATAGAAGTCGCAAAAACAAGACCTATTATTTCTGAACCGTCTTTTTTTAAAAAAGTTGTTTCAAAATCTTTAACAAACCCGTTTTTTCTCATTGTATCTATAAATTTCTCTCTATCCTGTGGATCTTTATAAATATCTTTATGAATATCTTTCTCTTTTATCTCATCAAGAGAATCATATCCGAAAAACTTCAATCCAGCAGGATTAATGTCAATAAATTTCCCTTCTAATGTAGTAATGAAAAGAGCATCAAGAGATTCTTCAAAAATCCGCCTATATTTTTCTTCACTTTCTTTAACCTTTTTTTCAATTTCTTTCTGTTTTGTAACATCTCTTCCAAATCCTACTGTGCCTATTAAATTTCCGTTATCGTCAAAAATTGGAGCTTTAATAACATCAAGGTATAAAAATTTTCCCCTTACATTTCCAAACTCGTCAAATCTTCCAGGTTTTTTTGATTTTAAAACAATCTCATCTGAATTTACACATAATTCTCCGAAAGTAAACCAATCATCTCTATCAGGCCTTTCTTTTCGATATTTACGTGCAAAATACATATCATCTTTTCCAATAGGTTCTTCTGTGTCTTTTGCTCCTAAAAAATCTGCATCAGTTTTATTTACAAACAGAAATTTTCCTTTTATGTCTTTTGCCCAAACAAGTTCCGGAATATTATCCATCATTAAACGAAAAAATTTTGTTGTTTCCTTATATTTTCTTTCATTTTCTTCTAATTTTTCAAATGTGGTTTTTAAATCAGTTATATCCTTATTATTACTGACAAATCCACCGAATATTCCTTTTGAATCATAAACAGGCTTGCATCTATGACTTATCCATATAATATTGCCATTTTTATGGATAATTCTGTATTCTGCATAGCATAACTGCGGATTAAGAAGTTCTTCTTCTAATTTTTCTAATACACAACTTCTATCATCAGGATGAATAATATTAAAAAAAAGATTATGATTCTCCATAAATTC
>CAZBLP010000034.1:0-22455 GCA_964492825.1 uncultured bacterium
TTAATATAAAAAACAAAAGAAAAGGTCCTCTATGGCAGGGGAGATTTAAGTATGTATTGATAGATTCAGAGGAACAACTTTTGCACCTTACCAGATACATTCATCTTAATCCATCAAGTTCTGGTATAGTTGATAAACCTGAAGAATGGAAATATTCCTCATATAAGGAATATTTGAAAAAAAGCAATAAATCAATCTGCAGTTTCTCAAAATATATTAATGTGGAACCAGAAGATTATAAAAAATTTATTGAAGAACTAATAGATTACCAAAAAGAATTACATTCCTCCTCCGAAGTGGATAAATAAAATAATCTTCCCCATATGCTCATTCATCTATCCACCCAATCATTCCACCTCGCAGGTGTCCACCTCCGAAGTGGAAAAAATGAAAAATGCAGTACTGAAAATGTCGAGGCATTCGACAAAATTGCCGAAAAGCAAACAACTTTTTTCAGTTATTTCAACATGTTATACTTTGGCATAGTGGTTGCATTCAGTGTGATATGATTTTGAAAAAAAATAAAAAAGGAGGAAAAAAATGAAAAAAATTTTATTAGGAGTAGGATTAATTATTTTATCAATGGCTATGAGTTTAATGGCTCAACCAAGATGGGAAAATGCAAATTTTCAAAGAAGTACAGGTACAGGATTGTACACAGCTATTTCTTCTATGCCTGCACAGGATTTAAGTGATGATGAAAAATCAGGTTTATTAAAAATGAGGCAGGAAGAAAAACTGGCAAGAGATGTATATTTGAAGCTTTATGAAAAATGGGGACTTCAGGTGTTTGCAAACATAGCAAACAGTGAGCAGAGGCATATGGAGGCAGTAAAAATGCTTCTTGAAAAATATGGAATATCAGATCCTGTTATTGATGATTCAATAGGTGTTTTCAGCGATGAAGAGTTTTCAGGATTGTTTAATGAGCTTGTTGCAACTGGAGAGGCTTCTGAAGTTGATGCATTAAAAGTGGGTGCTGAAATTGAAGATCTTGACATATCAGATCTTGAGACTTTAATTGCAAATACGGATAATGATGACATCAAATTTGTTTATGAGAGGTTAATGAACGGTTCGTATAACCATATGAGAGCTTTTTCAAATATGTTGCAATCTTATGGTGAAAGCTATACACCAAAATATATCTCTGAAGATGAGTATAATGAAATCCTTTCCACTCAATCACAAACTCAAAGAGGAAAAGGCAGAAAAGGTAGTAGAGGTGGCAGAATGGGAATGAATGACGGCTCATGTTTGTATAATACATATCAGTAACATCTACCCTCTATCCACCTCGCAGGTGTCCACCTGCGAGGTGGATAGAATTTATAGAATCATCTTTTTTATTTCCGCTAAAAGCTCAGACTCTAATTTATTTTCAGGTATTTTTTTTATAATTTTACCTTTTTTAAAAATCAATCCCGTTCCTTTGCCTCCTGCTATTCCTATATCAGCTTCCTTTGCTTCTCCGGGACCATTTACAACGCATCCCATAACAGCAACTTTAATGGGTTTTTCAATATAACTAAGTTTATCTTCTATTCTCTGAGCCAAATTTATAATATCAATTTCTGTTCTACCGCAGGTAGGACATGAAATTACTTCAATACCTCTTTTACGTAGTCCAAGATAATTCAATATTTTCCAAGCAACTGCCACTTCTTCAGCAGGATCTCCTGTAAGAGAAACCCTGAGAGTGTCGCCAATTCCTTTGTAAAGCAAAATCCCTATGCCAATTGCAGATTTAATTGTGCCTGACTTAATAGTGCCTGCTTCTGTTATTCCAACATGCAGAGGATAATCAACAATTTTTGATAATTTTTCATAACTTTCCACTGTAAGACCTACATCTGAAGCTTTTAAAGAAACCTTAATATCAGAAAAACCCATTTTTTCTATTAATCTGACATTTTTCAATGCACTTTCAACAAGAGCATCAGCACATATTGAACCGAACTTATTAAAAATATCTTTTTCAAGAGAACCAGCATTGACCCCTACCCTAATTGATATACCGTGCATTTTTGCAGAATCTACAACTTGTTTAACTCTCTTTTTCTCTCCAATATTTCCGGGATTGATTCTAACAGCATCTGCTCCGTTTTCTATTGAAGCAACAGCCAGCTTATGATGAAAATGTATATCAGCAATAAGCGGTATATTAATTTGAGATTTTATGTCTTTAATTTTAATAGCTGCTTTCTCAGTTGGCACAGCGACCCTAATAACTTCGCATCCGACTTTTTCAAGATTTAAAATTTGAGCAACTGTTGCATCAACATCTTCTGTTCTGGTATTTGTCATTGATTGCACAACAATAGGATTATTACCGCCGATCTTCACATTGCCAATCTTTACAACTCTTGTTTTTCTCATTTATTATATCTCCAAAAACAACTCACATTATTTAGAAAACATCCATAATGGAAGTTTTGTGCTTTGGTCAAATCCTCTTTCAAGCGGGATTCCTTCCAAAGATATAATTAAAAATTCAAATGCAAAAATTCTGCATCCTTCCATTAAATGCCCTGCTTTTGTATAACCGTTTTCATCAGCCACAACAATATGACAATGTGGAAATGAATGTCCATCTTTAATAGAAACATTTCCTGTAAATGATACAACTTCAACAGGTTTATCTACTTCTATTGTCTGATACTTAAACTCTTTCTGATTGTAATAACCTAAAACCGCTTTTTGCAGAGCGCCTATTCCTGAAATAAATCCAGTTTTTATATTATTATTTTCAAGAAAATCAGTTAAAGATTTAAAAAGATCTTCATCCTTTTGAAATCTGCCAACATAACTGTTTTCAAATGTATAATTTTCAAACATCCCTACCCCCTATGAGTTTGATTTTAAATTTATTTCAACGCCTGATTTTACCTGAGCTTTTAATCTGAAGGTTTTTCCAACTTTATAAAAACCTGAAATAATATTAAAAATCATCTCTTCAACAATTTCATACTCTTCATTGTTAAATTTTTCAGATAAAATCTCATAACAATCCTCTATTGTAAAATTACTGTCAATTTCATCAAAATAATCAATCTCAGGAATTGTCAGTTTATTAACAGACGTATCTGCAAAAAGGGTAAGTTCCTTTGTATGCTTGCTCACTGCCGTGCCAATGGCATTTATAACTTCATAATGAGGAACAACTTTGATTTTATACTTGAAATTTGATGATAAAAATTTTCTAAAACTTTCAGCAGGAGCACCCATTAAATAAATCTTGTCAACTTTAAGTTTTTTATATCCTAAAAACTCTTTTATTGTGTATATGGGACGGTTATTAATATCTTCAACCAATGTATCCAAAAATCGGTTTAAACTCTCTGAAAAAAGTCTTAATACTTTGTTTGAAGCTTCTTGTTTGTTAATATTTAAAACATTGGCAAATTCTTCTATATTTTTCTCTATTTTATCAAAATAAGGAGTTTCAAGCTCTTCTGTGTAAAAAACAAAATCTGTGGGAGTTAAATGCTCACCACCAAAAGCTATTGCAACCCCCTTTCTCTCAGGGCCAATTTTTATTTTGTTGTTCTCAACCCTCACATAACTGTCTCCTCCTATTCCAAGAGAATGGGAATACATTGACCTTACAAGAGTCAGTTCATCTCCTATTTTAATACCTTCAGGCTCAAAAAGAGGCAATCCGTTATAAAAAAAGGAAAAATCAGATGATGTACCGCCTATGTCAATAACAGCCGCCACTTCATCTTTAATATCCATAAGGCTCATAATTCCTATAATCCCTGCTGCTGAACCTGACAAAATAGTGTATATTGGCCTTTCATAAGCTTCATTAAGTTTAATAGTGCCACCGTCAGCTTTAAGAATGAATATATCGGTATTAATATTTGATTTATTAAGAAAATTTTTAAAATTATCCAAAAATAACTTATTTTTTTTATAAGTTGCTGCATTTAAATAAGCTGTATTTATCCTTCTTGGAAAATTCAAACTGCCTGATAAGGAATGACCTGTGGTAACATTGTCAAATTTGGTGTCCATTCTTTCTTTAATTAATTTTTCATGCAAAGGATTTCTAATTGAAAATTTAGTGCATATAGCTGCAGTATCAATACCGTTAATTAAAAAATTATCAATAATTGTTTCAATATCTTTTAAATTAATATCTTTAATAATTCTGCCTCTATGGTCAATTGCTCCGTCCAAAACATAGGTAAAATCGTTTTTTTTAAAATTTTCAATAGGTATTCCCGGGCCTCCTGAAATAATAAGCCCTGTTTTAGGCAACTTTTTTTCCAAAATAAGATTAGTGGTTAAAGTTGTGCTTAATGTGATTTTTTTTATATCAATATCAGGATAATCCTCCAATAAAATGCCAATGACTTTTTCTATTGATTTTTCAAGATTTTCATGCTCTGTTAAAACTTTGGCTTTATTCACAACTTTGTTGTTCTTAATTAAAACTCCGTCAGTATGTGTGCCGCCAACATCTATTCCCATTCTTGCCATTTTTAACTCCTATAAAATTAATAAATGCTCTTTCCTTTTTGATTTCCTATTATTCAATGTTTTTTATACCTAATTTTAATAAACATATCAATTTTTATTTTTTAAAAACTTTTTTATTGACAATAAAATAATAACATAATAACCATTCTGCAATGGAAATAATTACCACTCATTTCAATCCTGATTATGATGCACTTGCCAGTGCCATTGCAGCTAAAAAATTATACCCTAATGCTTACATTGTTTTGCACGGCAATAAAGAAAAAAGCATGAAAAATTTTTTCATACAGACAATACTCTATTCCTTTGATATTGTTGATATTAACAAGTTAGACCTAAGCCAAATTACAAGGCTTATAATTGTGGATACATCACGAAAAGACAGAATAGGTGTTTTTTCCGAGATTATTAATAACAAAGACATTGAAATTATAGTTTTTGACCACCATCTTGAAGAAAATGAAATAGAAACAGAGCAAAAATTCATAAAAAAATTTGGCGCTTGCACTTCTATTTTAGTTGAATTTTTAAAAGAAAGGGACATTTCATTATCTCCTGAAGAAGCAACAACATTAATGATGGGTATTTATGAAGACACTGGCAACCTTACATTTAACACAACAACTGAAGCAGACTATTATGCTGCTGCATATTTATTAAAAAACAATGCAAATTTAAATACTGTAAGAGATATCTTATATCATGACATTACAATCGAACAAATTGAAATTTTAAAACAATTCATTGAAACAGAAGAAATCATAAATATTCAGGGCACAAATATAGCAATTACCACAGCATCATACGATAGTTATATTCCTGAAATAGCAGTTGCTGTTCATAAATTTAAAGACATGAAAAACCTTCAGGTAATTATTGCTATTTTAAGACTGGGAAATAAAATTTATCTTATTTGCAGAAGCTCAGCACCTGAAATTAGCGTAAAATACATTGCAGAATATTTTGACGGCGGAGGCCACGATTCAGCAGCTTCAGCTGTAATAAAAAACAAAACCATCATAGAAGTTTACAATGAAATAAAAGCTTTTCTTTTAACACTTGATAAAATAGGCCTTACAGCAAAAGATATTATGACATCACCTGTAATTACAATAAAAGAAAATGACAATATATTATATGCAAATGAAATTTTAAACAGATACAATATTAATGTGTTACCTGTGCTGGATGAAAAAACCCACAGAATAATAGGTTTAATTACCAGACAAATTGTTGGTAAATCAATGTATCATAATTTGGAAAACTTAAAAGTCAAAGAATATATGATTGAAGAATTTGATACTGTAACTTTAACAACAAATTTCGAAAAAATCAAAGATATTATTTTAAAGGAAAATCAGCGTCTCCTTCCTGTTGTTGAAAATAACAAAGTTATTGGAGTAATAACACGTACAGATATTTTAAAAACCATCTACAACATGGAAAACAAAAATAACTACATAGAAAATGATGCTGTTGAAAAAGATGTTAAAAATTTATTAAAAGGCGAGGTAGCGGATCCAATATTAGATAAATTCAGAATATTAGGTGAAATAGCCGATAAATTAGGGTACAGAGTTTATGTTGTAGGCGGTTTTGTAAGGGATTTAATGTTAAGAAGGGAAAATTTCGATGTTGACCTTGTTATTGAAGGAAATGGAATTAAATTTGCAAAGTATGTTTTTCACCACCATGATATAGTTGAAAAAATAAGGACATATGAAAAATTCAAAACAGCTAAAATATTTTTTAAAGATGGTTTTGTATTTGACCTGGCAACAGCAAGGCTTGAGTATTATGAAAAGCCGGGAAGCCTTCCAATAGTTCAAAAAAGTTCCCTTAAAATGGATTTGTACAGACGGGATTTTACAATTAACACACTTGCCATTGAAATTACTAAAAATAATTTCGGCGAGTTAATAGATTTTTTTGGCGGTGTTAAAGATATAAAAGATAAAAAAATCAGAATTATTCATAATTTAAGCTTTGTGGAAGATCCTACGAGAATTTTCAGAGCATTCAGATTTGCATGCAGATTCAACTTCACCCTTGGTAAACAAACAGAAACTTTAATTAAAAACGCAAAGAGTTTAAAGCTTTTAAACACTGTGCCCAAATCAAGAATCACCCATGAATTAAAAGCAATTTTCGAAGAGGAAAATGTTAAAGATATAATTGTAATGCTGCATAATTATAAATTATTGAAATTTGTATTTTCCAAAACCAATATAAATCAGAATATCTTTAATTTAATAAGCGAACTGGAAGAAGTTACAAATTGGCATAAATTAACTTTTCCAAACGAATACATTGAAAGATGGATAGTGTTTTTAATAGCTTTTGTTTATAGACTGAAAAGGGAAGAGGTTATAGAATCGTGTGATATAATAGGATTAAATGAAAAACATTGCGCAAAAATCATAAATATTTTAAATGAAACCAATATAATCTTAAAAGAATTGGTTTTGGAAAAACAATCAAGCACATATAAGAGGTACAATCTGCTAAAAAACAAACATATTGAAAGCTTACTCTTCTGTATAGCAAGAACATCAACAGAAAGGGTAAAACAGTACATTATTGAGTTCTTAATCAAACACAGATTTGTAAAACCAGATTTAACAGGATACGATTTAATAAAAATGGGTCTGAAACCTTCACCTGTTTTTAAAGAAATTTTTGAAAAAATAATAGAAATGAAGCTAAATGGAAAAATTAAAAATATAAATGATGAACGGCACTTTGTGGAGAAATATTATAAAAAAGAAACAATCTAACCTGTACTGAAAAGAGAGGAGATGTGGGCAGCATCTCCTCTCAGGGGCAAAACGGGCTTTCTTTTCAGGATAGTGGGCAGCTATCCCAAAGGCCTAACAGGTAATACATTGGGTGTAAAAGGCAAAATAAAAATCTTAAACTTAATATGTGCTCCAATAAACAGGAATTTCATAATTTTCTCCTAAGCTTATTGGAATAGCACTAACTTTTTTAGCACCTTTTTGAAGAAGTTTTAGCAGTGCTTCGGAAACTGAGTAGAATCCATTGTTCCCTCTTTCTGTGGCAAATTCAATTAGAATTCCCTTTGAAGAGTAAAACTTTTCTGTTTTCTCAATTAAATTTTCCGTACTTTCCGAACTGTTTTCAATGAAAATAATTTTCCCTTGTTTCATTTTTCACCTCCTAATTTTTTTGGAGGCATAAAGGCGGGCAAAAAAAAACCCGGCTTAAGCCGGGTATGATAAGAAGCAGATTATTTTAGAATCTCTCCTTACCCTGGCCTTTAGCCTCGAAGCCATGGTAAATAATTTTCTGGGTAGGTCTCCTGGCTTGTAGCAACTCTATCTCGCCTTCCCACTAATAAATTTAGCAGTGGCATTGAGAGACAAAGTTAACGCTACTTACAGTGGCGGGCCCGCTGCCGATTTTCACGGCATTCCCTATTATCTGCAAAAGCAGACCCAGAAAATAATATTATTTCAAAGAACATTTTTTTATATATTAAAATTTATACAATTGCAACTCTTTTTTTAAATTTTTGTTACCCTCCGAAGATTTCCTTTACTTTATCAAAAAAACCTTTTTCTTCATGATGCTTTAATGGAGAATTTTCAAATTCGCTTTCAATCTCCATTAAAAGTTCTTTCTGTTTTTTTGTAAGTTTTTTAGGAATAACAACATTTACAACAACATGCAGGTTCCCATAACTGTTACTGTTCACTCTTTTAATGCCTTTGCCTCTGAAAGTAAACACTTTGCCTGAAGGTGTGCCTGCTGGTATTTTAAGCTTGATTTTATCTTTTAACGTTGGAATTTCAAGCTCTGTGCCAAGAACTAATTTGGTGTAACTTACCGGAACCTCACAAATAAGGTCGGAATTTTCTCTTTTAAAAATAGGATGCGGCTTAACTGATAATTCAATATAAAGGTCACCGCTGACACCGCCGTTTAAGCCGTGATTCCCTTCATGCCTCAATCTCAGCCTGTTGCCGGTTTCCACACCTGCTGGAATTTTAACTTTGATTTTTGCTTCTTTCTGAATTCTCTTTCTACCGTGACATCTGTTGCAAAATTCCTTAATAATTTTACCTTCTCCGTTACACCTCGGACAGGTTCTTGCAATACTGAAAAACCCCTGCTTCATTCTTATTGTTCCTGTTCCTTGACAATCAGGACACGTTGTAACTGAAGAAGCATCTTTGGCTCCTGAGCCTCCACAATAATGGCATGTTTCCAGTCTTGGAATTTTAATAATTTTTTCAACACCAAAAGCAGCTTCTTCAAACTCTATTTCAAGCGTATATTTTAAATCCTCCCCAACATGCGAAGCTTGCTTTTTGCCTCTTGTGCCAGCACCAAATAAGTCGTCAAAAGCTGAACCGAAAAATTCTTCAAAAATCGTAGAAGCATTAAAATCAAAACCTCCTTCTGAGAAACCACCGCCATTTCCAAAATCAGCAGTACCGTACCTGTCATACATTGCTCTTTTCTCAGGATTGCTTAAAATCTCATAAGCTTCATTTATTTCTTTAAACTTTTCTTCTGCAACTGAATCGCCTGGATTTTTATCAGGATGGTATTTAATTGCCAAATTCCTGTAAGCCTTTTTAATCTCCAATTCACTTGCATTTCTATTGACACCTAAAATTTCATAATAATCTCTTCCAGCCATTTATCCTCTTCCATTAAATTTTTTTACTCAATTATATTATTTACAAAAATTATGCAAATGAATTTTCCATAAAACAGAAAAGAGGCAGGTAACCTACCCACCTCTTTTAAAACTTTTATATTTAATTGCTGAAATTAAAATCCTCAACTCTGTTTTTTATCATCAACTTCTTCATAATCAGCATCTACAACATCTTCATCATTTTGAGCATTCGCACCTGGTTCTTCTCCGGGCTGCTGCTGTGCTCCCGGCTGCTGCTGTGCCTGTTGGCCGTATAATACTTCTGCAAGTTTATAAGAAGCTTGAGTTAATTCATTAATTGCAGCTTCAATTTCAGATTTATCTTCACTGGAATCTTTAACTTTCTTAAGTTTTTCAATTGCAGCTTCAATATTTTTCTTATCAGATTCTGAAATTTTATCACCAGCATCTTTTAATGTTTTTTCAGTTGTGTAAACCAAATTTTCCGCCTGGTTCTTTGCTTCAATTAATTCTTTTCTTTTTCTGTCTTCCTCTGCATGCATTTCAGCATCTTTTACCATTTTTTCTATTTCTTCTTCTGACAGCCCGCTTGAAGCTGTTATTTTAATTGACTGTTCTTTTCCTGTAGCTTTATCTTTGGCACTTACATGCACTATACCATTGGCATCAATATCAAAGGTAACTTCTATTTGCGGAATCCCTCTTGGTGCAGGAGGAATACCAATTAATTCAAATTTTCCAAGTGTTTTGTTATCTTTTGCAAGCTGTCTTTCTCCCTGCAAAACATGTATGCCTACAGATGTTTGATTGTCAGCAGCTGTTGTAAATATCTGACTCTTTTTAACAGGTATTGTTGTATTTCTTTCAATTATTTTTGTAAAAACTCCGCCTAAAGTTTCTATTCCGAGAGAAAGCGGCGTTACATCCAAAAGCAACACATCCTTAATATCACCTTTTAAAACAGCTCCCTGAATAGCTGCTCCAACAGCAACCACCTCATCAGGGTTAATGCCTTTGTGCGGCTCTTTACCGAATATTTCTTTAGCTTTAGCTTGAACAGCAGGCATTCTCGTCATTCCGCCAACAAGAATCACTTCATTAATATCATTGGCTCCAAGCCCTGCATCTTTAAGAGCCTGCATACATGGCTCTTCCAATCGCCTAAGCAGATCCTCCACAAGAGATTCAAACTTGGCTCTTGTTATTTTCATTTGCAGATGTTTCGGACCGCTGCTGTCTGCTGTTATAAACGGCAGATTTACTTCTGTCTCCATTACAGTGGAAAGCTCATGTTTGGCTTTTTCAGCAGCTTCTTTTAATCTTTGCAGAGCCATTTTGTCATTCCTCAAATTAATACCGTTTTCTTTTTCAAATTCATCGGCAATATAATTTATTAATGCCTGGTCAAAGTCTTCACCGCCTAAGAATGTATCTCCATTGGTAGCTTTTACTTCAAATACACCGTCGCCAATTTCAAGTATGGAAATATCAAATGTACCTCCACCAAGGTCAAACACGGCTATTTTCTCATCTTTCTTTTTATCAAGGCCATATGCCAATGCTGCTGCTGTTGGCTCGTTTATAATCCTTAACACATTTAATCCTGCAATTTTACCAGCATCTTTAGTTGCCTGTCTCTGACTGTCATTAAAATAAGCAGGCACTGTAATTACAGCATCTGTTACTTTTTCTCCAAGATAATCCTCTGCTGTTTGCTTCATTTTTTGCAGCACAAATGCAGATATTTGCTGAGGACTGTAATCCTGCCCCTTTACTTGTACCCACGCATCACCATTTGATGCTCTTGAAATTTTATATGGTACAATTTTAATTGCCTTTCCAACTTGTGCGTCTTCATATTTCCTACCTATTAATCTTTTTACTGCATAAATTGTATTTTCAGGGTTTGTAACAGCCTGTCTTTTGGCAAGTTGTCCAACAAGCTTTTCCCCTTTATCAGTAAAAGCAACAATTGAAGGTGTTGTTCTTGAACCTTCGGAATTAACTATAACTTTAGGGTCTTTTCCCTCCATTACAGCTACGCAAGAGTTTGTTGTCCCTAAGTCTATACCAATAACTTTTCCCATTTGTTTATGCCTCCTTTATCTTTTTTCAATAAGTTAATTATTTAATCTGTATTGTCAATATTATTTTTTTGCAGGCTCTTTTGCCACTGTTACAAGAGATGGCCTGAGCAACTTCTCTTTATACATATAGCCTTTTTGCAATTCCTCAACTATAGTATTAGGCGGCTGCTGATCTGTTTCCTTAATTGCCATTGCCTCGTGAAAATTAGGATCAAATTCCTCGTTAATTGAATTAATTGCTTTAACATTGTATTTTTCAAGGACTTTTAAAAAACTGGCAAGAGTCATTTCAACACCTTTAATAAAGTCTTTTATATCAGCTTCACTGTCTGCATGTTCAATAGCTCTCTCAATATTATCAATAACAGGCAAAAGGTCTTTTAAAAGGTTTTCATTTGCATATTCCAAAAAATCCCTTTTTTCTCTTTCCAATCTCTTTTTCATATTTTCCGTTTCAGCAACAAGCCTTAAATATTTATCCTGTAAATCTTTAATCTCTTGTTCAAGGTTTTTTACTGTTTCTTCTTTTTCATTTAAACTATTTTCAAGTTCTTTTATTTTCTCTTTAAGCTCATTTACCTGATTCTGCTTTTTTTCAGATTTTTTCTCCTGTTTCTTTCCTGACATTTAACTTAACCTCCTGAAATTTTCATCTAAAATTGTGGAAATAATTTGTGCAGCACAATCTACAATAGGTATAATAGCATTATAATTCATTCTCAAAGGCCCTATTACACCTAAACTACCCAATGTAAGGCCGTTTTTGGAATATGATGAAGTAATAACACTGAGATTTTCAAACTCCTTGTTCTGAGAACCAATGAAAATCTGTATACCTGGATTTTTAATGCTCTTGTCAAGCATTTCTATTAATTTGTTTTTCTCCTCAAACAGGCTTAATAACCTTTTAAGGTTTTCAAAATCTTTCTGAAAGTAATCTGTTTGCAGAAAATTCTTCAACCCTTTAATAATAACATCTCTCTGCAAATCATAATCTTTCAAATCCATTTTGTAAAATTTCTCTATTAATTTTGAAAGTTTTTCATTAAAAACATTTCTAACTGTATCCATTTCTTTTAAAATCTCTGTTTTAATTTCAAAAATATTTCTGTTCTGAAATTTATTGTTTAAATAATTGCTTAGATTATTCAGCTCATCCTGAGATATTCTGAAATCCACTTCAAATATCTTGTTTTGTACCTGTCCAAGCTCATTAATTATAATTGCAAGGACTTTCGAATCTGTGAGCTTCAAAAACTCCAGATGATTAAGTGTGGAAAATTTAATATTAGGTACAACAACAACTCCAACACACTTTGTAATATCTGAAATAATATCTGAGATTTTACCGCAAATTTCTGTAAGTTTCAGTTCGTCATTATTAACAGCTTGAATAATTTTATTTCGAATATTCTCAGGTATATTTTTAAAATGCACCAGAGTGTCCACATAGTATTGCAAACCTTCTTTTGTCGGCACTCTTCCTGCAGAAGTATAAGGCTGATACAGCATTCCAAAATCTTCAAGATCAGACATAATATTTCTAATAGTAGCAGGACTTAAATTCAGATGATACTTTTTTACAATAGTCCTTGAACCTACAGGTTCACCTGTGTCAATATATTCATTAATTACAAGTTTTAAAATTTGTATCATTCTGTCATTTAATTCTCTGTTCATCTTATTCATAAGTTAGTTACAAAAATAACATTGTCAATAAAAAGTTGAAAAAATATATTAAACTTGTTAATTATAGTTTAAATTTGAAAAAATGGGGGATATTATGAAATTGGTTTCAGGTGAGCTAATGTCCGAGATTGATAAATATACAATTAATAAAATTGGCATTCCCGGTGCTGTGCTTATGGAAAATGCAGGCAGAGGTGTTTATGAAAAATTCATTGAAGAATTTTTACCTGAAAAATCTTCAAGCATCCTCATAGTATGTGGCAAAGGGAACAATGGCGGAGACGGATTTGTTGTAGCAAGGTATTTATACAACAATGACTTTAAAAATATAAAACTGATTCTTCTAACAGAAAGCGGCAATTTAAAGGGCGATGCTGAAATAAATTGTAAAATTTGCCAAAATATGGGGCTTAAAATATCAGAAGTTTCGGATTTTGAAAAATTCGATAATTTAGTTAGGAACAATGATTTTGATTATATTTTTGATGCAATTTTAGGCACTGGCTTAAAAAAGGAAGTAAGAGATTTTTACAGAAAAATAATTGAATACATTAACAATTCCAATGCTAAAACTGTGTCAATTGATATTCCCTCAGGATTGCATGCAGAAAGAGGAATTCAATTAGGAGTAGCTGTAAAAGCTGAACTTACATGCACTTTTGGTTATAAAAAAACAGGCCTCGCCACATATCCAGGAGCAAAATTTACAGGCAAAGTAAAAGTAATTGATATTTCAATTCCTGAAAATATCCCTTTTGAAATTAACTGTTATGAAACTGATGAAAATATTGTAAAAAATATTTACAAAACAAGGGAAAAAGATTTACATAAAGGCAGTTTCGGCCATGTTGTTGTTTTAGGCGGCAGTGTCGGATTTACAGGTGCTGCGGTTTTATCAGCCAAAGCCGCGCTTATGTCAGGTTGCGGCCTTGTTACTTCAATAGTGCCTTCTCGTATTAATAATACTGTGGAGAAACTTTTCATAGAAGGAATGACATATCCTGTTGACTTCAACACTTGTGACAGAAATGAACTGCTCCTTTTCATTAATTCAAAAAATGCTTTGGTAATAGGTCCAGGTTTTGGCAAATCTGAAGAAGTAAAGCAGTTTTTATTTGAAATATTGCCTAAAATTGAAACTCCTGTTGTTATTGATGCTGACGGATTAAATATTATTTCTGAGAATTTAACATTATTAAAAGCAATAAAACATCAGCCTGTTTTAACTCCTCATCCAGGTGAAATGTCAAGACTCACCGGAATATCTGTAAAAGATATTCAGAATAACCGCATTGAAGTTGCTAAAAAATTCGCTCAAGATTATAATGCAATTGTGGTGCTTAAAGGATATAAAACAATTATTACAGACGGCAAAACAGTGTATATTAATCCCACTGGCAGCTCTGCCCTTGCTTCAGGTGGTAGCGGAGATGTTTTAAGCGGCATGATTGCATCATTTATTGCTCAAAAGTATGAAAAATTAGATGCAGCTGTTTTGGCAGCTTACACACACGGATTTGCAGGTGAGATAGCTGCTAATAAAAAATCTGAAGAATCTGTAATAGCCACAGATATTTTGGATAATTTACATTACCCATTTAAAATATATGCAGGAGAAATAAATTGAAAAAATTTCAAATACCTATTCAGGTCAGGTTTAGAGACTTAGATGCTATGGGGCATGTTAATAATGCAGTTTATTTCAGTTATTTTGAATTAGGCAGATTAGAATTCTTTAAAAACATTATAAAAGTAAAAAGCCCTGCTGAATTTTCTTTTATTTTGGCAAAATCTGAAGCAAGTTATTATCTGCCTATTGACCTTGCATCGCCCAACATTATTTTAAATATGTGGGCAGGAGAATTTGGGAACAAAAGTTTTAAATTTTTCTATGAACTGGTATCAGAAGATAATAAATTAAAATTTGCCGATGGATATAGTGTTCAGGTATTTTACAATTACAAGACCAAAAAAACTATTCCCGTACCTGATGATTTTAAAGAAAAAATCAAAGATTATATATCTCATTGAAAATGGAATCTATGGTCTCTCTGTAACTGCTGGCAGAATACAACTCATTAATCAGATTTTTATTTAAATTTGCAACTTTTTCATATTTTGCCTTGTTTATTAGAAATTTTTTTGCTTCAATAAAAATATTTTCAGAAGTGGCATTATATTGAATAAGCTCAGGATTGTAAGATTTACCTAATAAAATATTAGGCATGCCTATATATTTGACTTTTATAAAAAGCCTTCCCAACAAATAGGAGACAAAATTTACTTTATAAATTATTATTACAGGTTTGCCAAATAACGCAGATTCAAGAGTGGCAGTGCCTGATGCTGAAATTACAAGTCTGGAACCTGAAATGGCATCATAACTGTTGCCTCTTATAACTTCAATAAAATCAGCCTGTTTCAGTATAATATGTTTTATATGTTCATAATCTAAGTTAGGTGCAACAGGTAAAATAAATTTTAAATCTGCAAAATCTTTTTTTAATAATTTAGCAGAATTAATAATTATCGGAAGAAGTCTCTTTATTTCACTGTATCTGCTACCTGGAAGAAGTGCTATATATTGAGAGTTATTGCTAAAGTTTAAGGAAGGTTTAAAATTTTTAATTGTTGCTGCCAACGGATGGCCTATAAATTGAACATTTACTCCGAATTTTTTGTACAATGCAACTTCAAAAGGAAAAATAGCAAAAATCTTCCTTACATATTTTTTTAAAAAATGCACCCTACCCTGGCGCCATGCCCACACTTGAGGACTGACAAAGTAGTAAACAGGAATATTATATTTGTAAGCTATTTTGGCAACTCTGAAATTGAAATCAGGAAAGTCTATAAGAATAATAAATTTAGGGGAATTATGCTTTATGAATTTTTCTATTTTTTTTAAAACATGGAAAACATCTGGCAGATGCTTAATGACTTCTGTTAATCCTACAACTGATATTTTTTTGAAATTTTCTAATAAAACTCCACCTGTTTTCTCTATTTTATCTCCGCCAATAGCGAAAATTTGCAACTCTGAATTTTGTTTTTTTATTTCATTAATTAAATTTGCACCAAAATTATCTCCTGAATCTTCCCCAGCAACAATAAAAATATTATCTGGCATAAAATTCCTTAATTTTTTCAGTAATTTTTTTAATAATATCCTCACCTAAGTTCGGATAAAGCGGCAGAGATAAAACTTGCTTGGAAATGTTGGAAGCCACAAAATATGAATCATTATCCACATTTAAAAATCTCATTGCAGGCTGCTCAGGAATAGTGGATTTGTAATATATCCCGGTGTTAATACCGTTTTTATTGAGAAATTTTTTTAACTCATCTCTTTTTTTAGCTCTAATGGTCAGTAAATTATAAGTATGAAAACTGTTCTTCTCCTCTTTTGGAAAAGTAATCTCCTCAACATCTTTCAGATACTCCATATAGATATATGCTAATTTTCTTCTTTTTTCAATAAACTGGTTTAAATAATCCAATTTGACATTTAACACTGCTGCCTGGATTGAATCCAATCTGCTGTTAAAACCTATGATATTATGATACCCGTCTGCACCTAATCCGTGATTTCTGTATAAAAGAAATTTTTTAAATATCTCATGGTAATTTGTAACAACCATTCCTCCGTCACCATAAGCACCAAGGTTCTTACTCGGATAAAAACTGAAACAACCTGTTTTTCCAAATGTACCTACAAATTTGTCATTATACTTGGAACCCAAACTTTGTGCACAATCTTCTATTAAAATGAGATTGTGCTTTTTGGTTATCTCCACAATTTTGTCCATTTTGCAAGGATTACCGAAAAGATGCACAATCAATATTGCTTTTGTGTCTCCATCTATTGCTTCTTCTATTTTTTCAACATCAATATTATAAGTATCAGGATTTATATCAACAAACACAGGGGTTGCCCCGCAATATAAAATAGCTTCAGTTGTTGCTATAAATGAAAAAGGAGTTGTAATAACTTTGTCTCCTTTGCCAATACCGTTTGCCAATAATGCAAAGTGCAATGCATCTGTGCCGCTGTTTAAACCAACAGCATAGTTAGTGTCAAATAATTCTGAAATATTAGATTCGAATTTTAAAACCTCTTCACCTAAAATAAATTGAGAATTAAATAATACTTTCTGGATTCTTGAAAAAATCTCATTTTTAAAAAGCTCAAATTCCTTGCCTATATCAACAAATGGAACCATTTAACTTCTCCTCTAAATCATTTAAAATTTTAAGAGCTACATCTAATGCATTTCTGCCTTCTTTTCCTGATACAGAAGGATTGACTCTTTTTTTCACACAATTAATAAAAGATTTTATTTCATGCTCCAATTGGTCAATTTTTTTTGGAAATTTAATTTTGTTCATTTTAAAACATGACAGGAAATCCAAAGGCTTAATAACTTTTTTATCTTTTTTATCCAATGTATAAACAGTTGCTTTTCTTTTTTCATAATCAAGGGAAATATATCTGTTTTCCTGAAAAATTCTTATTTTGCGCTCCCTTTTAAATGAAACTCTGCTCGCTGTGATATTTACAACACAGCCTGATTCAAAAACAAGTCTTGCATTGGCAATATCTATTTTATCAGTTAATATCGGGACACCAACTGCATGAACATTTTTTAACCTGCTTTTCACTATACTGAGGATAATATCAATATCATGTATCATTAAATCTCTAATTACATCTGTATCAATGCTCCTGCCAATATATGGGGAAATTCTTATACACTCAATAAACATAGGTCTGCCCAAATATTTCTGGCAAGCAACTACAGCAGGGTTAAACCTTTCCAAATGACCAATCTGAAAAATATTGCCGTTTTTCTCAGAAATTTCTATAAGTTTATCAGCTTCTGATACAGTTGTGGTAATAGGCTTTTCAAGCAACACATCTTTGCCGTTTTCAAGAAAAAATTTAGCAATTTCAAAATGGGTCTCTGTGGGAGTTACAATGCTGACAGCATCAATATGTTGTAAAATATCAATGTAATTTTTGGTTTTTATTATTTCGTTATTTTTGACTCTTTTTAAAGATTCTTCTGAAATATCTGAAACTGCGGTAACATTAACATCATCTGACATTAAATATTTTTCCAAATGAAATCTGCCAAGGTAACCTAAACCGACTATGCCGACTCTGACTTTATCCAAACACTCCTCCAAACAAGCATATAATCCTCAATTATCCATTACTGCTGAATTAAAAACTTAAAATTATTTTACTATGCATTTAACATTTTTATATCATTGAAAAAGTAAAAAGTAAAATAAATAAATTTTAATAAAAAAGCGGGCAAAAAGCCCGCTTTAGATTCAATTATTCCTGAATAAACTTTAAATTATTTTTCTCTTCTAAGCTCAACTTTAACTTTATTGTTTGCATTGGGACATTCCCAAACCATAACATCGGGATTATCACCTATTGGAAAAGTTCCTCCAAATTGTAGCATTGTAACCCATTGTAAAATATTATGATAAAATAACCCGCAAAAATCTCCACATTTATGAACACTTAATTCAAATTCATCACCTGGCTTCATACCAATAGTGCAATCACCTTTTGTTTCAATAATTTTAGCAATGACTTTGTTGCCTATTTGGGGAAATTTTGTACTCATAACACACCTCCTGTTTTTATTTAACCACAACATAATTATATACCTTTTCTGCCAATAGTCAAGTTTTAATAAAAAAAATTTCATAGATATATAAAAAATTTTATGTTATTATTTATAAAAACTTTAAAGGATTAAAATGTTTATTTTGGGAATAGAATCATCATGCGACGAAACTGCTGTTGCTGTTATAGATGATAATAAAAAAATTTATGCAAATATTTTATATTCACAAATCAAAGAACACAGCAAGTTTGGCGGAGTGGTGCCTGAAATAGCATCAAGAAAACATATTGAAAAAATTGACCATATATTTAATAAAGTTTTTAGCAGCATAGATATTCCTATTGAGAATATTGACATTGTTTCCGTTACCCAAGGACCGGGACTTGTAGGCTCCCTGCTTGTAGGATTGAATTTTGCCAAAGCTGTTGCTTATTATTTAAAAAAACCGCTTTATCCTGTAAATCATATAGAAGGTCATATATTATCTGTTTTATTTGAAAACAATGTTGAATTTCCTTTTATTTCACTAATTGCTTCAGGTGGGCACACAAGTCTTTTTTTAGTTGAAAAACCCGGTAAATATCAGTTACTTGGCAGAACCCTGGACGATGCTGCTGGAGAAGCATTTGACAAAGTGGCAAAAATGCTTGGGCTTGGTTATCCAGGCGGGCCTATAGTTGAAAATTTAGCACAAAAAGGTGAAAATAACATTAAGTTTCCAAAATCTTTTATTGAAAAAGGCAATCTGAATTTCAGTTTCTCAGGTATTAAAACTTCAGTGTTAAATTTTATAAAAAAAGAGAAAAATTATAAAACAGAAGATATTTGTTCATCTTTTCAAAACAGTATATCAGACACCTTTATATTCAAATTAAGCGAAGCTGTTAAAAAATATAAAGTCAAAAATATTGGTTTTGGTGGCGGAGTTGCATGTAATTCGTTTATAAAAAAGAAACTGTCTGAATTTGCATATAAAAATAATCTTAATTTTTACACCCCTTCTCCTATTCTATGTTCAGACAATGCCGCCATGATTGCACTTGCAGGATATTACAGACATATTAATGAGAAACGCTGTTTTCCGTTTGATTTAGCATTAAACGCCATTCCAAGGATGAAACTTTGTTAGAGAAATTTATTGGAAAAGTCAGGGCATACTATTACCAGCTTATACTTGGCAGGGAAAATCCAACAAGGATAGCCAAAGGGATAGCCATAGGCGTATTTACATCTTTTTCACCGTTAATTGGTATACATACTCTGTTATGTATAGGATTTGCATTGATTTTCAGAGCAAGCAAATCAGCAGCTATTCTTGGCAGTTTAATATGCAATCCCGTTACTTTTCCCTTTATGCTATTTGCAGACTATGAAGTGGGAATATTAACCTGTAAAATTTTCAACATGAATTACACACATTATTTTTTAAGTGATTTCAAAGACTTACATCTTTTAGAGCAAGGTCTGGAAATATTCGTGCCTATGTTAATAGGTTCTGTTCTAATAGGAGCAGTTGCAGCAGCTATTGGTTACATATTCTCAAAATATTATTTTACCAAAATTTTTAATGAAGAAAAATATATTTCCTAAAAAAAGTTTAGGACAAAATTTTTTAATTGATAAAAACATAATTAATAAAATAATTAATTTAATTGATTTCAAACAATTTAATACTATTGTTGAAATAGGCCCAGGACAAGGTGCAATTACAAATTCTCTTTATAAAAAAAGTAAAAGATTGATTTTAATTGAAATAGACAAAGAGCTAATAGATAATTTAAAAGAGAACTTCCCTGGCACAGAAATTTATAATGTAAATTTTTTAAAATGGAATCATAAAAATATAGGTAGTAATGTTCTGGCAATCGGCAATCTTCCTTACAATGTTTCCACACAGATAATTTTTAACATTCTGGCAAATCACTCTGTTTATAAACAGGCAATTTTTATGCTGCAAAAAGAAGTTGCTCAAAGAGTTGTTGCAGATAACAGTAATAAAAATTATTCTATAATATCTGCAATTTCACAGAGTTTCTCAAACCCTGAAATCAATTTTCATATTTCCTCTAACTGCTTTTATCCAAAGCCTAAGGTAATATCAACAATTGTTAAGTTTAATATTAGAAATAAATACAACATTGAAAATTTTGATGATTTTTTTCTGTTTATTAAAGCTTTTTTTTATGGTAAAAGGAAAAAACTTATAAATGTATTAAGTACCAATCCATTTATAAGTTTTCAGAAAAATTTTTTAGATTATTTTAAAAATAATTTTTCAGCAAACACAAGGATAAATAATTTATCAGTTGAACAAATTGTAAATTTATACAAAATATATAAAAATTAAAAATAACTTGGGATTAACAGCTAATCAATAAATTTTTAGCCGAACTCTTTCTTGGAATTTAGGATTTGGGAATTGGGATTTTGTAAAAACTAAATCACAAATCCTAATCTCTAAATTACATTATTATTTTGAACTTACATAGGGGATACATATGAAAATATTTAAAATATTAATTTCCATGTTTTTGATTCTGTTTATCTGCGGAATTATTACAGTAGCAGGAGTTATATACCATTTTAATCGTAACCTGCCTGATATTCAATCTCTTAAAAATTATAATCCGCCTGTTGTTACAAGAGTTTATTCTGACAATGGTGAATTAATAGGCGAATATTATAAAGAAAAAAGAATTTACGTGCATATTTCCAAAATTCCTGAAATTGTTAAAAATGCTTTTATTGCTGCTGAAGATGAAAATTTCTATCATCATAAAGGCCTTGATATAATAAGCATAATCAGGGCTTTGCTTAAAGATATTAAAGCACGTAAAATTGTGCAAGGGGGAAGCACAATAACTCAGCAAGTTGTTAAATCTTTCTTGCTTACACCCAGAAAAACCTTTAAAAGAAAAATACGGGAAATAATCCTTTCTTATAAGATTGAAAACTTTCTAAACAAAGAAGACATATTAAATCTTTATTTAAATCAGATATATTTAGGTTACAATTCATACGGTGTGGCTGCTGCTGCTGAAAATTATTTTGGCAAAACTCTTGATTCTCTCACTTTAGCAGAAGCTGCAATGCTTGCAGGACTTCCAAAAGCACCAAGTCTGTATTCACCGGCAAATAATTTTACAAAAGCAAAAGAGCGACAATTATACGTTTTAAAACAAATGGAGAAAAATAAAATAATTACACATGAAGATGCAGTAAAAGCATTTAACGAAAAAATAGTTATAAAACCAAAAATTAATTATAACCTGTCAGTTGCTCCTTATTTTCTTGATTATATTAGAGATTATATGATTAAAAAATATGGCGAAGATAAACTTTATACAGCTGGTTTTAAAATATACACTTCAGTTGATTTAAAATTGCAAAATTATGCAAGAACCGCTTTAAGAAAAGGCCTTGAAAATTTTGAACATAGAAGAGGATTTTCTGGTGCAGTTGAACATGTGTCAAAATTTAGTTTTAAGGATTTTATTGAAAAATTAAAAAAAGAAAATAAATTTCCAATTAATGGTAAAAATATTTACAAAGCATTGATAACTTATATTGATAAAAAAAACAATTATGCAATAATCAATGTCGGAGGACATACTGGGTATTTAAGGTATAAGGACAACAAATGGATTTCTTACAAAAGATTGGAAGAAAATCATAAAAAATTCATATCAAAAAAAATAAATGACATTTTAAATATAGGAGATGTAATTTATGTAAAATTATTTAAAAAAATAAGTAAAACTTTTTTCTATAAATTATACGAACCTGTTAGGGTGAATGGAGCAATTTTATCGGTTATTCCCAAAACCGGTCTTGTAAAAGCAATGGTTGGAGGATACAGTTACAGCAAAAATCAGTTTAACAGGGCATATCA
>CAZBLP010000035.1:0-21556 GCA_964492825.1 uncultured bacterium
TGCTTGTCCATTTTGTAGTTTTTAAATATTTTTTACCGTGCAAAGCTTTCAATTTAGAAATTCCATTGAAATCCAATTTTACCTAAAAAACCCTCCCATGGCAGTTGTTGTGATTCTACTCTGTCAGAAACCAGATAATTATATTGTTCATCTGTGATATTTTCCACAGAGAGATATATCAGACCTTTTTTATTAAATAAACTTTTTTCAATATAAAAACTTGCAATAATAAAATCATCACCTAAATTTTCACCAAAATCGTTTCCTTTTTCATCCTGAGAGACTAACCAAAAGGCGAATTGTGCTTTAATACCAGCTGGATGGGTGTATGATAGTCTAATCTCAGAGCTGTAATCAGTTCGTTCTCTTTCAGGGTTTTTAGCTTCAAAATCAACTCCTTTAAAAGTAAATGACAATGCTAAATTTTTTGATAACAAAGTATTTATTACAAATCTTAAAGTATCAAATTGTTCGTTTCTCCATAGATTTTGTCCGTTGTCATCAGGATAAGGCGTGAAATAGGAAGGATATCTCCTGCTTGTTCTGTAAAGCTCTAATCTTGTAAAAACAGTGTCACTCCAATTCCTGTCCCATCCAATTCCGTAAAATCTTGTCCATGTTCCTGGTGTTGTGCCTGTGACTTTTTTAAAACCTGATATTTCAGTAGGCTGTAAAGTACCGCTTAAATAATCAGGTTGCATCTCTTGAAAATATCCAAACCTTAAAATATCTTTTTGGGTTAGATTATATACTAAGCCTATTTCCGGAAGAATTTTTTCCTTTTTTTTGTATGAATTATCGGAGAGCCATATATTGTCGAGATAAATATAAGATACTCCTCCAGTAATGATTAAATTGTTATTTTTCCAAAGATCTCTGAAAAAAACCCTTCTTTCTTTCTTATGTATATTGTTAGAGCTGCTATATGGTGGGATATTATACAATATTGGATAATAGTACGACTGTCTTGGACGTTGGAATCTGTTTTCAAAACTTGTACCAAATGAAATCCTATGATTAGCTGTTCTGAATAGTTCCAACAATTCCAATCTCCAAGCATTGCTGTGATATCTTGAATTTATGGATGAAAAATATTTATATTTTGTTGGATTATTCCATTTGGTATTACTGTCTTCTCCATGTCCCTGAAAGTTAATAAGCAAACTTTTTCCAGCTGCTTGTCGCCAATGATATCCAATATTAAAAGACCAATAATCCATATCTGTATCAATATCTTCTGTTTTCACATTATCAAAAACCCATGCATTTAAGTCTCCTTGATCCCTATGTCCAAAAACAGTTGATAACATCAATTGATGACTTTCCGATAAAGAAGTTTTTATTTTTATCAAACTCTGCTCTATTTGTTCGTCTGAATTTCCTCGAGGTCCGTCTGTGTATTTATAAATTGCATCTGTGTAAAATGCTACCCTTTTTGAGCCACCGTTAATAAAACCTCCGGTGCTAACAGTTTCATCATTGCCTAAAATACCCCATAAACTACCTTTTATTTTGGGAATTTCAAGAAGACTTTGATATCCTGTATAAGTGATATATGTATTTGAATTTACAGGCTGGAGCAGTTGTGCTCTTTTAACATCTCCAAGTGTTGCAGAATCAATCTCTCCTGTCCCAACAGCTTGTGATGCTCTGAATAGATAAGCCCCGCTGTTTGTAGGATCATCCCAAACAGCCAAATCACCTGAAGCTTTTGCCCATTCGTCTAAACCCATTCCTGATAATGAATAAGCTAAGCTAACATTTTTTAAAGCTCTATCTTGGTCAAGTAAAAATCTTGACCTTGTAGATAGAAGGTTATTATTAAGGCTTATTGCTTTTTGAATTTCCTTTACACCTTCTCCTTGCCTATATTCATCAGCCAAAATAATGGAAAGATAAATATGAGGTGTAGGATCATTAGGATCAAGTTGCATTGCTCTTCTGAGTTCAATTTCAGCTTCATGTCTTTCACCTCTTTCATACAAAGCTTTTCCAAGATAATTATGAGGATATGCTGCAAAAGGTTCAAGCAAAGAAGCTTTTTCCATTTCAATTAAACCATTTTTAAAATTGCCGCTGCTGTAAAGTGCAATACCCAACCCTAAATGAGATGTTGCAACAGAAGGGTTAATATTAATTGCTTTGTTAAATTCTGAAATTGCATCTTGTAGATTTTTTTCAATTAATGCAAGATATGCTTTTAAAATATGTAATCTTGCATCATCTTTGCCTTTAAAAGAATTTATTAATGAAAATGTTTCTTTTACTCTGTCCAATCCCAATAAAAGTTCTGCTTTTCTTAAGACCGCAGGAACCGACAATGAATCAGCCTTATAAGCTTTATTTGCGTATTTTAATGCTTTCTGAAATTCTCCTTTTGATTGCAAAATTGTAGCCATGGCTACATTTACAGCAGCGCTGTCAGGATGTGATTTATATACATTATTTATCAAATTAACAGCTTTTTCTGTATTACCAAAGGCTAATTCTTTAACAGCATTTAAAGCAATTTGGATATATTCTCTGTTCTTAATATTTTTTTCTGTAGGTCCTACAATATCAGGAGTAATTATAAGCCATTGTGCTGAAAGTTCAGGTTTGGCGAGCAATGTTATTTTGGGAGATTCTCCTTTTTTAGTTTTTGCAACTTCGCCTCTATTAATAACTACGCTACCTTTTTCATTAGAACATTTTACTTTACCTTCAAGAACAGTGACATCACTTTTATCACCTTTGTCATTAACTGCTATTACCATTTCCGTTCCCCTGATACTTGCAGTTACAACAGGGGTCTGAAATATAGGCTTTGAACCTTTTCTTTTGTTTCTAAACCATATTTTCCCTTTTAAAAGTTTATTGAGCCCTGCTCTGACAGGAAAAGCTCCTGGAGCACTTCCAGTTTTTTTCAAACAGAAAATCGAATTAGATTTAATACGAATTTGAGAATGATCATTTAATAACAGAGCAGCTTCTGAATTAGCACTGGTACGAATACAAGAACCTTCTTCAAGTGTTTGGTTGATAGAAACTTTATCCCACTTTTGTCCGTTATTTGTTGAGAATGAAACTTTACCTGAGAAAAAAATTATTTTTCCTGCTGTTTTGTTGCAATATCCTTTTACTGTAATTAAAGAAAAGGTTATTAAACAGAAAATAATAATGAAAATTTTGTTTTGAAGTTTCATTTTTTTCTCCTTATATTTATTTTGTTGTCATTTGCCATGTACCATCCCAATGTTCAGGTTCATTTTCAATTAAAATTTTGCATCTGTTTAAAAAAAGCTTGGATGGTTTATCATTAGGATAAATTTTTAAAATATTATCAAATAATTGCATTGCCTGATGCCATTTCCCATCTCTATAAAGAGACAATCCTTTTGAAAATTCATCAAACATTTTTTTTAATTTATCATCAACTTCCCCTTTTGAGAATAAATGGAAAATTTTTACAGGTTTCAGTTTGCCTTTCACTTTAACAAAATCTAATTCCCTGAAAGTAAAATTTTTTTTAACTGAGTTTTTAGTGTTTTCTCCCACTATAATAGGCACACCGTATTCTTTTGTTAAACCTTCCAGTCTGGATGCAAGATTTACTTCATCACCAATTACAGTATAGTCAAAATGTTTATATGAACCAATATTACCAACAATCATGTCACCAGTATTAATGCCTATTCCTATTTTTGGCCTGTCAAGTCCTTCTTTTATCCAGAAATCACCTACCTCATCAAGAGCTTCCATCATTTCAAGAGCGGTAATGCATGCTAAATCAGCATGATCATCTATAGGTATTGGTGCCCCGTAAACAGCCATAACAGCATCACCAATATATTTATCCAATAATCCTTTATTAATAAAAACCCGGTCAGTCATTTTCCCAAGATAATGATTTAAACAGAAAATTAACTTTTCTGGTGATGTTTTCTCAGACAGAGAAGTAAAACTCCTTATATCGGAAAACAAAACAGTAAGATTTCTTTTTTCGCCACCTAAGTTAAGCAATTGGGGATTTTTTAAAACTTCCTCAACAACAGCAGGTGGAACATATCTGTCAAAAGCACCTCTTATTTTTTTCTTTTCTTTAAAAGTTGAAAAATAACCTGTAAGTCCCCAGCCTACACCGCTGATTGTCAATGAAACAATAGGAACTCCCATATATATCACAAACCCTTTTTTTAAGAATAACCATATTGAACACACAACTAATAATCCCATTAATCCGGAAACAACAATAGCTAATTTAACAGGATACTTTCTGAAAAATACAGGTATTGATACTATAATTGCAAAAATTATGTTTAAAAAAGGATTTTCAATTTCTTTTAATGGTAATCCCTGCAATATTGTAGATAGAGCATTTGCATGGATTTTTACACCGAACATTGCTTTTCTGCTGAATCTGAAAAATGGTGTGGGAAAAGCGTCAACAGCACTTCTTGTTATTTCAACAGCTGCATCTGATGCAAATCCTACAAATACAAGCTTATTTTTAAAAAAATTTTCAGGCAGATATTTTTTCATATTTAAAACCTGATAATATGAAACTGTTTTTATGCTTCCTGATTTTCCTGCAAAGTTAATTAAAAAAGGTTGCAGAGAGTCTATATCTTTATTCAGCCATTCATTTAATTTATTCTTTTGAAATGATAGTAATGCTGCTGCAAATGATAATGTAGGTGTATCATTGATTATTAATTGTCCATGCCTTATTATACCGTCAGAATCTGGGAAAAAATTTACCAGTGCCACGGATTTGGCTGCATCTGCAAGCTCTCTAACAGGCTGGACAAAAATTGTCTGAGAATAACCCTGTCTTTGCACTTGACTGATACTTGCTCCCAATACAACGTTTCCTGATTCTCTGATGGATTTTTCAAATATCTTATCATCTTCCGGATATTTTGACGGTTCAACAAACATAATATCAAATGCAACTACCTTGGCACCTGCTTTTTTTAGATTTTTTATAACCTTTCCATGCAAAGCTCTTGGCCAAGGCCATTGTCTGTTAATTTCTTGAAAAGATGGTTCGTCAATGGCAACAACAATTATATCTTTGTCAGGTTGGATATTTCCTCTAACAGTGTATAACAAATCTAACCAAGCATAGTTTAAATTTTCACCTGTTTTTATATAAGGAATAAAAAGTAAAAAAATTATAGGTATTGAAAGGCCTAAAATTATTACAATCCATTTTAAGAAATTTTTTTTTATGGTTTGTTTCATAAAATATTTATTCCTTTATTGCATAAATTACCTGTTTGCCAATATTGGAATACATTATTACATCTGTCATCCCATCATTGTTGTAATCAAGAAATTCCCATGATACGCCTAAATCGTCTTTATTTTTATTGTATGAGCTTATTTCTGTTGATGATAATTGGTCAAATGGAGTCACAACAAAATCAGCTTTATATTTTACATCTAAATTCAAATCAATTATTCCGGTGTTTCTGTCAATATTATAGGAGCTACCCAAGTACCTGTCCAATTCTTCAATTAGCAAGTCGAGAGAAGCAACCATAGGAGGCATGGACTGTTCAATATTGTCTGAAGAGTAACTTGCCAACAATGCATAAGCAGATGATGCAGGATCTGTACCTTGAAAATTAAATGTAACTGTTCCTGTTGAAAAAGAGTCCAGGTCTTTTAGTAAATATCCGAATCCTAATGATATTAATTCATTGTCCTTTATTTTAACAGTAGCAATTCCGTTCTCATCAATATTTATAATAGAAGCATTATCAGATTGATTATTGGAAAAGATTTTATATAAAGTTCCTGAGAAACCTATTGTATTGGCAGGAGCCGGTGATAGCAATGTCCCAACACCATATTTAACGGATAAAATACGTCCGTCAGGTAATATATGTACTCCATCAGGTAGTTTGGATGGAACAATTTTTATTTTCGGTACAAAAACGGACATATTAAAATCAATGCTATTGTTATCTGTTAAGTTCATAATAATTTCACCTGTTTTTGCAACTTTTAAGTTGTTGGCAGAGACTCCAATATCTTCAAGTTGTGCTGAAATAATTTCATTTGTATTAACAACATTACTGCTGTTGTCCTGAAAAACATATTTGTCTGACAAAACAACTTCAGGTAAAGCATTAATCAAATTATCCTTTTCTTCAGATGTTAAATTGTATCCGTCCAATAAACCGGAAATATTATCTTTTAATGTATCTTTGTCTACAGAAACTCCAGATGTTAAATCAACAGTTGTAACATTATATGCTTTTTTTAATATTTCTGGATATTTTAGCATTAATTCAGTTATATTATCCGAATCTGAAAAAGCATTGCTATTTAATCCATTGGTTAAATCATCGGCTATAAGATCAATGGTTTTATCTGCAACTTCTTTTGCCTGTAAAGCAACTTCAGTATTTATACCTTGCTCTGTTACTTTTGCAATTGGAGCTACCATATTGGAAATACCATTAATCAGATTTTCCGAATTTTCTAAATTAAAGTTGTTTTTATTTAGTTGATTTAATGAACTTACAGTTGTTTCCGATATTGATTTAACTTCGGTTTGAAATTGTTCTACAGAGGCTTGGACAACGTCAGGTGATTCAATGCTTTTTAAACTATCCAAAGTATTTTTTATGCTTTCACCACTTTTTTCAATAACCGTTCCAATTGCTTCACCCAATTTTTCCTTGTCAGCTATTTCTAATGTCTTGTCAATTGCATTGTTTATTACATTTCCCATTCCGTGGACAACGTCCTTTACTTTCTCTTCGGAATTCTGAACATTTGCAGCTAATTTTATACCTGCTTTTACAGTATCATCCAATGTCTCAGCCAACGTTGTTATATCACTTGTATTTTTTGTGGCGTTTACAATTTGGTCTAATTTGTTTACAGTATCTGAAACTTTATTCAGAGCCTGCTCTAACTTTTCTTCAGAAGCTCCTGAACTTATTAATTGATCTGCTGCTGCATCTAATTTATTAAGGTTCTCAGCAAGAGTATCCATATCTATTTCTCCACCGCTATTAATTTGTTGTATTGCATCATCAACAGTTGAGCTTGCGTTATTTATATCTTCTTCTGCCTCGTCAGAATCACTTTCACCACTTGATGATGAACCACTATCTCCTGAAGAAGTAGTACCTCCGCTATTTCCTCCTGAACTACCTCCTGATGAAGAAAAATATGCTGTATAGGTAAAATTATCAGAAGCAGATATATTGTCCGGATTCTCGGTGCTTGAAGAGCCGTTGTCAAGTTCGTAATGATCAAACATATATCCAGAGTCAGCAATTCCCTCAAATTTTAATATTGTATTCTTAAAGAAAAATTCTTCTGTTTTGGTTTCATCATTTATTTTTACACTACCGCTCCCGTTTACACTTGCAGTTGCTTTATATTTGTCAACAGGTTTTGAAATAAAACTATATCCGCCTCCTACTATTAAATTTATATCTGAGCCTGTATCATTATTAATTTTAAATGCTAATAACTGGTTGTTTCCTGTTGAAAAAGCAGAAAAATTGTCTATAAAAAAGGGACATACTGTTTTACCGTTACAGCTAAAATTATCTGATACATAATATGTATAAGTTCCATTATCGTAAACGCCAATTGATACTGAAATATTTCCATTTACAGGATCGTTAAATGTTAAAACACCTGTCCAGCTTCTGTTGTCAGAAGCATTTCCTGCTTCGAAATTCATATTGCCAGTATTATTTGCTTTAAATATTATCTCATTGCCATTTGCAATAGTAGTATTGTCAGGTTTAAGGTCCAAATTCTGTCTGTTCATTGAAAAATTGTTGTTGTCATCAATATCCAGCCACCATGCGTAAATAGTATAATTGTCAAAAGAAGTATTTGACATAGGGTAATGATCAATATCATCATTTCCAATAGTATCAACAGTAAAAGGATTGTCAGCAATACCGTCTTTATTGTTGTCACTGCTATTAAAAAGGGCTCCTGTATCAGAATAATAGTTGCCAATATAACTTTTTACTACTGCTTTGGAATTTTCACCAAAATAGTTATATTCAAAAGCTATTTTTACGGGAGAATCCCAGTAATTGTCCTGTCCGTATGATTCATCTGAGTTATTATCGTAAAATTGATTAAAATAATTAAAATAAATAGAGTTATTATCAGAGTCACTTCCATAATATATGGAGCCGCCTATATTATTCTGAAAGATTATATTATAATTTGAATTATTATTAAATGTTATATTAGGAAAATCACCTTCATAATCTTCGATGGTAGTGTTTTTAAATAAAGTATTGTTTGAGGAATTGTCCAACATTATACTTTTACTGTGCATTGAATTTCCAGATATAACATTTAGAGTGGATGAAACGAGACGAATGGATTCTCCGTTGCTTATTCTACCAGCAAAAGTATTATTGTCAATCAAGTTAAATGAACTATTTTTTAGATATATGCCATTATTAAGATTGCCATGTTGATTATTGATTGAATTCAGATGAATATTGCTTCTGTCAACTTTGTAAAAATAAATAGCATAATCTACTGAACCAGATGCCGGGTCATTAAAAGTGTTGTTGTCTATTGTAAAATTTTCATGGTATATTGTTGAGTTCCCAACAATATGAAGGCTATCACCGCTGGTGTTATTAAAATTGTTGTCAGAGATTGTAACATTATGTGAGCTTTGATTTGAAATGCCTACATAAAAAGTTTCATAAAAAGTATTATTATCAAAAGTAACATTATCCAATACATATGCATTAATTTTTGACCTTATATTGGCGTTATTATTTATACCTGAATTACTTACATTGTCCAGCCAAAGCGAATAAGACGCATTATCATCTGCTAATGTATTATTTTCAATGGAAACATTATCTGAATTTTTAATATATATGCCTTTTTCAGTAGAGTGGTTAATAGTGGTATTAACAATAGCAGTATCTGTAATTTTGTCTAAATAAAAAGCTGTTGTACTATTATCCACAACATTATTCCATATATGAGAATTTGTAACAGAATAGAGATAAATGGAAATATTATCCTTTATAGTACTATTGTCAAAATGGCAATTTTCTATGGTAATATTGTCCATTGTGAGAGAAATTGCTTTTTTAATTGCTATTCCATTTGTTAATATTGTTAAGTTGTCTAAATGTATGTTTTTGTAACTGTGAACACCACTATTCATATTAATTAAAGGATTGTTCCCGCTTGATAAATTATCACAGATTAATTTTAAATCAAGTAAACTTTCATTATCTAAATTAATATTGAATATGCTGTTATCACCACCTGTTTTGCAAATAATCTCCGGCTTAACAGTTTCATTGTTACTTTTTACTATGGCAATATTATTTTTATCTATGGATATATTATCTTCATAAAAAGTATATGACCCATTGTCTGCTTTTAATAAAACAATGCAAGTACCGTTGTCAGTGGCATTATCTATGCCTGCTTGTATTGTTGCACAAGGAAAACTTGCATTATCGCAAGTATTTGTGCTGTTATCTATCCCATCTGGAGATACATATCTGTAATTATTGCATGAAGTACCTGCTGAGAAAAGTAATTGACATTGATTTATTACAAAAAAGGATAAAAATATTAAAATAATTTTTATTTTTTTCATGGCCTCTCCCTTAAGTTTTGTATATTATTCTATTATACAGAAAATGTAAAAAATCAAGTTATTATTCAAAACCATGAATTTTTTCAGATAATAGTCTTCAAAGATAAAAATCTGTATGATATTTATGTAACATGCAATTTTAAAAAAGAATGTGATTCCCGTTACAAACCATTATCTTTTTTAATATATTTGTGTTTTTTTATCTATTATAACTTTTTAATTACCGGGATTTTTTATTTCCAATTTTATAATATTTTTTGTAAAAGAATCGATTTTTATTTTTTCACTTATTCTGTAGCCTGTTACCCAAATTATTTCACCTTGATTATCAATAACCAGAGGGATTTTTTTTCTTAATCTTACAGGAATTTTTTGATTTATAAAAAAATCTTTTAGCTTTATTTCTGAACTTAATCCCAAAGGCATAAATCTGTCTCCGTTTTTAAAGTATCTAATTTGCAACGGATGATTTAATTTCTCAGCATCTACATATTCGATTTGTTGAGATTTATTATGAAAATCAATTTTTTCTGATACTTCAGTAAGCAACAATTTAGGTGAAGATTCTTTGAGAATTTTTTTTTGAATAAAAACAGTTTCGTATTCTTTGTAAAACTCAATGTTTTGGAAAATAAATTTTCCCTGCGAATCTTTTATAAATTTTATTAAATTTGTTAAAATTTTATTATTATACTCGTAACAATCAAGTTGTTTGAATAGTTTTTTTAAGATCTCTACTAAAATAAAATTATTAGATGGCAGTTGTGATATATAAAGTCTATAACCGTTTTTTTCTGCTTTAATTGCAATGTCAAATAACTTTACTATTTCATGTTCAAGAAAATTGTTAAGCTCTTTTATTTGGGAAGTTAAATTAAAGATATTTTGTTTGAAATTATCTGAAAAAATTTTTTCCATATATGGTAATAAATCAAGCCTTATTTTATTTCTTAAAAAGTTTTTATCAAAGTTTGAATAATCGGTGACGAAATCTATGTTATTATTTCTAAGATATAAGATAATTTCTTTTTTTGAAAAAATCAGAATAGGTCTTATAATATTTCTATAAAACAGTCTTATTGATTCAAAACTTCTTATGCTTCTTCCTCTAAAAATATTTAAAAAAAATGTTTCAATCTGATCATCATAATTGTGTGCTGTTGCTATTTTATTAAAGTTATTTTTTAAAGCTATTTCATCCAATAATTTGTATCTAATGATTCTTCCTGCTTCTTCCAAGCTAAGTTTGTTTTGTTTGGAATATGTTTTTATATCAAATTTTTCAGTAAATATGTGTAAATTGTGTTTTTTTGCAAAATTTATTGAAAAATTTTCATCATTGTCGCTATACTTTCCTCTTAATAAATGGTTTAGATGGAATAATCCTAATTCTAAATTGTAATTTTTTGAAATTTTAATTAAAAACTCTGTTAAAAAAACAGAATCCGCTCCACCTGAAAATGCAATTAATATTCTGTCACTATAATTAATTAACTTATTTTCTTGTATAAATTTTTCAAATTTTTCAAAGTAGTCCATAAAAAAGTAATATCAATAATGGATTTAAAATTCAATATAATGTTGCAATTTGATAATATTTATTTTATAAATTGGTTATGAGAAATTTTGACATAATTGTAGTTGGTGGTGGTCATGCAGGAATTGAGGCCACCTATGTTGCAGCTAAATTAGGACTTTCAGCGCTTCTCTTTAATATTAACCTTGATACAATAGGACAGATGTCTTGTAACCCTGCAATTGGAGGATTGGCTAAAGGTCACCTTGTAAAAGAGATTGATGCGCTTGGCGGAGTCATGCCTTGGGTGACAGATAGTACAGGTATTCAATTCAGAATGTTAAATACTTCAAAAGGACCTGCTGTAAGAGGTACAAGAGTTCAATGTGACAAGCAGCAGTATCGCCTAAAAATCAAACATTTTATGGAGCATGTAGAAAATATTCATATTATGCAGTCAATGGTAGAGCGGTTAATTGTAGAGGGGGGAAAAGTCAAGGGTGTAATTGACGAGGTTGGTACGGAATTTTATGCAAAAAGAGTTATTCTTACAACAGGTACATTTTTAAATGGATTAATTCATATTGGTAAAAGAAAAATTCCTGCTGGCAGGGCAGGGGAGTTTGCTTCAATTGTTCTGGCAAATCATTTAAAAGAGCTTGGCTTTCAAATGGGGAGAATGAAAACAGGCACTCCCCCAAGATTAAAAAAGAGCAGTATTGATTTTTCAGTAATGGAGGAGCAGAAAGGTGATGAATTTATTGTGCCGTTTTCATGTAAAACCGATATTAATAAATTTAGTCCTGAACAGCTAAGCTGCTACATTACCTATACCAATGAACAGATTCATTCCTTTATGAGAGAGAATATTAATTTATCTCCTCTTTACAGTGGAGATATTCTTGGTAAAAGTGCAAGGTATTGTCCGTCTCTTGAAGATAAAATAATGAAATTTCCAGATAAAGACAGACATCAAATTACTTTGGAGCCGGAAGGCAGAGAAACTGAAGAAATTTATGCAAAAGGACTTGGTAACAGCTTTCCTTTTGAATATCAGGAAAAGATTTTAAGGCAGGTTAAAGGTCTTGAATGTGCAGAAATATTAAGACCTGCTTATGCTATAGAATATGATTATGTTGAACCAACACAGTTGAAATACACTCTTGAAACCAAATTAGTCAGCGGGTTATATTTTGCCGGACAGATAAACGGCACTTCCGGCTACGAAGAAGCCGCAGCCCAAGGATTATGGGCAGGAGTTAATGCAGCTTTATCGCTGCTTAATAAAGGATATTTTCTACCTGACAGATCCCAATGTTATATGGCAGTGCTTGTTGATGACTTGATTACCAAAGGCACAAAAGAGCCATACAGAATGTTTACATCAAGAGCAGAATACAGATTGCTTTTAAGGGAAGACAATGCTGATTTGAGATTAACTGAAATTGGTTTTAAAGCAGGTATTGTTGACAAAGAACAGTATGAGAAAATGATTTATAAAAAAGAGAAAACAAAAGAATTAATTGATAAATTAAAAACAACCAAGATTTTCATTTCAGAAACAACAAACAGCTACTTGCAGAAATTGAATACATCAATTAAGGAATCTGTTACTGCGTATGGTCTTTTAAAAAGGCCGGAAGTAAAAATAGAGGATATTTTTAAATTAACAGATAAAATAAAACCGTACGATTATCATGTTAATAACCAAGCTGAAGTACAGATAAAATATGAAGGTTACATTAAAAGACAGTTAGAAAATATCAGAAAATTTAAGGAACTTGAAAATAAAAAAATACCGATTGATTTCGATTATAACCTCATACCCGGAATTTCCAATGAAATCAGAGAAAAGCTTACTTCGGTCAAGCCAGCCACACTTGGTCAAGCTTCAAGAATTTCTGGCATTACACCAGCTGCAATCTCCGTTATATCAATTTATTTAAAAAAATGGAGAGAAATTAAAAAGAGAAATTTATAAATTATGTTAAAATTCCTTATTTTAAGCTCTTTTATTTTAGATTTGATTTTTGGAGATCCACCGCTTATTTTTACTCATCCAATTGTTTGTATTGGAAAAATTATATCTTTTTTTGAAAAATTTTTTTATACTTTTAAAAACAAAAAATTGTCCGGAATATTTTTTACATGTTTTATTTTATTCCTTGTTATTGTTTTTTCTAAGATTTTAATATTTATTTTTAGTTTCTTTAATACCAATATTAACTTCTTATTATGTGCAGTTTTAGGCAGTTTTACCATATCCTTAAGAAGTTTACATTTTGAAACTTTAAAAGTATACAATGCACTAAAAAAACATGATATTTTAAAAGCAAAAAATGAATTGTCATTTTTGGTTAGCAGAGATACAGAAGAATTGAGAGAAAATGATATAATAAGAAGCGTTATTGAAACTATTTCTGAAAATATCAATGACGGTATTATAGCACCTCTTTTTTATTTTAGTATTGCCGGAATAGTAGGGGCTTTTGTTTATAAAGCAGTAAATACACTTGACTCAATGATAGGCTATAAGAATGAAAAATATTTTTATTTTGGATGGTTTTCTGCAAAATTAGATGATATTTTAAATTTTGTCCCTGCAAGAATTACAGGAATTTTAATAGTAATTGCATCATTTTTGTTACAGTACAATTTTAAAAAAAGTTTTAAAATAATGTTAAGAGACAAAGACAAAACAGACAGTCCGAACAGCGGATATCCCGAAGCTGCTGTTGCCGGTGCTTTGAATATTCAGCTTGGAGGTCCTACCCCATACTTTGGTGTTTGGTATGATAAGCCTTATATAGGAGAAAAAATGGAAAACTTAAATTTAAAACATATTGAAAAAAGTTACAGGTTAATGTATACAGTTTCTTTTATTTTTATAATTATTATAATGGTTATTGTAAAATGAAAATTGCACATTTAAACACAGAGAGAACATTTAGAGGCGGAGAGCGACAGGTATATTTTTTAATAGAAGGATTGATTAAAAAAGGTGTTGAAAGTCATTTGATTTGCAATAGACACTCTAAAATCAAAGAAAAAACAGAAAAGAACCTACCTGAAATTCCAATATATGAAGTGGAAATGAAAGGTGAATTTTATCCGCCTGCTGTTTTTTTCATAAGAAGTTATCTTAAAAAACATAATATAGATATTCTCCACTGCCATACATCTCATGCTCATACCATAGGGTATTTTGCGACAATAGGGCTTAAAACAAAACTTTTGGTTTCAAGAAGGGTTGATTTTTCCATCCATAGAAAAGGTATTAAATATTTGTCATTAATTAAATATAATAAAATGTGTGATGAAATTATAAGTATATCAAAAACAATAAAAAACATACTGATTAACGACGGAGTATATGCTGACAGAATAATTCCCGTTTATTCAGGTGTTATTCCAATGCAAATTATGAATAGAGAAGAGTATAACTATATTTTTAACGAATTCAATATATCTGATAAAGCAATAAAAATAGTTAATGTTGCTGCTCTTGAGGCCCACAAAGGCCAGGAGTACCTTATTAAAGCTTACTCGGAAGTTGTTAAAATATTTCCTGAGACTCAACTAATAATAGTTGGGGATGGTAAGTTAAGGAATTTTTTAAGAGAATTAAGCAAAAAATTAGGAATTCATGAAAAAGTTATTTTTACAGGTTTTAGAAATGATGTTCCTGCTTTTATTAATGTTGCTGATGTTTTTGTTATGTCAAGTCTTGACGAAGGATTATGTACCTCAATTTTAGACGCATTAACTTTAAATAAAGTTGTTGTTGCAACCAATGCAGGGGGGATTCCTGAAATAATTAAGGATGGAGAAACAGGTTTTTTAGCTGAAAAGGGTAATGTTGATTCATTAGCTGAAAAATTAATTATGGTTATAAAAAATTTGGATGAATATAAAAAGAAATTTAGTAAAGGTAATGAGTATATTATGAATAATTTTTCAGTTGAAAGAATGATAAACGGTAATTTTGAAGTATATAAAAAAATGCTTAATTTAAATAATGATTGAAATTATAAATTTAAAGAAATCCTATAAAAATGTTCAGGCCTTAAAAGGTATCAATCTAAAAGTTGACAAAGGTGAACTTTTTTCACTGTTAGGCCCAAATGGTGCTGGCAAAACAACCTGTATCAGAATCATTAACGGTTTGACCAAAAAAGATGAAGGTAAAATTTTTATACATGGAATAGATATTTTTAAACATAAATATGAAGGGAAAAAGCTTTGCGGTTTAATCCCTCAGTCAGTTAATCTTGATGTTGACCTTACAATTAGAGAAAACTTGTTTATCCACGGATTGCTTTATTCTATGACCTTAAAAGAAATAAAAGAAAGAAGCGGGGAGTTGCTTGAATATGTAGGAATGTATGAAAAGCAGAATTTTAAAGTAAAAGCTCTATCAGGAGGTATGAGGAGAAGAGTATTAATAGCAAGAGCTTTGATGCACTCACCTAAGGTATTATTTCTTGATGAACCTACTGTTGGTCTTGACCCTTCAATTAGGAGAAAAATATGGTGGCTGATTAAAAAAATTCAGGAAAATGGCACTACAATTTTTTTAACAACACATTATATAGAAGAAGCGGAATTTTTAGCAGACAGAGTGGCTTTTATTGATGAGGGCAGTATTGTTAAAATTGATACGCCTGATAATCTCAAACAGGAAATAGGGCAATATGCTGTTGATGTAATTGATGATAACAATTTTAAAACTTTCTTTTTCAAAGGCAAAAATGAAATTTCCAATTTTTTCAAAGAAGATTATAAAAAATTTCACATTAGAAGAGTGAATTTGGAAGATGCATTTATTACTCATACTGGTAAAAAGGTTTCCAATGATTAAAGGATTTGTAGCAGTTTACTTGAGAGAACTTTTTATAATGCGAAGTAAAGGCATAAAGTTAGTGTTTTCAATAGCTATAGCTCCAACATTATATATTATTGCGTTTGGGTTTGGCATTGGAAAAGGCATTGCCGTTAATAACGTACCTTATCTTACTTTTCTTCTTCCTGGGCTTATTGCAATGAATTCTATGACACAGTCGTTCAATATTGCATCTGAAATTAATATTACCAGATTTTATTGGAAAGTTTTTGAAGAATTTCAAGCATCTCCTCTGCATGATATGGTATATGTTTTTGCAGAAGTAATAACAGGTATTACAAAATCTTTAATCAGTATAGCAATAATAATTTTTCTTGGGTTGATTACAGGTGTTAAATTACATTATGGTTTTGGATTTTGGATAGGAATAATTTTAAATTCGTATATTTTCTCATCAATAGCTGTTTTTGCAGCAATGAGGGTAAAATCGCATGCAGATCAAGCAATGTTATCCAATTTTATTATTTTCCCAATGGCTTTTTTAGGAGGTACGCTTTTTCCTCTTAAAAATTTGCCTGTGTGGGCGCAAGCAGTTTTAAAATATCTTCCTATTACAGTGGCAAGTAAAGAAATTAGATCAAGTGCATTAGGAGGAGATTACAATATGCTTTCTTTTATATATCTTTTCATATTAGGCTCAATATTTTTCATATTTGCTTATAAATCCGTTCAGCAGGCTAGAGATTAATTGAATTATAATTTTAAGTTAACTGGTAAATTTAATATAAATTATCATTATGCAACAGTTGTTAAACAGTATAAAAGCTGTATTAGTCCCCAATGATAAAGCCAAAAATGTTGAAAAATATTTATCTATTGAGTAATGTTAAATTAATTCGAAATGTTGATATTTTTTGTATATGTGAAAAAAATAGCTCTTTATGATAAAAAATAATTGAAAAAATTAAAAAATTGTTTTATTAATATAAATATTGAGATAAAAACAAAGGGGGACACAATGAGAAAAGTATTTTTTAGTATACTGTTTTTTTCTTTTATATTATTTATAACAGGATGTGGCAAAAGAGCTTATGTTGATTATCAGCCCAATAAATTGCCAGTAATGAAAGGTAATATTTCAAAAGTTTTAGTATTGCCTTTTAGTAGTTATTCTCTTTCAAAATCCCCTAAAACATGGATGCAGGCGAATATATTACTGTATGATTCAATTACAGATAATTTCGCAACACATAAAATATTATCTGTGCCTTTTGATGATGTTTTCACTATTCTTAAACAAAATGGTTTTTTAAAGTTTAATCATAATGAAGTATCTCCAGGGCTTGTTGAAGAGTTTAATAATATGCAATGGTCATCTGCAATGAGAAAAGAGATTGGTACTTTAATTTATGAAGAAAAAGTTTATAAAAACAAAAATAACGAATTGGAGCCTATTTTATATTTAACAGAAGATAAAATATTTAAAATAAATAAAACTTTTAATGCTGATTATATTTTAAGAGGAAGTATTACAGAGCTTACTGTAAAAAAAGAAGAAACTTTTAATCCCTTTAAAATAGGTTTTATAAATGCACCTTTGAAATTTCTAAGCAGAGCCCTTAACGGAGTTGGAGAGACAGATTCTTGGGCAAGGGGACAGGAGGTTTTTACAGGAATTTTAACAGGAGCAATTCTTGGTAGCTTTGCAAACGAGCCTTTTCAAGCTCCGGGGCATAAAACTACTACAGTGCCGTTGCTCGGTACAACTGTAAAGGAACGGGGAAGTGGGCCAACAGATTATCAATGGGGTAATGCTGCTTTTTGGGGTGCTATGACAGGCTTTTCTGCGTTTATTGCCTCTCACGGTGCTAATATCCCTGAAATAACAGTAGGATTAAGATTATATTTCTACAATGCCAAAACAAAAGAATTAGTTTGGACAAATAGGGTAAAACTTCATGTTACACCTGAGTCTCAATGGAGTAAACAAAATGTCAATGAGCTTATAAATTATGCAATTAAACAATCTGTTGATACTATATTAAAATCTTTTTGGGATGATAATTTTATAAAAATTGCTAATAAATAAACGGAAATAATTTTTTCTTCAAAGGGGAAATATATGAAGAATATTAAAACCTTATTAATTCTATTGTTTATCTTTTTTATTGAAACGTCTTTCCTGTATTCTAAACCAGTTACAGATATTGATGCGTATAAAATTGCTGACAATTGGCTTAAAATAATTAATTCTTCAGAAACAATAGTATCTCAAAAAACAATTAAATACATGGATGAGAAAGTAGCGTATGTTTTTAATCTTTCTCCAAAAGGCTATATTTTAGTTCCTGTTAATGATATGTTACCCCCTATTAAATCATATTCGTTGAATAGTAATTTTGACGAAAAAAGTGGGGTTGCTCTTTTCTTAAAAAAGGAGCTCTTTGAATTACTTTATAAGAATAACTTTAGTAGAGTAGATTTTGAAAATAATAGTGAAATTTGGAGAGCTATTATTTCAGGAAACAGATTTGCAGATTCACAGCAAGTGGGACCTTTGCTTAAAACAACATGGAATCAAACCCCCTTTTACAATGAAAAATTTCCTGCAGTATGTTCCGGTGATGAAGACAATGTTACAGTTACACATTTTTATGCTGGTTGTGTAATTATAGCAACAGGTCAGATTATGAACTATTATAGATGGCCAAAAAGCGGCAGGGGTGCCAATGTTTATGATGAAGGTACTACAGGAAGAAAGAGGCAAGCAATTTTTTCAGACAGAAATTACAACTGGGATATTATGCCTGTATCGATACCTTCTAGTTTGGACAACTCATCAGACAATGAATCAATTGATGAATTAAGTTTATTACTTAATGATATTGGTGTTGCACTTGAAGCAAACTTAACTGAAGACGGGACAACAGCGTATCTTTTTACATCATCTGATGCCATGTATAAATACTTTAAATATAAACCGAGCCAATATATTTTTAGAAAGAATTATGGCACTGATACACAGTGGTTTGATGTGTTTAAGAATGAAATTGACAATGGAAGGCCTGCACTTTTAGGGATTTCTACATGTTATAATGCCTCTGCAGGGCATGCAGTTGTTGTTGATGGATACAAGATTGAAGGGACTTTAAAATTGCTGCATATGAATATGGGATTAGGCGGGCTGTATGATGGTTGGTATGCTGTTAATAATATTTTAAATTATCTTGACCAATATAGCCAGGATGCTGTTATTGGAATAACTCCTGATAATACTACTGATTATCTTATGACTTATGACAAGCTTAAACCAGGTAGTACACTTGTAAATATCATTAAATTGGAAAATAATGATAACATAGACAACAAAGTATACGAAGCTGTTAAATTTAATCCGGAAAAATGCGGTTATTTAAATCATATTTCATATTTTATCCCATTTACACATATTTCATATGATATTAAAGTTTATGAAGGCGGTGATAATATTACATCGGCTTTAGAAACTTCTCCAATATATACTACCACAGGAACTACCAATACAACAGGCTGGAATTTTGTAGAGTGCTCTGATAATATTGAAATCTCTGCTAATAAAAGTTATTATGTTTTAATCTCATTTGCAAATATTCTTGAAGATTTTGATTATATTATTCCAGATTATTTCAAATATCTTGTTTCAACTGATACTGATGGAGAGGGAACAGGTAATTCCTATTATGGTACATCTGTTGATAATTTAGAGCAAAAAACTGGAGAGGATGTTTTAATCAGAGTAGGATTGAAAAACAGCTATACATGTACTTCCACTGTTTCCGACAATTCAACTGATAACTCATCTTATACAACATCTTCACCTTCCTCAGATATGACACTTTACAAATATGACGGTGAGAATGTGATTTTTAATCCTGACAATGTTACAGTTGAGATTGAAGCTCAAAATAATATAATTATTCAGCCCAAAGCAACAATTTCAAAAGAATTAATAGGTGAAGAAGTTTCCTTAAAATTATCTTTGTATTTACAGGATTACAATGTATGGATTCCTTATGAAGATGTGGAGACAACTTTAAGTGAAACAACAACCTTTACAAATATTACTGAACCTATTGATTTCACAGGGATGTCAGGGTTAAGATTTTCCGTATGGTATGGTTTTACTTTGAATAATCAGGATTTATATTACAACAATTACGATGTTGTAGTTAAATAGTTTTTACTAAATTTAAACATTGCAATTTAAGCCAACATAATATCTCCAAATAAATTCAGAATAACATTTTACAATTAACTATTGACAAAAAAATTAATCATCTATAATATTTTTTTATGAATCAAAGTCTTTTCAGGAAGATTTTATTTTTAATCATTGTTTTTAGCCTTATTCCTTTTGTAGTCATTAACTTTTACTACTACTATAATCTTAAAAAAATCAGCAGTTATGGTATTAACAGAAGTAAAATAGAATTGGATAAAAAAGCTATTGAATCTTTGATTACTCAGGCTACTAATATTTCAGACAAAATTTCACAATTTTTATATAGCTGCGTAACTGACTTAAATGATTTACAAATTATTACTCCTTTGCCTCAAAAATATCTCCATTTTTCTATTAATCATAAGAAATTAGTATTTACGAGAGAACCAATTTTTTCTGGAAATTATTTTCTGGAAAAAAAATATTTGCCAATTTATAAAAAAATTTTATATTTATCTGCTAATGGAACTCCTCTAATAAAAATTGAGAATAATTGTATTGTAAGACCGGTTATAGATGACCTTCTTTTAAAAAAAATAATATTAAAAGAAATTCTTTTTTTAGAACAAGGTAAAATATTTGTCTCTCACTTATTAGGATATTATGTTTCAAAACCAGAGCAATTAGCTGGTGCTGAATCGCCGGAAAAGGCTATTGGCGGGAAACAATATCAAGGCTATTACGTGTTTGCCAAAAAAACAGAAAATAATATTATTTTGCTATGTCTTGATGCAGCACATATTATGGAATTTGTTATGCATGTTTTGCCAAATTCCAATAAATTTATAGATTATCCTGTGTATTCTTCTGGGAATTATGCTTTTCTTGTGGATGACGAAGGTTGGACAATTGCTCATCCAAAATTATGGGACATAAAAGGATATGATAAAAACGGGAGACTTATTCCTCCATATAGCTTACAAACTGCAGATAATTTGATAAAATCAGGCAAGATCCCATTTAACCTGAAAACAGCTGGTTTTATACATAAAAATTATCCTATAGTACTTGAGAAACTCAGAAATAAAAAAAACGGATGTGTTAATACTACCAATATTGGAGGCATTAACAAGGTAATGGCTTTTGCTCCAATATTTTTTAATATTGGAGATTATAAAAAGTATGGAATCTTTGGCGGGGTTACAATTGGTGCAAAGGTAGATGATTTTCATAAAGAAGCAATTAAAACACAGCAAGTAATTTACAGGAAATTTTATTCCATAAAAAATAACATAGTAATTGTAATATTTATTATAATATTTTTAATAATTTTAGGGTCCTTTTATTTTACACTACAGTTGACATCTCCTATAATTATGT
>CAZBLP010000036.1:0-7798 GCA_964492825.1 uncultured bacterium
CTACTTTTGTAAATTCTCCTGCAGAAATATCTCTTGGAACAAGTGCATATGTAGCTGCAGATGCAGGATATATTTTAGAAACAATACCTTCAAATTCTTTATTTCCATATGAATCTACAGTAAAGTAAGCTTTACATCCGGGTTTTATTCCGTTTAATTTTGTCTCTTCCAGCAGAATTTCAACATAGAGATTTTTTTTATCCACCATTGAGTAAACAGGATTGCCGCTTTTTATGTTCATTCCTATTTCAACATATTTTTTACCAATGAATCCGTCAAATGGAGCATAAAGTTTGCAATAATTTACAGAGTGAATCAAATCTGTTTTTTTAGCCATAAGCATTTCAATCTGTTTGCTAATTGAAGACATTTCTTTTTTTAGTTGCTCTACATTTTTAAATTCCTGTTGAATTAATTTTATATTATTTTTAGCTATATAGATTTGTTGAGCCAAAGCTTTTTTCTCAAAAATAAGAGAATTTTTCTTATCTTTCAAATTTTTGGCTTGAGTTTCCACTTTTTCATATACTCTTTTGGCCACAGCTTTTTTTTCATATAAATTTTTATATCTTTTATAATCTCTGTTAGTCTGAACAAGAGAATTATTTACCATGGAAATCCGGTAGGTGATTGACATTAATTTTTCCTGTAACATCTGAACATTTTTCTGAGCATTCTCTTTTTTAATTTTTAATTCTTCATTTACTTTATCAATTTGAATATTAAGTGCTTTTCTTTTTTCTTTCAATGATTCTATTTTTTTTACAACCTCTTTTAAATTTGTGAGATAATCAACAGGGTCAATTTCAGCAAGTAAAATTCCCTGTTTAACAAAATCCCCTTCTTTGAAATAAAGTTTGGATACTTTGCCTTTAATCCGTTTAAAACTTACATTTGTGATTTTATCGCTTCGAATAAACATAGCATCGGTAGTTGCATATTTTTTTGAGAAAATGTAATATTTATAACCTGCAAAAAGAAAAAGCAGAAAAAATAAAAATAATATTAAAATAGCAACCTTTTTTTTATTCATAATTTTTTCCCTCTCTTCCTGTAACTCTTTCCAATAAAAAATATTTTTTTAACACATTGAAATAATTAGTTTTCTCTTTCATTAAAGCATCGGTTTTCAGAGCTTCTGCATCTAAAACATCAGTGTTGTCAGAAAGTCCTTCTCTATATTTCAGGTTTATTATTCTGAAATATTCATTAGCACTTTTTACTGCACTTTTTGATACTTCAAGATTGGAAACAGCTGTTATATAATCTTCATGAGCTTTTTTCACACCCAGCAGTATCTGTGACAATATATTCTTTTTTCTGTTTTTAATTGCGAATTTTGTTTGTTTTAGAGAATTTATTTCATCTATGGCATTAGTCCAGTTGAGATTAAAAGACAGAACGGTTTGCAATAAAAAATTATCTTTATCATTTAAATCTTTTTCAGCATTTGAATAATTATATCCGCCTATTACAGCTAATTTGGGTTTTAATTCAGAACTTTTTGTTTTAATAAAAGAATCCATTTGATTGATTCTGTTTTGAAATTCTTTTAATACAGGCCTGTTTTTTTTTGCCAAATTATACAATTCGGACAATTTAATTTTTTCTTTTATTTTTATATTCAGTTTCTCCACTTCATATGAGTTGTCAGCGGATTTACCCATTATAAGAGAGAGATTTGTTTTGGCTACTTTAATGCTGTTTCTGATGCTTGTAAGCTTTTGTACAGCTTCTTTTACTTTTACATCTGTTTGAAGCACGTCAATATATGGCACAAGCCCCTGATGATAAAAATCTTCTGCGTCTTTTTTATGTTTTTTTAAGGATTTTAAATGTTTTTCAGCAATTTTTTCAAGTGCTTTTAATTCGAGAATATTAATATATGAAATTTTGGTATTGAAAATAATATCCAACTTGGTTTCTTTAAGTTGCTCTTTTTTTATCCGAATACTGTTTACAGCAGCATCTATGTTCCCTGAAATAAGGCCGCCAGTGTAAAGCGGAAGTTTTATGCCTGTTGTTACTTCAACATAGTCGTTTTCGCTAATTTTTATTTCCTGCTCTCCTAATGGAGTGGAAAAAGATATAGATTTGTCATTGTCAAGATTGGTATATGTTGATTTAAAAAAGAAAGAGGGCATTTGAAGAGATTTGGCAGCTTTTAATTTATAATTGGCAGATTGAAGTTCATATTTTTTTGAAATAATTAAATAATTGTAATTTAATGCATTTTTGACAGCTTCATCTAATGTTAACGCAGAGATGTTAACTTGAGAAAATATTAAAAACAGTAAAATAAAATAAGATTTTGAATATATTTTCATTAAAAAAACTCCTTTATTTTTTCCCGTTCAAAATATTAATAGCATCTTTGATTTTGTTAATTACTGAATCTATTTTCTTATTTTCATAAAGAATATCCTGTTCAATGATTTCCTTTAAAAATCCTGATAAAATGGAAGATTTGACTTCAATTTGATTACTGTTTTTTAACTCTTTTCTGTAATATGATTTAAAGAAATTTTTAAAGTTTTTCTTAAAATTAAAGTATAATTCCTGAAATTCGTTACCGCTGCTAATAGCCTCAAATAAAAATACCTTGGAAATTTTTTTGTATTTATAAATTCTTTTTATGAATACAATTATTATTTCAGATAAGATAAATCCTTGAGAGAATTTATCATTTAAAATGGATATTGTTTCATTGTGAAGCATTGATAAAATCAGCTTAAAACAGTCATTTTTACTTTTGAAGTAAATATAGAAAGTTCCTTGTGCAACACCTGCTTCTTTCACAATGTCAGATATTTTTGTTTGCCAGAAGCCTTTATTGGCAAAAATTTTAATAGCGGCATTTATTATTTTTTCTTTTGTGGTTTCTGACTGACTCATCAGTCATAATTAAATAAATTTTTTTAAAATGTCAATATATTTTATTTGTGAGGTTGGCATTAGATTTGCTCACTTAAAATAAAAAGAGGAGGTCATTATGTTAGTAATGATATTATTTTTGGAGAAGTTTCCAATGTTAACATGTGGTTTTGCAACAGTTAATAATAATTTTCTTATAAAAAAGGAGATGATTGGAATGTCAAAGAGAGGTTTTCCTTGAATATTAATAGTCAAATTATTGTCGTTGCAAAACCAAAGTAAAAGTTATGGCAGATTAAGCTATAGAAGTTTTAATATTTATTAAAATGGGAGGGAGATAGAATGATTGATAAAGTTCATGGCAAACATACAGCAGAGAATATTGAATATAAGTCAGAGAATCGAAAAGATGGCAAATCTTTCAGTCAAAATGTTAACGGTTTTGCTGATACATTGAAAAATTATGTAAAATTGAAAAATTATATAGAAATAGAGAGTGTCAAAGATAAGCCTGGTAAAGAAAAACCTGTTGGGCAGGCAAAAAGGAAATCTGTTGAAAAATTTTTAGCAGAAGATGACAAAGATGTTAAAAACATAACGATTCCAATAGAAAAGGAAGATGTTTTATTGCAGCTTTTTAATCAAATCAGAAATGAAATAATTGAGGCATACAAAGAAATAATAGTGAGAAATCAAATTGAACTGAAAAGGGATGGTAAATGCCTGAATTTATAAATACGGTTCTGAATAAACTGAAAAAAACAGAATTACCATATAAAGTGTTAATGATTTCAGGAATGATTTTGGTTTTAAGTTCTGTTGTATTGGCAAAGGATTTTAAAAATTCCAATACATATGCAACTTATCATATTTCTGAATCTCAAGCAAAAGAAGTTGCTGATTTTTTAAAAAAACATGGAATAGAATGTGTAATAAATGAAAAAAAAGGGTTAATTGAAGTTCCCAAAGATAAGATGGAAAAAATTAGAACGCTGCTTGCTCAAACTGGCATTTTTTCAAAGAACGAAGTTGGATTTGGAATATTTGATAAAGAAAAATCGGATAACACGGAATTTCTCCAACATATAAATTATATTAAGTCAATACAGGAAGAATTGGCAAAGTCAATTGAAACAATCAGAGGCATAAGGTATGCAAAAGTTTATATTGTGTTACCTGAAAAAATTTTATTAGAAAAAAGTGAATATCCTGCAACAGCTTCTATTATTATTAGTTATGATGCAGGAGTAAGAAAGCTGTCAAAAGAACAGATAAAGGGAATTGTAAATTTAGTTGCAAATTCCGTGAAAAGTTTAAAACCGGAAAATGTAAAACTTATAGACAATTTTGGAAATGTTCTTACAGATATTTTAAAAAAAGAGAAATCAGATAAAATATCAGAAAAATTGAGTTACAAAAGAAAAATTGAACTAATAATGGCATTTGCAAAATATGGATTAATAATATTAGTAATTGTAATTTTATTCATAATTGTTTTAAAACCATTTCTGAAGGTTGTTTTGCAAACAGTTAAAACACCGGAAGAATTGCTTAAAAATACTCCGTTGCAAGTATCAGAAATTGGTAAAGAGGAAAAAATCAAAAAAGAGTGTAACAAAGAAAAACCTGCAGACAGTCCAAAAGAAATATTGACTGGTCTGATTAAAGAAAATCCGCAAGAAATTGCAAAGCATGTTCAAAGATGGATAAGGAATGAATAATGCCTTTTAAAGATGTTTCAAATAGAATGAGCAAAAGTAAAAAGATAGCAGCTATTATTCTTTCTCTTGACAATGAAATAGCATTAAAAGTGCTGAAATATCTGGAAGAGGCAGATTTGAGGATACTTGGCAATGAAATGACATACATAATGGATAAAATTACTCCCAATGAATCAAATAAATATATAGAGGAATTTTTAAAAGAATTGGAAAATAAATCCAAAATAGGTGCCTGTTTAAGCAAAGAGCGTTTTAATAAATTATCAGATGCTGACCCGAAAATGATTGCAAAATTTCTTCAAGAGGAACATCCTCAGACCATTGCTGTTATTTTGGCGCATTTGAACAGCGCCCATGCAGCAAAAATTTTGTCAAATTTACCTGAAAATCTTCAAGCAGATGTTGTTATGAGAATAGTGAAGTTGGAAACTGTTTCATCTGAGGTTGTAAATGAATTGGAAAAAGCTTTGGAAGAGGAGATTAAATCAACTGTTAAAGCTGAAGGGTATCAAATTGGCGGAGTTGAGCCTGTAGCTGAAATTTTAAATAATATGCCTAAAGCATTGGAAGAGAAACTAATAGTTTTAATTGAAGAATCTTACCCTGAAATAGCTGAGAAGATTAGAAAAAAAATATTTGACTTTGAAGATATTATTTTTTGTCTTGAAAATAAAGATATTCAGACAATTCTAAAGGAGGTTTCAAGAAAAGATTTGCTACTGGCATTGAAAACAGCCACTGAAGAGGTTCAAGAAAAGATATTAAAAAATGTGCCGCAAAGTTCTGCTGAAAAAATTAGAGATGTTCTAAAAATAATAGGACCTGTGAAATTGTCAGATGTTGAAAAAGCTCGGCAGAATATTATTGAGATTGCAAAAACATTGGAACATAAAGGCAAAATTGTTATAGTAAAGGAGAAAGATTGCTCTAATGGTGACTGGTAACAACATTATATACGGAAAATTTTGAAATTATTCCAGTAATAAATTTATTGACTTTTTAGATAGTTACATATATAGAACAGAAGTAGCTTATATTGAAGGGGGGTGTTTTAATAGTGACAGGTATTTATGTTAATGAAAATGAGCCTATTGATATTGCATTGAAAAAATTCAAGAAAGTATGTGAAAGAGAAGGTATACTTACAGAACTCAAAAAAAGAGAGTTTTATGAAAAGCCAAGTATTAAAAGAAAGAAAAAAGCTATTGCTGCAAGGAAAAGACTATTAAAGAAACTTAAAAAGTTAGCAATAAGAGGTGAAATATAAATGTCTTTAAAAGACAGATTGCAATCAGAATTAAAAGAAGCATTAAAAGCAAAAGATAAAGTTAAGTTAGAAACAGTCAGAGCGATTATTAATGCTGTTAAAAATCAGGAAATTAACAGCAAAGCAGAGCTTGATGATTCTGCAATAGAAAAAATTATTTCAACGCTTGTTAAACAGCATAAAGATTCAATAGAGCAGTTTAAAAAAGGCAACAGAGACGATCTTGTTAAAAAAGAAGAACAAGAATTAAAAATCCTTATCTCTTTTTTGCCTGAGCAGTTAAGTGAAGAAGATATTAAAAAGGTTGTTAAAGAAACCATTGCTCAGTTAGGTGATGTTTCTCAGAAAGATTTAGGCAGAGTAATGAAAGCAGTTATGCCTAAATTGCAAAATAGGGCAGATGGTAAACTTGTCAATAAAATTGTCAGAGAAAATCTCTCCAAATAATTAAAGGGAAGGGCAACCTTCCCTTTTTATCTTTTTACAAGAACTCTTCTTGGTTTGCTTCCGTCAGGAGGACTTACAATGCCATCTTCTTCCATTTTTTCAATATAAGTGGCAGCTTTATTATAACCAATTTTAAATCTTCTCTGAATCATTGAAATTGAAACTGTTTCAAGAGTTTTTACAAATCCTAAAATATCATTGTATACTGGATCATCGGAACTTTCTGAGCCTAAAAAATTACTGTTTTTTATTTTCTTAGCTTCATCAGGATCATAATTGAGAATTTCATCTTCTTTATATTGAGGAGTTGCAACAGATTTCAAATATTCTGTAACTTTGCCAATTTCTTTATTGGTAATAAGAGCGCCTTGCAGCCTTACCACAGATGAGGAACCAGGAGGAAGAAATAGCATATCTCCGTGTCCGAGAAGTGATTCAGCACCCATTGAATCGAGAATTGTTCTTGAATCTGCTCTTGATGTGACTTTAAAAGCTATTCTTGATGGCAGATTATTTTTTATTACACCAGTAATAATGTCAACTGAAGGTCTTTGAGTTGCCAATATTACATGAATTCCTGCTGCTCTGGCTTTTTGTGTAAGTCTTGCAATGGATGTTTCCACATCTTTAGGTGCAATCATCATTAAATCTGCAAGTTCGTCTATGATTATAATTATATAAGGCAATTTATCCTTTTTATCAGTAAGTTTATTATTATATTCCTTTATATCTCTTACTTTTGCTTCAGCTAACAGCTCATATCTCTTATTCATTTCACCAATAGCCCATTTTAAAGATATTGCAGCTTTCTCAGGCTCTGTAATAACAGGCAGTAAGAGGTGAGGTATTCCATTGTATATAGAAAGCTCCAAAATTTTGGGGTCAACCAATATAAATTTGACATCTTCATGAGTGGCTCTATACAATATGCTCATCATTACTGTATTAATACAGACGCTTTTTCCCGAGCCAGTTGAGCCGGCCACAAGCAAATGAGGCATTTTTGCAAGGTCAGCCACATAAGGTGTGCCATTAATTGTTTTACCAAGAGCTATTGTTAATAGAGATGTCGATTTCTTAAATTGCTCTGATTTGATAATATCACTAAAGTAGACATGTTCTCGTTTTTCATTTGGAATTTCAATACCAACAACTTCTTTTCCCGGAATAGGGGCAACTATTCTTACAGATAATGCCTTTAATGCCATTGTTAAATCATTGGCAAGAGAAGTTATTTTGCTAAGTTTTATTCCTGGTGATGGTTTAAATTCAAATAGAGTAACAACAGGTCCTGTTATAATATTTACAACATCTCCTGTTATACCAAAGTCACTGAATTTTTCCAGCAAGACTTCCTTTTTCTGAGCTAAATATTCTTTTTCTATTTTATTAGGTTTAGCAGGTGATTCACCTAATAATTCCACAGGTGGAATAATTTCTGTTGGTTTCTCTTGAGCTTGCGGTTCTTTTTTATCAGTTTTGCTTTTTT
>CAZBLP010000036.1:7898-21253 GCA_964492825.1 uncultured bacterium
TCTGATTTTTTATTTTTAATTTTATTTTCTTTTTTTGAAAAAATGTTTTCAATTAAAATAGGTAAGTAATATTTTGTTTTGTCAATTAATAAATTGGAAAATTTTATGGTATAAGAAATGGAGTTTTTTATAAAATTTATAATTGAAAATTCAAAGGTCAAAATTGAAAAAATTATAGAAAGCAATATGGACAAAATAACCGTACCTGTTACTTGCAAAATACCAACTAAAAAATTATAGATTATTTCACCTATTAAGCCTCCTGATAAAATAAGGCCTTTTCTGAAATTAATGGAATGTGGATAAATAGTGTGTATTAATAGTGAAATGGAAATTATAAAAAAGATAAATGAAATAAAATTTTTTAATTTTATTGTTTTTTTTGCGAATATGTTAATCAAATATAAAAAAATAAATAGCGGTACAATTATTGCCCCTATTCCAAACATTTGCACTAATATATCCGAAGTATAAGAGCCGAATTTGCCGCAAATATTTTTAGGATGAATATTGCCGGTTGCTGTGGTAAATGAGGGGTCAGTGGGATGATAAGAGATGATGCTTAAAAAAATTAAAATTGAAAGTCCTGCAGATATCCATATAATGGATTCTTTTTTTAAATCAATTTCTTCTATTTTCTGTAATATTTGTTTTAAATTCATAATTTAGAATATAAAAAATGTTAAAATCGCAATTATCCAGCAATAAAAAGCAAAATATTTGAGATTTTTTGAATTAATAATTAATGTCAACATCTTTAATGAAATCAAACCTGTTATAAAAGCAGCAACAAATCCTGCAAAATAGGGCAGTATCTGAGAAGAATCTATTTTTTGAAAATCATCTAAACTTAAAACCAATGCTCCGAGAATAGCAGGTATTGAAAGGATAAAAGAAAATTCAATAGCAGTTTCTCTGTTTACCTTCCTGAAAATAGCTGCGGTAATTGTGGAACCTGATCTTGATACTCCGGGTATAATGGAAATTGCCTGAAAAATTCCTATTATAACAGCATCATAAACAGTAATATCTTTTTCTGATTTGTAAGTGTAATTAATTTTGTCTGAAAAAAATAAAATAATCCCTGTAAATATGAGGGAAATACTAACTAATTTAACATTTGTAAATATTGCTTCAATCTGATTCTTAAAAAGCACTCCTATAATACCTGCCGGAATTGTAGCAACAACAATAAGTGCAATATATTTTATGTTTTTCGAATATAATATTTCTCTGATTTTTTTGTTAAAATATATTACAACTGAAAATAGAGTGGCTATATGTATCAGTACATCAAAAGAAATACCAACCTGCTTAAAATCCTTAAAAATATGCTGCAATATAACCAGATGTCCTGAGCTACTTACAGGCAAGAACTCTGTTAGTCCTTGGACAATTCCTAAAGTAGTAGTCTCTATTATATTCATGTATTAAAACTCTGGAAAAGCAACAAAGTAGGATTGTGCCTTTGCTGCAAGCGGATTAACAGCACTTTTTTTAATAATACCGCAAACAATTTCATTGTTGTATATTGTAAATCCTTCAATAGCACCGTCTACCTGTCCGCTGTATGTTTTTATTCCCACATCACCAAAAGAATTTATATAAACAAGTTTTAATTCACCTTTTTTAAATAGACCGACGTCTCCTAAAAAAGCATCCAAAGTTGCATAGTTTTTAACAATAAGAACACCTTCTTTCCCTTTTTTGTCCTTCATGAATTTTACAGGTTTCACATCAATTGCCCTTGCTTTATCATATTCGAATTTTTCTGTTCCCAGGTTAACAACAGCCGTGTTTAAGGAGCCTCCAAGGCTGTCGTCGCCGGTATAGATTTTCTCTCCGTTTTTATATACCATAAGTCTATGCTGTTCATTAATAAATATAATTTCTTTTTTACCGTCTCCATCTAAATCAGCTTTAACAGAACTTGTAATTCTAAATCCATACGGTATCCAATTGGTTTTAATTTTTTTCAGGTCACCGTTAACCAATTTCATTTTGAACAGTTGTCTGCCAAATATGTCATCCTGGTCAAAAGATTGTGCTGCGAACTCTTCTTTGCCATCGTCGTTAAAATCATAATTGCCAAAGATGTAACTATAATCTCTACCAATAAGTATCATTCTGTCATTTTTTATTTTATATATCCTTGAATTCATATCGTCTTTACTTAAAATATTAACTGCTATTTCCATTTTGCCGTCATTGTCAACATCGACAAATGTTGTGCCTATGATATTACCAAAACCTTTGTAAAGATCACCTGACAATTTTTTGAAACTGTTGTTTAGCATTTTGCCATATATAATAGATGAGCCGTCAGAATAAACAACCTGATTCTTGTAAAAATCAAGTGTCTTGAGTTTTTCACTAACTTGAGCAATTTTTCTGTATCTGGTAACAGAAGGTTTTAAATTGTCAAATGTGGAAAATTTGTATTTAGAGGAAATTTTAGATGGTTTTTGAATATTAGCTCCTTGGCCACCTAATGGATATTTGGCAAAAGGTTTAGGTTGAAATTTTACATTGCCTTGCATATTCGGATATGACGGATATGCAGGATATTGAGGAGCCATTGGCTGTGCCTGAACCTGTGGGCCCATGGGATATACAGGCAGATTGCTGCCTGTGCCTGAATAAACTTGTGATTTTTGAGCAACAACAGGAGCTTTATATTGAAGCATTTTTTTAGACATTGTAAATTCGCCGCTGTATAATCCAATGGAAAAATTAGTGTAACTTGAATAAACTTTCAAACTTATTCTTTTGTTTTCAGGGTTTGATGAATCTTTAACAAATACTTTTAAATTAACAATATACACATCTTGAGTGTTTTTTATAGGAGTATTGGCATCAATAAGTTCAAATGCCGGAAAATTAGAGATTGCAAGTTCAAGGTAGCTCTTAATATTATAAGCTTGCTCAGGTTTGTCAGAAAGGTTCTCAACAGATTTTAATCTGAATATGACTCTTTTGGAATATTTAACCTTATCTCCTGCTCTTATTTCTCCGTTATGTTTGATTATATCTCCAAGTCCCACTGTACCTGAAGTCTCTTTTAATGAAATAATTCCTATCATATCTTCAATTTGACCGATTATTTTGCTTGTGATTTGATTGATAATAGGGCCTTTTTCTCTGTATACAATTACTTCTATACCGTCTTTTGGGGTGAATTTGTCAAACTGCACAACAGCTTCATTCCTGTTGGGAATGACAGCTACAACTTTTCCGTAATAGGTAAAAGATTTTTTAATTTTCTGAAAAATATCAGTAAGAGTATCATCAAGATATTTGGCATTTAATGTGGTAGCTGCAAACATTATAATAATAAATAAAGCAAAAGATTTAAATTTTGTCATAAATAATCCTTTCATAAAAATTTAACTCTTTTAATTAAATAGAGTTAAATTGTCAATATTTTAATTGTTAACTTGCTTTAATAAATATTTTATGAGACAATAAATTAACTTCTTCCAAAGAACCTTCCACTTCTTTTTCTTCTCCAAAAAGGGATACGAGACGAATTTTATTGTCATCTAATAATTCTATTTTTGCAACATCTTCAAGAATAAGTTCTTCATTATTGTTTGATGAAAAATATGCATTTGATTGACACATTTTTTAACCTCCTAATTGTTCTGCTCTAATTTTAAATGAAGTAATTATATCTTTAAATGAAATTTTCACAAATTTATACACCAATTTTCTTAAAATAAAATTTTTTACATAATATTTTAATGAAAAATCCACTTTTACCAAATTATCATTAATTTTTACTATATGCCAGATACCTTCGAAAGTGTCAAGTGGTCCTGTTATCTGTTTGAAATTAATAAATTCATATGGTTTCAAATGGGCTTCCATTAAAATATTTTTAATTGGAATTGTAGGTGTTATGTCTGCTTTAATATATTTCTCTGTTTTTTCCAATAATTTTACCTTTTTATATCCTGGAACATATTCAGGGTACAAGTCAATTGCAGAAATTATTTTAAAAGCTTTCTCCTGATTAATTTTAATGTAATCTGATAAATTTAATCTTTCCATTATTGATAGTATGATGAATTTTTATAATAAATAATGAATTCATTATAAATTACTTTTAAAAAGGAAGCAAGTGGTATGGCTATTATTAAACCTATAAAACCAAAAATTTTTCCAAATATTAAAAGACTCAATATTACAACTACCGGATGGAGCCCTACTTTGTCTCCTACTATTTTGGGAGTGATAATAAAACTCTCCATTGCCTGAACAATGGAGAAAACTATTAATACTTTAATTAATCCCGCTATTGTGTGATATTTTATAAAAGAGACAATTAAAGATAAAATTATACCAATTAGGAATCCGAAATAGGGAATAATACTTGCAAATCCGGAAAATATTCCAATAATAAGTGCCAAATCAACATTAATAATTATCAAACCTATTGAATATAGAGCACCGAGTATAACGCATACAAGTAACTGCCCCCTTACAAACGAACTTACAGAATCATCAATTTTTTTTGAAATATCAATTACTTTATTCTGAAATTTAACCGGAATTTTATCTAAAACATTTAATCTGATATTATCAAATTCTTTTAAAAAATAGAATGTAAATACAGGAATAAGCAATATATTTAAGAAATTCGATATAATCAGAATAGTATTGTTTATAATTTTATTAACAATATGTATGGATTGAGGCAGTATTTTTTTTAAATAAGTTAAAGAATTATCAGTTAAAAATGAAAATTTGCCAATAAAAGCCTGTATATCAGGAATACTTGAAGTGATTAATTTATAAAGTTTGTTGAATTCCCCAACAAATGCAGGAATAACAAATATTATAAAAACAGAAAATATCATTATGGTAAAAAATATTAATGTAATTATGGCAAAAGTTCTTGAAAAATATTTTTCAAGTCTGTCTACAACAGGGTCAAACAGATATGCCAAAAACATTGAAACAAAAACAGGTGTTAGAATATCTTTAAGGGAATATAAAAAATAAAATAATAAACAGAATATAAAAAAAGCAATTATAATTTTGAATTCATTTGATATTTTCAATTATAGCTCACCTGCCAAATATTTTGAAATTGCAACTGAAGTAATAGCTGCAACTTCACTTCTAAGAATATTACTATTTAATTTCACAATAGTAAAGTTATTTTCTTTTAACAAATTAATTTCATTCCCGGAAAAGCCGCCTTCAGGGCCTATTGCAATTAAAATGTTTTCACTTTTTTTTACAGGTTCCGCAATATTATTAATTGAGAATTCAGCGGATTTGTCAAAACATATTTTCTGGCTATAAGAAAGTCTTGTAATGTCTTTGAAATCAAAAATTTTTTCTATAAAGTTGATATGATTATTGCCGCTCTGTTTTGACGCTTCAATAATTATCTGGTTCCATTTTTCAAGCCTGTTTAAAGGATAATTTTTAATAAAACTGTATTCGGAAAAATATGGAAAGATTTTATTGATTTTAAGTTGAATCAGAGATTTTAAAATAAAGTTGAAATAATTGGGCTTAATAACAGGTACAGCAATATTAATTTTAGATATATTTAATGTTTTCTCTTCAATTGAATTTATTTTGAATTTAATTATGTTTTTATTTATCTTAATAATTTCGCCAATACCAACAGTACCTTTGCCGTTAAAAATTTCAAATTTCTCACCTTTTTTGGCTCTTAGCACGTTTTTTACATGGTGAAATTCTTTATCCTTTTGTAGTAATTCGTACTCTTTAAGGTTTTTTGAAAAGTTTTGCAGAAAAACACGTCTCATTTTAATATTTTACTTTTTTATTTAATTTAAAAATAATAATGCCTGCTAATATAAAACTTAAAAAAGGAGCTATAAAATAAGGTATTATTTTGGCATATGATAGGCTAATAAAAAAGTTATGAAGCAGGAAAAAACTGAAACCGAAAATCAAACTTAATAAAATATTGATAAAACCGCTTTTCTCGCGTGGATTGCCTATATTTGCCAAAAAACTTATAAAAAGAAACAATATATTAACCAAAGGAAAAATAAATTTATTTATTAAATCAACTTTATACTTTCTTGTATCTATTTTGGAGCCTTTTAATTTCTGAATTATTTTGATAAGCTCAAGAAAACTTAAATTCTGATTTTCCGCTGTAATTACCACAAAATCTTCTCTTTCCAATTTTTCGGGCAATCTGTATTTGTCAGTTTTTTTATAATGTTTTAAGGTTCCATTACGGAAATTATAAATTTCAACATTGTATAATTCCCAACAGCTGTTTTGGTAAAATCCCTGAAATGCTTCAATCCGCCTTTTAATGTGAAAATTTTTATCAATCTTTAATATGGTAATTCCTCTCATAAACTTTCTCTGAAAATCAGCAATGTCAATTTTAAAAATATAGTTGTTTTTTTTGTACCAAATTTTGTTAGCCTTGAAAATAGCGTAATTATCTTTCTTTTTTATAATTGTATTTTTAATGATTTTGGCAAAATAGTATGATTTGGGATTTATAAATTCATTATTGAAGAATTGTAATGCATAAAATATTAAACCTGCAATAATCAAAGTTTTAAAAATTTCCGATTTGGGAATATTTAAAGTCCTAATTGATACAATTTCATAGTTGTGTTTTAAAGTGCCAAACATATACAGACTGCTTCCCAACACTGCCATAGGGAATAGAAAGTACAATAATTCTGGAGTTTTTAATATAAAATATTTCAAAATAATAAGGAATGATACACCTGATTTAAAAATTATATTAACATTGGAAAAAAATTGGATAATCATTGAAAGAATTATCAGTGCAAGAAGCAATAAGATAAATGTTTTTAAAAGCTCTTTTAAAATATATTTTTTAATCATAGCCGTATTTTCTCTTTTGAAATAAAATAGTATAAAATCATGGAGAATGTCCCTATTACCATATTAGGAAGCCATGCGCTTATTGCTGGCGCCAAAATGCCTGATTTTGCAAAATAATTAGAGAGCATTACCAGAAAATAGTAAGAAAAGATAACTCCCAAAATAATCAAAGCTGTCCAGGAAGTAGGATTTCTGTTTGACTTTATTCCGAATATAAAACCTATAATTACAAAAATTATTGAAGCAAACGGCAAGGAATATCTTTTGTAAATCTCCATTTTTAAATAATTAACCTTTTTCCAGGCTTTAATTTTTCTGTATTTTTTTATCCTGTTTTTGATTTCTTTAACAGAGCTTTCTTTATCTTTTAAATTAATACTTGCTTTAATGCTTTCTTCAATATTGTACTTTAAAATATATTTATTGAAATTGATTATTTCATACTGTCCTAATTTTTTTTTGATATGTATATTTCCTTTAACCAGCTTAAGAAAAATTGTATTTTTATCAATGTCAATAACTCCCTTTTCAGCTTCAATAATTTCATTTTGATTGTTAATATTGTTGTAAATTAGCAGTTGGTTCATATATCCGTGTTCATCTTTGTTTTTAAAGAAAAAAACAGTTTTTGAGAAAAGATCATTGAATGTTTGAGGTTTTAATGAATTTTCTGTTTGAGATTTAATAATATTGTTAACTTCATTTAAAAAAAGTTTTGTTGAAAAAGGCAAAATATAAAAGTTATTCAATACTCCAAATAAAAAAGCAAAACTACCTATGAGAATAGGTATTTTTATTAAACCAAAAGGTGATATGCCTAATGTTTTAAGAGCTGTTATCTCATTATTGGAAGATAATTTTGAAAATGTAAAAAGAGTGGAGGAAAGTGTTATTAAAGGAATTGTAAATATTCCAAATGAAGGTATTAGTAGTAGAGATAGTTTTATTGCTGAATAAAATGTTAGATGTCCCTCTATTATTTTAGGGATAAAATCAATTAATTTTAAAGTGACAAACAGAGCATTAAATATAAAGGTGTAAAAGATAAAGTGATATATGAGTTCTCTGAATATATATTTTTCAAATATTTTCATAATATTTTTCTGCTGTCTAATATAAAGGTGACAGGACCGTCATTTACAATATTAACTTCCATATATGCCTGAAAAACGCCTTCTTTAATTGTAATATTTTTATTTTCACTTTTAATAAAATCTACGAATCTTTTGTATAATATTCTGCTTTGTTCAACTTTTTCAGCCTGGTCAAAAGACGGCCTTCTTCCTTTCCTACAATCTCCGTAAAGGGTAAATTGAGATACTATTAACAGTTCTCCTTTAACATCTATTAAAGACCTGTTGAAAAGACTCTTTTCATCTTCGAAAATTCTTAAATTAAAGAGTTTATTTGAAATATATTCGAAATCTTTTTCATTGTCACCTTTCCCAATTGCAACAAATAGAAGAATACCATGTCCTATTTCACTGATTATTTTTTTCTCAACTTTAACATTGGCATATTTTACCCGCTGAATTACTGCACGCATTGCAATATCCTTCTGGTGTTTTCAAGAGATTTAAACAAAGTTTCCTTATCATGCGGCTCTAATGTAACTATTGCGTCAGGACAATATTTTAAAACTAATTTGAAAACATTTTCAAAATCAATGTTGCCCTCTCCAACAGCTTTGTGCCAATCAAAATCTCCGTTATTATCATGAATGTGTATTTCATAAATTCTGCTCTGGAATTTTTTAAAATATTCTTCAACAGGTTTTTCGGAAAATACATTGTGGTGCCCAACATCAAGACATATTCCTGCAAGGGGAGAATCTGCAATTTCCAGTAATTTCTCAAGCACCCTCGTATCTTTTTCAAAAATATTTTCAAATGAAATTTTCGTATTGATTTTTTCAGCATAATTGAAAACGTTTTTCCATGTTATTGATGCGTTTTTAACCCATAAATCAAAAAACTGACCATGTATAATTTCATTAAACCCAGGATGTACCACTATATTTTCAGGTTGAAAAATAACAGCTAAATCCAAAACCCTTAAAAATCTTTCTTCTGTAATTTTTCTAATTTTTTCATCAAAGGCTCCGGGACTTAAATCTACAAATGGAGCATGAAATGTGTATTTTATTCCAAGAGATTTGATATAGTCTGCCCATTTATAAAAAACACTAAGATTAATTGTGTCCAAATCATTGCCGAATATTTTTAATTCAAGATTGAATTTGTATTTTTCAATAAGTTGTGTTTCTGTTTCAAGATAATTAATAGGTACTGAAATAAATAGATTTTCAATCATATTTTTCTCCTTAATTATTAAGCAAGCGGCCATTAATCAGTAACTAACTGCAAAATATGATGAATCATTGGTAACTTTTGATAATTTAAAATTAAATGTCACTATAAAATAATTTTATTATAAATGCAATTATCATTTTAAATTAATTTGGCAATGGTGTTGATTTATTATAAGAATATTGTTATATTTGATTTAATAAAAAAAGGAGGGAAATATGATATTTTTTGGTTTAATAATAGCTATTCTTTTAATTTTAATAATTTATATTGTTTCAATTTACAACAGTTTGGTTACTCTTAAAAATCAGTGTGAAGAAGCATGGTCAAGTATAGATGTTCAACTGAAAAGAAGGCATGATCTTATTCCTAATATTGTTGAAACAGTTAAAGGCTATGCTGGCCATGAAAAAGAAACACTAACTAAAGTTATAGAAGCAAGAAATATGGCTATGCAGACCTCAGGCGGGCTTGAAAAAAGAGCGGAAGCAGAGAATTTTTTAACTTCCACTTTAAAATCTTTATTTGCTTTAAGTGAAAATTATCCAAATCTGAAGGCTAATGAAAATTTTCTGCAATTACAAAATACTTTAAATGAAATTGAAGATAATATTCAAAATTCAAGAAGATATTATAATGCGGTAGTTAGGGATTTAAATACTAAAATTGAAATGTTTCCCTCAAATATAATTGCAGGAATGTTCAACTTTACTAAAAAAGAATATTTTGAAATAGAAGAAAGAGAAAAAGAGCCTGTTCAAGTTAAATTTTAAATATTTATGAGAAAAATTTTCTTTTTTTTCTGTTTTTTTCTTGCTTCCTCCTCATGGTTATATTCAGAATATTTTTATATTGAAAATTACAATACTGATATTATTATTAACCGTGATTCTTCAGCTTTTGTGGAAGAGAAAATAGAAGTTTTCTTCACCTCTCCAAGACATGGTATTTTCAGATATATTCCAATAAAAAATGAAAATGGAAAATTGAGAATAAAGTTATTAAATATAAAAATTTCTAAAAATAACAAAGATTTCCGCAATATAAATTACAAAAAGTTTATTAGGAAAAACAACCTGATTTTTAAAATAGGCTCTTCATATAGATATTTTAATGGAAAAGTTTGTTATAAAATAGTTTACAAAGTTGATAATTTTGTTAGAGATGATACAGTATTTTGGCATATTTTAGGCAGAGGATGGAAAGTACCTATAAAAAATGTCAGGTTTTCTGTATATTTTCCTGATTTAAAATCATTAGCCCAACTAAAGTCTCATATTTATATTGGAAGGGAAGGTCATGTTGCTGAATATGAAAATTTTGAAAAATATGACAATATGATAGAGTTTGACGGAAACAATATAAACTTGTCTCCAAAAAGCTTCATTACTTTGAAAATGGAATTTCCAAAAGGATTCTTTATAAAACCTGATTTTCTCAAAAGAGCATTCTGGTTTGCATCAGACAACTGGCAATTTGCAATAACATTAATAACTTTTTTAATCTGTTTTATTATTTGGTGGTATCTTGGAAAAGATGAAAAAAAAGGTGTTGTAGTTGTAAGATACAACCCGCCAAAGGGAGTTACACCTGCTGAAGCTGGAGCTATTATAGACGATAAAATAGATTTTAAGGAAGTTACAGCTACTATTTTTGGGTTAGCTGCAAAAGGTTATTTAAAAATAGAAAAAGTGGTTGCAGAAAATTTAGGTAATTTTTTTAATAAAAAATATGATTCAATTAGATTTCACCAAATTCAACATGCGCAGCCAGAATTAAAAGAACATGAAAAAATAGTTTTAGATGGAATTTTCTGTTTTGGTGGAAAAGAATCAAGTGCTGGCCTGCTGGCTCAAAGGTTTTATCAAACAATAGAAGCATTTAAAGATACCTTATACAATGATATAACCAATCATGACAATTATTTCAGCATGAATCCTGATGAGATTAAAAAGTTGTATTATTTTATAGCAAAAATAGTGTTTTTCATAGCAATACTCATATTTATTGGCAGTTATGCTTCTTATAATCTTACTATAAAATTTTCTTTAAGCATTTTTTTGTCTTCTGTTATAATTTTTCTTTTTGGCAGAATAATGCCTCAAAAAACTTTTAAAGGTGCAAAATTATACAGAGAGTTGGCAGGCTTCAGGGAGTTTATAAAAAGAGTTGATGAAAACAGGCTAAACAAAATGGCACTTAAAGACCCTGATATTTTCGGTAAAATTTTACCTTATGCAATAGCACTTAACATAGAAAAGGAATGGATTAAGAAATTTGAAACAATGCAGATAAAACCTCCCCAGTGGTATGCTAATGATTTATCAGGTGCAGGTGGTTTCAGCAGATTAATGACAGATCTGGCACTTATCCATTTGGCTATTTCATGTAAACCTAAAATATCAATAAGCACCGCAGACGTAACTATTCCTGCTACAGGAGGACTTGGTGGTTTTGGCGGCGGATTTGGCGGTGGCGGAGGAGGAAGCTGGTAGTGTATTTTTTATCTTTACGGGATTTGAATATTATTGGGAATCTAATAATTGTCTTAGTTTTTTTGCCAGTACATTTGATAATACCGGTTTTTGAATAAAATTTATATTATTAATGTCTATTCCCATTTTTTGTAAAATATTATCAGGATATCCTGAAAGGAAAAGAAATTTTACTTCCGGGTTTATTTTCTTTACCTGCTCGTAAAATTCTTTTCCATTCATTATTGGCATTATTATATCGGAAATAATTGCATCTATTTTATTTTTTTTATTTTTATAAATCTCTAATGCTTCTTTACCATTAGATGTATCTATAACAGTATACCCGAATTTTTCCAGAGATTCTTTAATGGTTACTCTGACAATGTGTTCATCTTCCACTATTAAAATATTTTCTTTACCTTCAAAAACTTGTTTTGTTAGTTCCAATGGATGGTCTTTATTTTTTTGAAAATCTTGGTTAAAAACAGGCAGATATATTTCAAAAATGCTTCCAACTCCGTAAGTACTTATAACATTAACAGCTCCTTTGTTTTGTTTTACAATACCATAAACCGTTGAGAGGCCGAGACCTGTGCCTCTGTCAAATTTTTTAGTTGTAAAAAAAGGATCGAAAATTTTTTTTATTAAAGCTTTTTGCATACCTTTGCCGCTGTCAATAACTTCAATTTTAGCATATTCCCCTTTTTTTAAATTAAAGATATTATTTGAACATATAAAAATTTTACTAACTTTTAAAGTAATGTTTTTTTCTTTTTTATTTGCCTCATAAATAGCGTCTCTTGCGTTGACAATGAGATTTGTTAAAATTTGTTCCAGTTGCAGTGTATCAAAATATAAAACTATATCCTTCTCACTATATTCAAAAGAGAAATTTATATCCTCAGGTATTAATCTTTTAAAAAGAGCTATGAAATTATTTATTGTTTCTATTAAATTTATATGATTTGGATAAAAGGGCTGTTTTCTGCTAAAAGCAAGTAATTGAGATACAAGCTTAGCTGCTCTGTCAGAAGCATTTAATATATTTTGCAGGGATTTTTCCGCAAGTTTTCTATCTGAATTGATGAATTGTAATGCCATCTCAACATTCCCAATAATAATTGTCAAAATATTATTGAAATCATGCGCTATTGCACCTGAGAGAGCACCGATAGATTCCAATTTGCTGGCATCTATTAATTTTTCTTCTAATGCTTTCTTTTCTGTTATATCCTTTTTAATAGCTGCAAAGTGGGTAATTTCATCCTTTTGGTTTTTAATTGGAAATATATTCGCTTCTTCAAAATATAAAGTTCCGTCTTTTTTCTTGTTTATAAATTCACCTTCCCAAATATTACCTGAAAGAATAGTATCCCATAATTTTTCATAGAAACTTTTGGGATGTTGAAAGCTTTTTAAAATACGAGGATTTTGCCCTATTGCCTCTTTGGCAGAATAACCGGTTACTTTCTCAAAAGCCTTGTTAACGTATACTATATTTCCGTCTTTGTCTGTTATAACTATAATTACAAATGACTGAAGAGCCACAGTAGATAAAAGTCTTAATCTGTTTTCAAGCTCTATTTTTTGAGTAATATCAGTTAGAGCCCCAATAATTCGGTTACCTACCAACACGGCATTATCACTAAGATAGAGCTCTTCACCGTTTTTTTTAATAAAGCGATATTCTCTTGTTAATTTTTTC
>CAZBLP010000037.1:0-20861 GCA_964492825.1 uncultured bacterium
AAGGAGGTAAAAAGTGAAAATTATTGTATGTGTAAAGCAAACATTTGACACAGAAGCAAAAATTGTTTTAGAAGGTGGAAAAGTATCAGACAAAGGCGTTAAATTAATTACAAATCCTTATGATGAATTTGCTGTGGAAGAGGCTATTAGAATTAAAGAAAAAGATGGCGGTGAAGTAGTTCTTGTTTGTGTTGGTGCTGAATCTGCTACAGAAGCTATGAGATATTGTCTTGCAATGGGTGGAGACAGAGGAATTCATTTAAGTGATGAAGCATTTTTAAATGGTGATGAAAAAAGTGCTGCTGCTGCACTTGCAAAAGCCATTGAAGAGGAAGGGGATTATGATTTAATTTTATGTGGACAGGTTGCAGTTGACGATGGTTCAGCTCAGGTTCCACAAAGATTGGCAGAACTTTTGGATTTACCACAGGTTACTATTGCTACAAAACTTGAGATTGAAGATGGCAAAGCTAAAGTTACAAGAGAAGCAGACGGTGGTAATGAAATATGGGAAACAGAATTACCAGCTGTTATTACAGCTCAGAGAGGGCTAAATGAGCCAAGATATCCTTCATTACCAAATATTATGAAAGCCAAGAAAAAAGAGATTAAAAATCTGACTCCTGATGATATAGATGCAGATACAGACGAAATAGGTGAAAATGGTGCAGGTACAGAAGTTGTGGAGTGTTTCTTGCCACCAAAGAGAGAAGCTGGAAAAATCTTTGAAGGTGAAGTTGAAGACTGTGTTAAAGAGCTTGTTGATGCATTAAAAAATGAAGCTAAAGTTATCTAATTAAAATAAAAAAATAAGGAGGTTAAGATAAATGAGCATTTTAGTATATTGTGATGCATTTGAGGGAAAGTTTAGAAAAGTTGCACTTGAGTTATTAAGTGAAGCAAGTAAAATTGCAGAAAAAACAGGTGATGAAGTTCATGCGGTTGTTTTAGGTCCTGGTTCTAAAGCATTGGCTGAAGAGACAGGTAAATATGGTGCAAAAAAAGCTTTTTATTGTGAAGATAGTACACTTGAAAATTATTCAACAGAAGCTTATGCTGATGTTTTGGAAAAGGCTTTTGATGAAAGTGAACCTAAATTATTTTTAATTGGGAATAATCCAAGAGGAAGGGATCTTGCACCAAGAGTAGCTCAAAGACTTGAACTTGGTATGGTTTCAGATGTTATTGAAATAGAAGTTGATGGAGATGAATTTATTTTTACAAAACCTATTTATGCTGGGAAATGTATAACAAAACAGAAGTGTAAAACAGAACCTGCTTTTGTTTCAGTTAGGCCAAATGTTATGGCTGTTGAAGAGAAAGATGCAGGTGCACCTGAGCTTGTTGAATTAAAACCTGAAATTAGTCTTGATGAGATTAGAGCAATTGTTAAAGAACTTATAGTTCAAAAATCTGAAAGACCAGAGCTTACAGAAGCAGAGGTTATAGTATCAGGTGGTAGAGGTCTTGGAAAACCTGAAGGTTTTCAACTTATAGAAGAACTTGCAGATGTGTTAGGTGCTGCTGTTGGTGCAAGTAGAGCAGCAGTTGATGCTGGTTGGAGAGATCATCATGATCAGGTAGGACAAACAGGTAAAGTTGTTTCACCAGTTTTATACATTGCATGCGGAATTTCAGGTGCAATTCAGCATTTAGCTGGTATGGGTTCTTCAAAATTTATTGTAGCTATTAATAAAGACCCTGAAGCACCTATTTTTAATTTAGCAAATTATGGTATTGTCGGAGACCTGTATAAAGTAGTACCTGTATTAATAGAAGAATTAAAAAAAGCTTTGAATAAATAATTTTAGGGGGATACAGTCCCCCTTTTTTATAATAATTTTGGAGGAAGATAATGGATTTTTTACTTTCAGAGCAGGAAAAAATGATTCAGGAGATGGTAGCTGATTTTGCTGAAAAAGAAATTAAACCAATAGCATCTGAAACAGATAAAACTCATAAATTTCCAGTTGAAAATATAAAAAAAATGGCTGAGTTAGGTTTAATGGGTATGAATGTTCCGGAGCAGTATGGAGGAGCTGAAGTTGGAGTTGTGCCTTTAAGTTTATCTCTAATGGAAGTTGGAAAAAAATGTGCTTCAACTGGTGTTACAATGAGTGTAACAAATATGGTAAATGAGGTTTTATGTAAATTTGGGAATGAGGAAGTTAAGAAAAAATATGTTAGCAAAATTTGTTCAGGAGAATATCTTGCAGGTGCGTTTGGTCTCACAGAGCCTAATGCAGGAAGCGACCCTGCAAGTATGAGAACAAAAGCAGTTAAAGATGGTGATTACTACATATTAAATGGAAATAAAATATGGATTACAAGTGCGGAAATTTCAGGTGTTATTGTTATATGGGCTGTTACAGATAAAGATGCAGCAAAGGGCAGAAGAATAAGTGCTTTTGTAGTTGAAAATGGTACTCCGGGCATGACAATTACCAAAGCTGAACTTAAAATGGGACAAAAAGGTTCTCCAACTAATCCTATTATTCTTGAGGATGTTAGAGTGCCAAAGGAGAATCTTCTTGGAAATGAAGGTGACGGCTTAAAAATAGCCCTTATGGCACTTGACGGAGGAAGAATAGGAATAGGCTCAATGGCTACTGGTATTGGTCTTGGAGCAATGGAAATAGCTATGAATTATGCTAAAGAAAGAACACAATTTGGTAAACCTATTGCATCTTTTCAGGCAATTCAGTGGAAAGTTGCTGATGCAATGACAGAGCTTGAAGCTGCAAAGCTTCTATGTTTAAGAGCAGCATGGTTAAAGCAGAATAATTTACCATTTTCAAAAGAAGCTTCAATGGCAAAAGTTTATGCAACAGAAGCGGCTAACAGAGCTTGTTATGAAGCTATCCAGATACTTGGCGGTTACGGTTATGCAGAAGAATATGATGTTGAAAGATATTACAGGGATGCAAGAGCAACAACTCTTTATGAAGGGACTTCGGAAATTCAGAGACTTGTAATTGCAAGAAATATTATAGGCAGGTTTGATTAAAAAGTATAGGGACTTGTAAATGATAATCAATATTCAATTTGTTGCTTTGCTATATAAGGGAGTATTTGTATGAGTCAAAATAGGATAAAAATACTTTTCTGCAGTAAACAATATCCTGAAACAATGAATTTTTTAAAGTCAATACTCCCGTCAGATAAGTTTTATATTTTTAATTGTAATGAGAATGAGTTAAAAGATAAAATAAAAGATGTTCATGTTGCGGTTCCGTTAATGAGTAAACTTACAGAGGAAATTATAAATAAAGCCCATAATCTAAAATTAATTCATCAATTTGGGGTAGGGCTTGAAGGAGTTGATTTAGAAGCTGCAAAAAAGAGGGGTATCCATGTTGCGAATATTCCTGCTGACCAAACAGGTAATGCTTATTCTGTAAGTGAATTAACTTTATTTTTAATTTTTGCACTTTTGAAAAATTTTAAAAAATCACAGGAAAGCTTTTTAAACAGGCAAATTGGCTATCCTCTTGGTGATGTTATTTTAGGGAAAAAATTCCTTATTTTAGGTTATGGAAATGTAGGTAAAGCAGTTGTTAATATTTTAAAAAAATTTCCAGTTGAAATTATTGTTGCAAGAAGAACAATAAAGAACAATTCAGAAAATAATGTCAAGTTTGTAACATTTAATAATTTATCTGATATTTTACCTGAAATTGATTTTTTAATAGTTGCAATAACATTAAATTCCGAGACAAAAGATTTTGTTGATGAAAAAATTATTAATAAAATGGATAAAGGTTCATTCCTTATAAATGTTTCAAGGGGTGGTGTTGTAAAATACAAAGCATTATTACATGCTTTAAAAAATGGCCAAATAAAAGGTGCAGGTCTTGATGTATATTGGGATGAGCCTTTTAATCCAGAAGATGAACTGTTGAATTATAATGTAATAACTACTCCGCATATAGCTGGCAGTACAAATTATAGCTATAGTTTAATGGCTGAATATATTGCAAAAAATATAGAAAGAGTATTTATTAAAAATTTATCTCCAATTGATTAATCAATATAGATAATTTTTGTGTTATTTCCTTCCGTATATATCTTCAAATCTTTTTATATCATCTTCTCCAACATATTCACCAACCTGAACTTCAATGATCTCAAGGGGTATTTTCCCAGGGTTTTCAAGTCTGTGTTTTGTAGATTTAGGAACGTAAATACTTTCATTTTCATGGATAAAATATTCTTTATCATCAATAATAACCTTTGCAGTGCCTTTTACAACTATCCAATGTTCACTTCTATGAAAATGCATCTGTAAACTTAAAGTTTCACCAGGTTTTACAATGATTTTTTTTATTTTATGTCTTTTTTCTTCATCAAGAATTTTAAAACTACCCCATGGCCTGTTAACAAGTGTATGGACTTTGGTAATTTCTTCCAAGTCTTTGGTTGTTTTCAATTTATCTACAATATTTTTAACCTGTTGTGCATCCCCTTTTTTAGAAATTAAAATTGCATCATCTGTTTCAATTACCATAACATCTTCAAGTCCAATAGTAGTAATTAAACGATTTTTACCAATGATTAAGGAGTTTTTGGTATTAAAACAAATTGTATTACCATCTAAAACATTTCCATTGGGGTCTTTACTAAAAAGCTGGTGTACACTGTCCCATGAGCCAATATCAGACCATTTCAGGTTAAGTGGAACAACAGCAATGGATTGAGCTTTTTCCATTATTGCATAATCAATAGAAATATTTGGTAAATTCTTGAAGTGTGTTAACAAGTTTTCATAACCTTGTTTAAGGTATTTAAAGATTTTTTGTGCATTTTTTTCATATTCTGTTACAATAGTTTTATAAGAAAACATAAACATACCTGAATTCCATAAATAATCACCTGTTTTCAAATAATTTATCGCAGTTTTTCTGTTAGGTTTTTCAACAAAAGTTTCTACTTTATACGCATCAAAGCTATAATCTAATTTTTTTCCTTTTTTAATGTATCCATATCCTGTTTCAGGAAAATTCGGTTCTATTCCAAAAGTAACTATTGAATTATTTTCTGCTATTTTTTTTGCTTTTTCAAGTTGTTCTATAAAAATATTTTCAGGCTCTATTATATGGTCAGCTGCTGAAATAAATATAAGTTCATTGTCAGCTATTTTAAATTTTTCTTTTAAAAAAGAAATACCAATGGCAATAGCAGGAGCAGTATTTTTAGACATTGGTTCAAAAACAAAGTTATTATTAAATTCAAAATTAATTTCAGAAAGTTGTTCAAACAATAGAAATTTATGCTGCTCATTTGTAAGGAATATTATATCATTATTGGAGCAGATACCTTGGAATCTTTTAACAGTTTTTTGCAAAAAAGAGAGTTTGTCGCCTAATTTTAAAAATTGTTTCGGAAATAATTGCCTTGATAATGGCCATAATCTTGTACCGCTGCCTCCGCATAAAATTAACACTTTCATATTATCTCCCCAATGCTATTGCTGATTAGTTTGGTTGTCACCATTATAAACAACAATATTTGCACTTGATTTTAAAATATTTATATACTGCGAGAGTAATTCTTTCTCCATTTTTTCTTTTAATATTTTATAAATTTCATTTTTAACTTTGTAAAAGGGTTTTAACTTTCCTTTTGTTTTTTTTATTAATTTTAACACAGAATAACCTTTTTTTGTCCATAATATATCAGAATATTTTCCTGTTGTCATTGATTCAATGATATTAGAGATATCAGGGTCAATTATTTCATTTAATCTTTTGGATATTTTTTCTTTTTTGCAGATATTGAAGCATTGTGAAATATCATGAGTTTTTAAAAAATTTTGTGCATCAGTGAAATCTTTGAAAATATATCTTTCAAAGCGATATGTTGCAGCGGTGTAGAATTGTTTTTTATGTTTCAAATAATATTTGTAGGCATCATCATCTTTTATCTGAACTTTTGATTTAATCTGAGTTCTGATTAATTCGTTGATTAACAAATCTTTTTTATAACTATTGAGAATTTCTTTAATATTTTCTCTGTTTTCCAATTTTAGTTTTTCTGCTTCCTGATAAAGTAATTCTTTGGTGATTAAATTATCTAAAAATTGTTGCTGTTTGTCTTTTTCTTTTAAAAGTTTTTTTAAATGAGGAGGTAAATTGTTTTTTTCCTTTTCAAAATCTGAAACTGTAATCGGGATTCCATTAACTTTTGCTAATATCTTTTCATGAATGTGTTTCACTTCTCCAACAACTTTTTCTTTGTGCATATCCTGGTCACAACCATAGATAAAAAAAAGTAAGAAGAATAATGTGAAAATTTTTTTAAATTTCATATTCTTATTTTCCTGCTAACCTGTTTAAAACAATCTCTAATCTGTTTAATTTATCCTTTAATGAATAATTGGCATCCAATTTAAAAAAAAGTTTTTCATTTGATAATATTTTAATATCATTATCAGTTAAAAGTAAATCTATCACCTTATTTATATTAATTTTTGCTTTAAGTCCAGGAATTATTACAATACCAGCTTCAGTTAAATCCATTTTCTCAATATTTAATTTTTTTAGTAAAATTTTAATTCTGAAAATTTCAAAAAGGTTTTCCATTTCATAAGGGAGGTTACCAAATTTATCTATAATATCTTCTTTGATTTCATCTAATTCTTTATAATCCTTAATTAGAGATAATTTTTTATAATAATAGAGTCTTTCTTTTTCAGATTCAATAAAATTTTCAGGTATAAAAGCGGAAATATTATAGTTAATTTCAGGCTCAATTGTTTCCTCTTTAATTTCACCTTTTAATTTATTAATTGCTTGCTCCAAAATATCCATGTAATACTCAAATCCTATTGACAGGATATGACCTGATTGTTTTTCACCAAAAAGATTTCCTGCTCCCCTTATTTCAAGATCACTCATTGCAAGCTTAAAACCTTGGCTAAGCCCTGAATGTTTCTGTAGTATTCTTAATCTTTTTAAAGCAACAGGGGTAACTAAATTTGGTGAAGAAATTATAAAATATGCGTATGCTTTGATATTGCTTCTTCCAATTCTGCCTCTTAATTGATAAAGCTGAGAAATCCCAAATTTATCTGCATTATGGATAAAAATAGTATTAACATTAGGATTATCAAGTCCGGATTCGATTATTGTGGTACAAACAAGTATATTATATTTTCTCTCTATAAAATTTTTATAAATAATTTCCAGATTTTTTTTATCCATTTGCCCGTGTGCAACTGCAATATCTGCTTCAGGCACAAGGGATTTTAAAAATTTTGCCATTGCATAAATGGATTTAACTCTGTTATGAACAAAATATACCTGTCCTTTTCGCTTTAATTCTTTTAAAATGGCATTTTTTATAATGTTTTTATTAAATTTTATAATTTGAGTTTCAATGCTCTGTCTGTCAGCAGGAGGAATATTTATTACTGAAAGGTCTTTTACACCTAAGAATGACATTTGAAGCGTTCTTGGAATTGGTGTAGCTGTCATAGACAATACATCCAGATTTTTTTTTATTAATTTGATTTTTTCCTTATGTTTCACTCCAAATTTATGTTCTTCATCTATAATTAGAAATCCCAGATTATGAAAAACAATATCTTTCTGCAATAATCTGTGAGTGCCTATAATAATATCAATTTTACCTTGTTTTAATTTTTCTAAAATCTTTTGCTGTTCTTTTTTTGATTCAAACCTGGAGATTTTTTCTATATTAAATGGGTAATCATTAAATCTTTCCTTTAGTGTATTGTAATGTTGTAATGCAAGAATGGTTGTAGGGACTAAAAAAGCAACCTGATACCCATTAAAAACCGCTTTTAAAATTGCTCTGATAGCTACTTCTGTTTTACCATATCCAACATCTCCGCAGAGAAGTCTGTCCATTGGAAATTCTTGCTCCATATCATTAAAAATATCCTCTATTGCTTTTCTTTGATCCTCTGTTTCCTCATATTCCCATTTAATGCTAAATTCTTCTATTAAATCATCATTACCTTTGAAAGAAACACCTTTAAGCACTTTTCTCTCTGCATAAAGTTGTAAAAGTTCTTTTGCAATTCCTTGTGCAGATTTTTTAACTTTTTCTTTTGTTTTGGCCCACCTGTCAGAGCCAAGTTTGTCCAAAGTCGGGATATATCCGTCTTCTCCAACATATTTTTGTATGAAATTTAACCTGTCAATTGGCACATAAAGTTTATCATTGTTGAGATATTCAATTAAAATAAATTCTTTTCTTATATTACCAATATTCAGACTTTCAAGGCCTTTAAACTTTCCAATGCCGTGATCAATATGCACAATAAAATCGTCTTTTTTTAATTCTGAAAATTTTTCTATAGAGTGCTCTACAAACTTTGGTATCTGGGATATTTTCTTTTTTTGGCCGAAAATATCTTGCTCTGTAATAAGGATGCATTTTAAAAAATTGCTTTTAAAACCTTCTGTAATGAATCCATTTAAAAAAAATATACCTTTTTTTCTATTAAGATATAAATATGTTAATGCTTCATTGCTTTTATTTGCTAAAAATCCTTTTTCTCTGATTATGTTAAAAAGATTTTCCATTCTAAGGTTGTCATTGAAAGCAAAATAAACAGGAAATTTTTGTAAATCTGCTAAATTAAGAAATTCAAATAAAGGCTCAAAGTAATTGTTTTTCTTAAATATAATTTTTTTTCTTAATGCCCTGTTATCTTCTGCATCCAGATTAATAACTGTTCTATTATTTTCATTTAATTCGATTTCACTGAATATTATTTCTGAAGAATTTATTTTATTTTCAATGCTGTTTGAGATAAAGTAATCTTGAAAGTTAAATAAAGTATAACCTTCATCTGATATATTTTTGAAGTGTTCATGTAGGCTTTCTATATAATCATTAAAATTTCTCACAATTTTATTTTTATCAAAAAAAGCTGTTATATAATTTTTTTTATTCAAATAATTAAAAATAGTTGCATTATCATGGCTAATCATACTTATGTTAATATCAAAATTTTTAAGACACAATTTTTCTGCAAGTTCTTTTTCTTTTTTTGAATTACAAAGTGTTTTTGATAGATTATCAATGTTCTTATCTGAATATAAACTTAAACTGTTTTGTATAATACTAAACTCTGTTAATATATTTTTTTTATCTCTTTTTTGAGTTTCCAAATCAAAAAAATTTATCTCTTCTACATAGTCATCCCACAATGTTACCCTTATTGGATATTCATAAATAGGCACGAAGATATCAAATATATCTCCTCTAAAAGAAAAATCTCCCTTATCATTTATTAAATAGGAATTTTCATAACCATATTCAAGCAGATACATTGATATTAATTCTCTATCAATTACTTCGCCTTTTTTGATTGTAATAATATTTTTCATTAATTCTTTTGGAGATATTAATTTTTTTAAAATAACAGAGAAAGGAACAATAAAAATTTTATCTTCTTCAAACAACAATTTATATGTTAAATTAATTAATTCTGAGATAATATCTTTATCTTTTAAAATAGAGCTGAAAGGAAAAAATTTCGGGATATTAAAGAAAAGGATGTTTTTATTGCATAAGAAATTTAAATCATTTTTTAGATGTATTCCTGTTTCTCTGTCAGGAACAAAGATAATAGTATTTTTATTTTGATATTCTTTTAAAATTGATAAAAAAAAAGCAGCAGATGAGATATTGTAATTGGAAATTAGAAATTTTTTGTTTATATTTAAATTGTTAATGATTTCAATAAAATTTTCCATTCAAGATAAATAATCAACTAACCATAGATAAAAATTTAATAAAAAATATTCAAAAAATTTCCAAGCACTTAAGAATCAAAGTGCCTGGAATATATTTTTAAGTGAATTTATAAATTAAATCTTAAAGCAAATTTAAATTCCTGCTTTTTCCTTTAAAATATCAACCATATCAGTTTTTTCCCAACTAAATTCAGGTAGTTCTCTTCCAAAGTGGCCGTATGCAGCAGTTTTTTTATAAATAGGCCTTAAAAGTTCCAATTTTTCTATAATAGCTCTTGGTCTTAAATCGAAATTTTCAAAAACAAGATTTCTTATCTCTTCAGGTGGAATTTTACTTGTACCAAAGCTATTAATCATAACTGAAACGGGCTCTGCAACTCCAATGGCATATGCAAGCTGAACTTCAACTCTATCTGCAAGCCCTGCGGCAACAATATTTTTAGCAATATATCGTGCCATATATGATGCTGATCTGTCCACTTTTGATGGATCTTTACCTGAAAAAGCTCCACCTCCATGACTGCCAACACCGCCATAAGTATCAACAATAATTTTTCTGCCAGTTAAACCGCAGTCACCCATAGGGCCTCCAACAACAAATCTGCCAGTAGGGTTAATGAAAAATTTTGTATTTTTATCTATCATATTTTCAGGTATGATTTTTTTTATAATCTCTTCCATAACACCTTCCTGAATTACATCATATTTAACATCAGGTGTATGCTGGGTTGATATAACAACAGCGTCCACTCGTTTAGGAGTATGTCCGTCATATTCCACTGTAACTTGAGATTTTCCATCAGGCCTTAAAAAATCCAAGATTCCGGAATTTCTAACATAACTTAATCTTTTGGTTAATTTATGTGCTAAAAATATTGGTACAGGCATTAAAACTTCAGTTTCATTGCAAGCAAAACCAAACATTAGTCCCTGGTCACCAGCACCTTGATTAAGCCCCTCTTTATTAACTCCCATTGCAATGTCAGGAGATTGTTTATCAATTGAAGTTATTACCGCACATGTTTGCCAGTCAAAGCCCATATTTGAATTGTTATAACCTATTTCTTTAATGGTTTCCCTAACAACATTAGGCATATCCACATAACAGTCTGTGGTTATTTCACCTGCTATAAATGCTAATCCTGTTGTAACAAGAGTTTCACATGCAACTCTGCAATTTTTATCCTGTGAAATAATAGAATCCAAAATTGCATCTGAAATTTGATCAGCAACTTTATCAGGATGGCCCTCTGTCACTGATTCAGATGTAAAAAGAAAATGTTGTGTTGACATAATATCCCCCTTTATTTAATTAAAAATTTAACAGTTAAAAATGAAATTAATTAATAACTATTACCTTATTCATTGTTTTTCACAAAAATAGCTGTTAATATAAAAGTAGAAAAAAATCAACTAATTAAAAAATTTTAAATAAAAATCTGCAAATTTTTTTCTGCTAAAAACATAATCTCTTTTTAAAAAAGTTTTCTTATTAAAAGAAGCGCTAATTCTCGGTATTTCATCCCAGTTGTTAAATGATTGCTGTATTGTGCCTTTATTAGTTGTATAAAAGTATTTGAAGCCTGTTTTTTTGCCGATATTTATAGCAAATTTATCATACTCTCCCCATGGCCAGCAAAAATGCTGAGGTTTCTTACAGGTATGTTGTTGTAATAATTCCATTGATTTATTGAAATTTGCAAAGAGTCGGTTTTCTCGTTCAGTATCTGTTTCAAATCTGTCTTCATTGACAAGGTATTCTTTACCCTTAAAGATACTTGATGTTTTATAAATTTCATTACCTGAATATTTAAAATTTAGATATTTTAATTTTCTTAGGTTATTATTATTTTTATCTATTAATTTATTATCAATAAAATGACTGAAATGAGTAAAACCGTGGGACTCAAAAGAAATTAAACCGCTTCTTAACATTACATTAACTTCTTCCCAAGTTAAAAATTCATCAGATTTTAATTTTTTAAAATCATACTGTCCAGGTTGCTGTAACTGCTCTAATGTTATTTTTTCATTGTAATAGTCGTTTAATGTTTTTCTTACACCTGTTTCTTTTAAATATGCAGTTGATAAAAAAATTGTAGCAGGAATATTATATTTGGAAAGTATGGGATAAGCGTAAACAAAATTATCAAAAAAACCGTCATCAAAGGTTATAATAACGCTTCCTGGTTTTAAATTTTCAATTTCATAAATAGATGCAATATTCTTATTTTTTTTCAAAAATTCCATTTGCCATGAGAAAATGTCTAAATTTCCAGGTAAAATTCTATGAAAAAAAAGAATATAGGAAGAATCGGTATTTAACATTTTTCTATTTACTGTTTTTCACTTTTTTGTAAAACTCTATTAATCTATCCACATATTTATCAAATGAGTAATTTTTTATTTTTTTTAAGCAGTTTTCTCTCATTGTAAATAAAAGTTCTCTGTTTCTAAATATACTTTTAATTGCTTCTGTTAATCCTGTAAAATCTGTAGCATTTTCTATTATAATACCATCTTTGTAATTATCTATAATTTCCGCTGCTCCGTTTATTTTTGTAGTAATAACAGGAACTCCGCATGCCATTGCTTCAAGGCATACATTGGCAAATGGGTCAAAATATGTAGGATGGAGAAGCAGGTCTGCATTCCTATAAATATTAATTAATTCATTTCCTTTTTTTTCACCTAAAAAAGTAATTTTTTGCTTAAAATTTTCAGGATACTTGGAAATAAAGTTATTAATATTATCATTTCCAACAACTGTTAAATTAAAATTATCAAAATTTTCCAAAACATACAGTATACTTTCCAATCCTTTTAATTTAAAATTATTTGCAACAAACAGAAATTTTAACTTTTTTTCATTGTTTTTCACTTTATTTTTTGGATTAAAAGTATTTAAATCAACCGGATTATGAAAAACAACTATCCTTTCAGAGGGATAATTAAATTCATTAATTATTTTATCTTTAACAAAATTGGACACAGAAATAATATATTTTGTATTTGCAGGATTATATAATTTTTGCTCCAAAGCTATAATGGTTTTGTCGTAAAGACTTAGATTTTTTCTGCCTATTTTTTTTAGATAAAGCTTATGAAATCCACCACCTGCTCTGTAAATATCCTGTTTTATAATTTTTCCGCAACCTTGAACAATATCGAATTCTCTAAAGTTTTTTTTATAAACATTATATGCAAAAGTTAAAGTTTTTAATATTCTGTTACCAGGAACAGAGAAAATTTTTTTAATTTTGATTTTTTTATCAGGAGGTTCAATTTGAGATTTGGAGCAAAAAATTGTTACATTATGTCCTTTTGCAGCAAGGTATTTTGAAAGGTTGTAATTAAATCTTTCTGTGCCACCTGATGTTTGATATTTTCTAACTATTAGAGCAATATTCATTAGAGTAATTTTTTAAAATTTTATCTATAATATTTGAAGTTGAATATCCTTCCAGTAAAGGAATGATTTTTACAATTCCTCCATATTTTTCAACAATATTTTTACCAACAATCTCTGAAATATTCCAATCTCCGCCTTTAACCAAAATGTCAGGTTTGACTAAATCAATAAGATTATATGGTGTATCTTCATTGAAAATTGTAAGAAAATCTACAAAATAAAAAGCTTCAAGGATTTTCAATCTGTTATTTTCACTGTTAATAGGCCTGAAAGCACCTTTAATTCTTTTTATGCTTGAATCGCTGTTTATTCCTATTACAAGAATATCACCGAGAGCTTTTGCTTTTTTTAAATAATCAATATGTCCTGGATGTATTATATCAAAGCAGCCGTTTGTAAATACAATTTTATTATTTTTTTTCCTTAAACTGTCTAATTTTTTGTTAAGTTTTTTCCAGTCCAGAATAATTTTATTCATTACTTTCTTCTATTATTTTGTAGTGAACGGATTTATTGTCCAGAAATGATTTAATCTGATTTAATTTTTTTTCTGAGTTAACTAAAATAGATATTGAATAAATTTTCTTAGGAATTTTAACTTCCATATGTTTTATGTTGTAAATTTTATTTTGTTTTAAAAAAGCAATAAAACGATTGAATATTTTCTGTTTTGTAAAACATCCTACTTGGAGGTAATAACCTTTTTTAAACTTATATTTTAAGTAATCTTTTATCCGTATATTTCGAATTTTGGCTTCCATTTTTCTTAAATCGGATTTTTTTTGAAATGGTCCGATTAAAACTCTATTAAATAAAATTTTTTCCGTTTTATATGAAGTGTTAAAAGTTATATTATCTTGTTGCAAGCACAAAATAATTTTATTAAAACGATTTGGGAGTAAAATATTTTCAATGGTAATTTTGTAATTTTTTGTAATTTTTTTAGGTTTGATTAAAGTTTTATTATCATTATTATCTGAAAGTTTTTGCTCTTTTTTAGGAGAAAATTTGGGTTTTTCAGGTAACTTGATAATTTGAGATTTAGTAATAGGCGGCGCAATAGGTTTGTTGAATTTATTAAAGTAGTAGTAACCTATTGCACCGAGAATTGCAGCAACTATAATAATTTTTATAGAAATTTCAGTAGATTTTTTCAAGTTATTCCTTTACTCTTCTGATGCTTTTTGCTTTTCTTCAACAATTTTTTCAGTTAGAAAAGGTGGAACTTTTTCATAATGAGAAAATCTCATTGTAAACATTCCTCTTCCACCTGTAAGCGATCTAAGATCAGGAGCATATTCCAGGACCTCAGACATAGGAACTTTGGCTTTTATTAGTTGGTTGCTGTGAGCTTGCGGCTCAACTCCGACAACTTTCCCTCTTCTACTGTTTAAATCTCCAATAACATCGCCCATAACGTCATCAGGCACAACAACTTCTATATCCATAATAGGCTCTAATAAAACCATACCAGCGTCTTTGGCTGCTTTTTTAAATGCCATTGAGCCTGCAATTTTAAAAGCCATTTCAGAAGAATCAACAGAGTGATGAGAACCATCAAATAAAGTAACTTTAACATCAACCACAGGATATCCTGCAAGAACTCCTTCTGTCATTGCTTCATATACACCTTTTTCTACAGCTGGGATGTATTGTTTTGGTATTACACCACCAACAATTTTATCCACAAATTCAAAACCTTTACCTGTTTCCAGTGGCTCAATTTCTATCCAAACATCACCATATTGTCCTCTTCCACCAGATTGTTTTTTATATTTACCCTGAACCTTAACTTTTTTGGTAATAGTTTCCCTGTATGGAACCTTGGGAGTTTTTAGCTCAACATCAACGCCAAATTTTCTTTTAAGTTTTTCCACAATAACTTCAATATGAACCTGTCCCATACCTGAAACGAGTAATTCCTTTGTTTGAGGATCCCTGCTAATGTGTAATGAAGGATCTTCTTCCATGAGTCTCTGTAAAGCTGCTGAAACTTTTTCTTCATCACCTTTTGATTTGGGGACAATTGAATATGAGATAACCGGTTCAGAGGGTTTAAACCATTCTATTACAACAGGAGAAGAAGTATCGCACAGAATATCACCAGTTAAAGTTTCTTTCAGTTTTGTGACAGCAACTATATCACCAGTAACTGCTGAAGTAATGGGAACCAATTTTTTGCCAATAACTTTATATAATTGTCCCAATCTTTCTTTGGTATCTTTAGTGGAATTAAGAACTGTCTCATCTGAATTCACTTTACCTGAAAAAACCCTGAAAATTGTAATCTTGCCAGTATAAGGGTCTGAAATTGTTTTAAAGACAATGCCTGTAAAGGGAGCGTTTATATCAGGATTTAAAAAGACTTCTTTATTTTCTTTTTTGTCAAAACCTTCCAAACTTGCTTTTTGTAAAGGATTTGGCATAATAGATACAATATAGTCCAATAACTTATGAATTCCAATATTTTTTGTGGCAGAGCCGCACAATACAGGTACGAATTTTCTTGTAAGAGTTCCTTCTTTTAATGCGTTTACCAATTCTTCTAAGGTTATTTCCTCACCACCGAGATATTTTTCAAGTAGATTGTCGTCAACCTCAACTATATTTTCAATCATTTTTTCTTTTAATTCAGGAAGTTGATCTATATATTCGTCAGGAATATCAGTTTTTTTGAATTTACCAGAAGCGTCTTCTTCAAAAATATAGGCTTTTTCTTCTAATAGGTCGATAACTCCTTTAAAACTTTCCTCTATCCCAATAGGAATTTGCAGAAGCAATGGTTTTACTTTTAGAATGTTTTCAATATCTCCTATGGCTCTTTCAAAATTGGCACGTTCTCTATCCATTTTATTAATAAAAATAATACGAGGCATCTGATACTCTTCAGCATAATTCCAAACTGTCTCTGTTTGCACTTTTACACCAGAAACAGCAGAGATAATAACGAGTGCACCACCACAGGCTTTCATACAAACTTTTGTATCTTCCATAAAGTTTGCATACCCTGGAGTGTCAACTATATTTATTAGGTGTTTGCTCCAATCAAGGTAAGCTATTGAAGATGATAAGGTTATTTTCCTTTTGATTTCTTCAGGGTCATAGTCAAGAACAGAATTGCCGGCATCAACACTACACAGTCTGTCAGTAACCTTGCCATTGTATAACATTGATTCGCAAAGAGAAGTTTTTCCTGCTCCACCATGAGCAACAACTGCTATATTTCTTATTTTGTCAACATCATAAGTTCCCATAAACACCTCTCCTTTCAAAAATTTTTTTTACTTTACACTTTTTTTTATTATTATGTCAAGAAAAGTTTAATTTTGCAAAGATTTTGTTGAAAAAATTATTGCTCTAATTCATATATTTTTACACTTTTTATTTTTCCTTTTAATTTTTTTTCTTCCAAAAAAATCACATTAAACTCTCCACGGATATTTTTTACAATATTTTCAGTAATGTAAATTTTTCCAGCAGGAGTTATACTTTGAACACGCTCTGCAATATTAACAGTATCACCTATAACAGTATAATCCTTCCTTTTTTCAGAACCTATATTACCTGATATAACTTCACCGTAATTTATTCCAATGCCAACTTCCAAAACATTAGGAGTAGATTTTATAGTATTAAATTTGTTTATTTTTTTCTGAATTTCTCTTGCACATCTGATACAATTTAAAATATCATTTTCATCCTGGAACGGAGCACCAAAAACAACCATAATTGCATCACCTATAAATTTATCAAGGGTTCCTTTAAATTGAAAAATAATGTCAATAATTAACTCAAAATATTTGTTTAATGTTGAGAGAACTAATTCTGGTGGGTTGAATTCGGAAAATTTGGTAAAACCTCTTATATCAACAAACATTACAGCTACGTTTCTTTTTTCGCCTTCTAATTTTATCTCATGCTCATTTAATATTTTTTCTGCAACTTGAAAAGATAAATATCTGCTAAACTGATCTTTTAGGAATTTTTCATATTCAGTATCAATAACCTGAACAATAAATCCTTCTCTTTCTCCTAATTTATTATAAAAAATTTCTGCCCTTAGCTTTCTGTGATATTTTCTTCCGTTTTTTCTAATAACTTCAATTTCTGTTTCATTTAATCTGCCTGTTTTAAGACAATTAACCATAAGTGTGTCAATAGGAATTCCTTTTCTGCTTTTTAAAATATCCTTTAAGTTTTTATTAATTAGAAAACCTTCCGGAGCTTTAATTTCTGCTATATCCATAAAAGCTTTGTTGTATTTTAAAATATTCAGACTATTATCAAGCACAAGAAGTCCTGAACTCATACTTTGAATTATTTTTTCATTGAAAAGCTCCAATACCTCTTTCTGCTCAGATAAAATGTTTTTTATTTTCTCATGATAATAATCTGCAAACTCAATTAAGAAAATATTATAAGCAGTAATTAACTTTAAAATAGCATCATATTCAAGCTTATTTCTCAATAATTTAAGCAATTCAATTATGAATAGGTTGAAAGCTCTGTTAATATTAGAAAGGTTAACGTTAAATAATCCTATATCATTTATTATATTTTCAACTGAGTTTTTAAATACTTTTTTGTTGTTATTTTTAAAATAATTTATCAAGGTATTAATGCAGATTTTTATGTAATCCTTTAATTTGCCTTTGGTTAAAATAGAGTTTTTCAGATTAGGATATATATTATCTGTTAAAAAATCTATCTCTGATTTTAACTCAGCTAATCTTGTAAGAATTTCATCTGTCATTATTTGTGTTTAAAAAGTTGTAAAAAAGGATTTTTTGTAGGGTTATTATTAGGTTTATTACTTTTTGTTGTTTTAGCTTTTTTTATTAATTCTAAAAACGGATTTGCAGCTTTTTTTTGTATAGTAGTGGTATTCTTATTTGTAATATTACTAATTTTACTCTTTTTAGTATTTGTTTTTTTAGAACCGTTTGCTGATTTTTTTCTAATATTAGAATTAGTTTTTTTTGTTGTTTTAAATTTAACAGATGCAGGAGGAACTAACGGAGGTGGGGCAATTACCTGAGGTCCATTGTTTTTTTCTGCTATTCTCTTTCTGTCTTTTTTTTCCTCGTTAAAAACCGATAATTTTAAAATTTTTTCACCTTGTTTGAAAAAAGCAATATTATTTGCAATTTTTATCAACTGGTAATCATAAATTTTGTCATTTAAATTTAAAATAACATATCCTCTTCTGTTTTTTAATTCTTTTACTTCCTTAGTTGGTTTTTTTGGTTTTATAATAACTTTTTTAACCTTTTCTGTATTAATAATTGCATATAGTGTAAATTCATTGATTTTGCTTAAATCATTCTTTTGGAGTTTTTCACTATTAATTCCTTTTAAATTATCAGGAGAGAAAATATCAAAAAAACTTTCAGTTTGATTATCTTTTGTGATTTTCTCATTTTCTATGGTTTTTGTTTCAAATCCTGCAAATAAAAAAAGTAAGATAATCAATATAGCAAATTTACTTAATTTGTATTTCATTAAAGGTTTTCTCCCTCTGTTTTTCTAATGTGCCTTTAATACTATTAAGTTTGTTTACAAATTCTTCCGAATAATAGGTTGTAAGATCCCTTGTGTTAATAATATGAGGTGTAATTGCTATTATTAGTTCTGTTTTTTCTTTGGTAGTCTGTTTACTGCCAAAAAAATATCCTACTACAGGGATACTGCTTAAAATAGGTACTCCCGTGTCTGTAGTGTCATTTTTTTGTTTGATTAAACCGCCTATTACAATTGTCTGATTGTTAAAAACAACAAGAGAGGTTTTTGCTGATCTATTTAAAAATATTGGGGAATCTATTCCTGAAATTGTATTGCTTTTAGGTTCAGAAACTTCTTCTTCAACATCAAGTCTTACCAGTCCTTTTGGATTTATCTGCGGTTTAACTTTTAAAATAATTCCTGTTTTTCTGTATTGAACAGTATTTGTAATATTTCCGTTATCACTGCTTGTATTGGTTACTGATTGGGCAATTGTAGGAACTTCTTCTCCTATTTCAATCTTTGCTTCCTGATTGTCAACTGATAAAATGGATGGCGAAGCTAAAATATTGACTTTTGAAACTTCTTCAAGTGCATTTATTAAACCTCTTAATCCACCTGCTCTGTCAAAAATAGCATAAGTAAATCCCATTAAACTGGAGCCAATGATACTGCTTTCAGAATCCGGGGAAATACCTTTGTTTAAAGTTGCAGAACCATTATACCTTCTGTTATTAATTTTAACTCCGTGATTTTTTAAATACCACTCTACACCGTAGCTTAATTTGTCACTATAGGAGACTTCAGCAATAAAAACATCTATTAACACCTGTCTTGGAATAACATCGAGCTGTTTCAAAACATTCTCGATTATTTTATAATCTTGCGGAGTTGCTTTAATGATTATAAAATTATTAACTTTATCAGGGATAAAAGTAACTTCTCCGCTTAATGTTCCGGAGTTAAAACTTGTCCCCCTGACTATTACTTTGCCTTTTTTAGTGGTGGTTGCTTTACCGCCGTAAAGTTGTTTTAAAATATTGGTAAGATCTTCAGTTTTCACATTTGCAACAGGAACAACATAAACTTTGCTCTCAGTATCTTCATCAGGCCGGTCTGCTTCTAATAACCAGTTTATAACAGTATCCATTAATTCTTTATCACGGGAAATGCACAGTACAGAATTGTTACTCTTAATATAAGTAATAAACAGATTTCTTAATAAACCGTTTTTTACAAATAAAGCGTTTGATCTTAATATATTGTTGGCTAATTTAACTCCTTCTTCAGCTGTTAAATATTTAAGCTTAAGTATCTTGAAATACAATCCGTCAAATACAGAAGTGTCGAGAACCTTTAAAATTCTTTTTACACTTTCTATGTTTTCTCTTTTGTCAGCTATTATTATTGAATTTGAACTGTTCACTGCTATTGCCACTGCACTGTTTGTTAAAAAAGGTTTAATACTTCCTACAAATTGATAAGATGCTATATGTTTAAGTTGTATAATGTCTATTACATAATCACTGCTAATTTCTCCGAAATATATATTTTTTGATACGTTTCTGCTTGATATGATTTTATAAACTTTTTTATCTTTTATAATTGCAATTCCTGATATTTCCAAAGCTTTTGACAATATATCCATTAACTGGTTTCTGGTGAATTCCCCGGAAATTTTCATGGAAACTTTATTTTTAATAGAAGGGTCTATTAAAAAATTTTCACCTAATTCCTGGCCTAATATTGTATTAATTACTTCATATATGTCCACATTGTCAAAAACAAGGTCAACTTTATGTTTTTCTTTGCCATTTTTACTGTAAAAAACCTTTTTGTTAACAGGTTTCTTAACATTCTTAATAATAGAACCGCTTGATATGATTTTTGTTTTTTCTGCTTGAGATTGCTTTTCTTTTAAATTGTTTTGTTCATCTAATTTTGAAGTTACATGCTTGGCATTTGTGACTTTTACAGTTCTTTTAGGAATAAATCTATCCTTTTTTAAAGATTGTTTTGCACATGAGAAAAACATTAATAAAATAAAAACATATATAAAATATTTTTTCATTGATAACTCCTTTTGTTAATATTAACTTTCATTTAATTTTTTTAAATGAATTGTATTGAAAATAAACCGTACCCTTAATTTTTTTATCTTTGAACTAATATAATAAATATTAAAATCATTAATTGTAATCAAATAGTTAGACTTT
>CAZBLP010000038.1:0-20660 GCA_964492825.1 uncultured bacterium
TTAATTAAATTAATCCTGATAAGTATTTCTTTTTCATTATGAAATTCATTTAAAATAAAATCGTTAATTAATATTATAAACTTTATGAAATCATCTATTTTGTCAAAATAATTGTATAATTCCGCTAATATCTCCACTATATCGTAGTAGGATAAATTATGCTCATTGACTTTTTTAAAAAATTTAATTGTTTTTTTTAAAATATCAAGAGGTATTTTTTCTTTAAAATAATCTAATTCATTGCCTTCAGGTTTAACTCTGAAACATGAGCATCTTGAAAGAATAGTTTGTAAAAGTTGATTTTTGTTTTCAACTGTTAATATAAAAAATCTTTTTTTTACAGGTTCTTCAAGAATTTTTAATATTGAATTGGCAGCTTCCAATGTGAATTTATTTGCATTGTGAATTAATACTACTTTTGTGTCACCAAGTTGAGGTGTTAAATAACAGAAATCCTGAACAGCTTTTATTTCATCGATTTTAATATTTTTTTCAGGATTAATGAAAAATAGATCAGGATGCTCATTATTTAAATTTGATGTGCCTAATATTTCAGAAGCAAGCCTAAAAGCTATATTGTAAGCTTTGCTCATATCTCTGCTTTCAATTAAAATAGATTGAGGCAATCTGTTGTTATTTAGCAATAACATAAAAATATATTCTAAATCCATTGTGATATTTTCTCTTTTAAGATTCTTGAAATATTTTCAATTGGTTGTACAGCATTTATTATATACCAGTTTTTCTCTTTTTCTGCAAAATAAAGATAACCTTCTCTGATTTTTTTATGAAATTCAAACTTTTCTTTTTCAAATCTTGATTCATTATCTGAAAATTGTTTATTACGAATTAATGCTCTATTAATTCCTATTTCAACAGGTAAATCAAAAAGAAATACATAATCCAACGTTATTTTGTTCGTTACAATATTGTTTAGCTGTTGTAAAAGATTAATATCAATGCCTCTACCAAATCCTTGATAAACTATAGTGGAAAAATAACTTCTATCAGTGAGAATAATATCAAATTTCTTTAAGTTAGGTTCAATAATTTTATGAAAATGTTCTGCTCTGTCTGCTAAGTAAAGGAAGATTTCAGTAAATTTATTCATATTTGAGAAACCTTCATTTAATAAAATTTTTCTGATTTCTTTTCCTATAATAGTAGAGCCAGGCTCCCTTGTAATAAGGTATTTAATCCCTTTGGATTTAAGATAATCCTCTAATAATTTAATCTGAATGCTTTTTCCGCTACCCTCTATTCCTTCAAAAGCTATGTACATTTTTAAAACCTTTTAACAATATTTTATCACCTTCTTTTAAGCCTGAAACAATCTCAACAATACCATTGTTGACAATACCTGTTTTTACACGAACCTTTTTAAAATTATCCCTATTTCTGATAAATGCAAAATTTTCAGTACCAATAAGTTTTATGCATTTTAAAGGAGCGACTATCACATTATTCTTTTTATTTAAAATAATATCAAGATAAGCTGTCATTTCAGGCTTTAGAATAGATTTGTCACTATCAATGGCAGCTTCTATTTTATAAGTTACCACATTGTTGACAACTTCTGCTTTTGGATAAATCTTTTTGATTTTCCCTGTAAATATTTTATTGGGATAAGTTTCAACATAAAATCTGACTTCCTGGTTTAATTTTACTTTGCCAATATCAGTTTCATCAACATAAGCAACCACTTCCAGCCTGTTTAGATCAATAATATTAACAAAAACAGGAGAATTAAAACTTGCTGCAACTGTTTCTCCTTCTTGTGTGGATACAGTAGAGATAGTACCTGAAATGGGCGCTTTAATAAAAGCATAATTATAGTCAATTTGGGCTATTGCTATTTGATGATTTATTTGAATAATTTTAGTATTTATTTCTTTGACCCTGTCTTTAAACTCTTTTTTGGTTAATTCTAAAATTTTTAATTCCGATTGTATGTTGAACTCAAGTGATTTAACTTGTTTTCTAAGATTGTCAATACTTTGTTCAGATACCATGTTTTCTTTAAATAAAGAGAGATTCCTATTTAATTCTTTTTTTAAATATTTTAATTTGATTTTTAAACTTTTTATACTTAAGTTTTTAGATTTGATTTTTAAAGGATATTCACTTTTTATATTTTGTAGCTGGACTAAATAATAAGATTTTTCAGACTGTAATTTATCAATTTGCAGTTTAAGGTCATTATGCTCTATTATGGCAATTAAATCACCTTTTTTAACCTTATCTCCAACTTTAACAAATAATTTTTCAACTTTTCCGGAAATTCTTGAGCCGACTTTTATTTCTGCGCCAATTTCAGGCTTAATTACACCTGTAAGCTTGATAATATTTTCAATACTACCTTTTTTTACAGTATAATATTCAAATTCAATTTTCTTACTTTCTTTACTATTATTACAAGATAAAAACAAAAAAATTATTATAAGAAAAACAAAAATTAATTTACATTTTTTCATGACAGGTTATTATCATTTTAAATTTAAAAAGTGAAGGGAATAATTATTTTAGAATTAAAATTTAAAATCAACATCTAAAGATCAATGGATTATTTTAATATTCTCTTTTTTGCTAATTTTTGTTGTTTTTTAATTATAAAGTTGTACAAAATAAAAAAGCCGAACATAATAAAAGTTCGGCTTTTAAGAATTGATTTTAATTTTCCTGCATAAAAGTTTCTTCATATTCTTTTTCAAGTTTATCAAGGTGTTTTTTCTCTTCGTCTCTTAATTTCTCGAATAAGTATTCCATTTTACTACCTTTACAGGAATTCATAAGATTAGTGTAAAACTGAATGGCTTTTTTTTCACTTGATATTGCATAAGCATAAATCTCTTGTAATGTTGAGTTCTTATTAATTTTATCTTTTTCCACAAGAAATTCAGCTATGCTAAAACCTTCAGGAATTTTACCATCTCCTAACTCTTCAACATAATCTTCATCAAGTAGAGCCAGCTCTAATTTATATTTGTGCTCCAATTCATCTTTGGCAAGATCTTTTAGTAAAACTTTAGCTGATTTATTATCTACCTTTTTTATACCGTTATAATAAGTAAAAAATGCATCTCTTTCTGCTTCTATTGCAACTCTTAATGCTTCTTCAAAAAACATACAAAAATTATCCATTTTAATCTCCTTTCTGTAATTATTGCACATTAAATCATAAATATTAATATATTGTCAAGAAAATAATAAATAATTGCATTAAAATATATGTAACTATATAAAAGTATTGCTATAAACAATAATATCCAATAAAATAGTTGTTTTTAATCAGGCTTTCTTCTTAAAAATGTTGGAATATCATATACTTCATCATCAGCTCCTTCAGGATTATCAAATAATCCTCCAACAACTCTTCTGCGTTCTCTTTTTCTTTCATTTTTAAAACCAAGTAGTTTTTTATCGTTGAAATCCCTCTCAACTCTGCTAAAACCTGTTGCAATTATTGTAATCCTTATTTCATCTTCAAGTGCATCGTCAAATTTTACTCCGAAAATTATATTGGCATCTTCATGTGCTGCTTCATGAATCATGCTGCAAGCTTCATTAATTTCCATGGTGGTAATATCTGAAGAACCTGTAATATTGATTAGAATGCCTTTTGCCCCTTCTATGGATATATCTTCAAGTAACGGACTTGAAATAGCCTGTTCTGTAGCATCAATAGCCCTGTTCTCTCCACTTGAAAAACCTGTTCCCATAAGAGCCAGACCTGTTTCACTCATTACAGATTTAACATCAGCAAAATCAAGCTGAATATGTGCGGAAGTTGTAATAAGGTCGGAAATTCCTCTCACTGCATTAACAAGAACCTGATCCACCATTTTAAAGGAATCCTTTAAAGAGAGATTTTTACTGCAAATACTTAAGATTCTCTGATTAGGTATAACAATAAGAGCATCAACATGTTGTTTTAGTTCGTCAATGCCTGAATCAGCCTGTTTCATTCTTCTTTTTCCTTCAAACATAAAAGGTTTAGTAACCACTCCAACAGTTAACAAACCAAGCTCTTTAGCTATTTCAGCCACAATAGGAGCAGCCCCAGTACCAGTGCCACCACCCATTCCTGCAGTTATAAATGCCATGTCTCCACCTGAAAGAATTTCTTTTATTTTTTGTGTATCTTCAAGTGCAGCATTTCTTCCGATTTCCGGGTTAGCACCTGCTCCTAAACCTTTTGTCAGCTTGGCTCCGATTTGCAGTTTTACACCTGCTTTATTGATTTGAAGTGCTTTTGCATCAGTATTTGCAGCAATAAATTCGACTCCTTTTACATTTTCCTCAATCATTGTATTGATAGTATTACCACCGCCGCCACCTACCCCTATTACTTTAATTTTTGCTTCCAAATTTTCAAAATCATCAAATTCAAAATTATAACTTTCCATTACAACCTCCTTTTAAATATTTTAAAAAAATTCTTTAAACCATTCTTTCATCCTTTTAAATGTGTTATCAAATACTTTTCTTCCTCTTACAGGGAATTCATCTCTCTGAATATTATTGCCGCCATACATTAAAAGTCCCACACCAGTGGAGTACATTGGTGAATCTACTGCTTCAAAAAGTCCTTGAAGTTTCTTGGGCTTTCCTATTCTTACAGGTAATTCGAAAATTTCTTCACCGAGTTCCACCATTCCGTCCATAATTACAGTACCGCCTGTGAGCACAATACCAGAAGCAAGAGAATTATAAATTTCTGATTTTTCAATTTCTCTTCTTATTAACATGAACAATTCTTCCACTCTTGGTTCAATAATTTCAACAAGAAGACTTCTTGGCATTGTTTGTGGTTTTCTTCCTCCAATGCCAGGAACTTGTATCTCTTCATCTTCGTAAACAAAATCAGAATAGCAACAGCCATATGTTCTTTTAATTTTTTCAGCATTTTCAAGAGGTGTTCTAAGTCCCACTGCAATGTCATTGGTAATCTGATCACCTCCAATAGAGATAATGCCGGTATAATTTATACTGTTTTCATAAAAAACTGCTATATCTGTTGTGCCTCCGCCAATATCAACAACAGCAACCCCCAATTCCTTTTCATCATTATTGAGGATAGCTTCACTTGATGCAAGCTGCTCAATTACAATGTCCTGTACATTCAATCCTGCTCTATTACATGCCTTAACTATATTTTGTGCTGAAGCAACTGCACCTGTAACAATATGAACCTTAGCTTCCAACCTCACACCTGACATTCCTACAGGGTCTTTAATTCCATCTTGTCCATCTACTATAAATTCCTGAGGAATAACATGAATAACCTCTCTGTCTGCGGGGATACTGAGCGCAGTAGCTTGCTCTATAACTCTTCTGATATCATCTTTGCTGATTTCGCTACCTTTAACAGCAATCATACCGTTGCTGTTTACGCCAGATATATGACTGCCTGCTATTCCTGTAAAAACCGAGTCAATTTCAACTCCTGCAATATTTTCAGCTTCTCTAACAGCTGCTTTTATAGCTTTTACAGTGCCTTCTATGTTGACAATAACACCTTTTCTAAGTCCTTTTGAGGGGCATGTGCCTATTCCTTTAATATCAATGCCATCTGCCTGTAATTCTCCAACAATGGCACAAATTTTGGTGGTGCCAATGTCCAATCCAACAATTATTTTATCTTTTTTAGCCATTATCAGCTCCTGTTATAATTTTATAAAAATTTTGTTACTATATTTAAGGTTAATTGTTTTGAAATTTCTGTTTTTTAATGAAAGAAGTTTACGAACCTTTTCTAATAATTTGATTTTGGGGATATTTTCATCAACATTATTAATATCCATAATATATTTTCTGTTAGGTTTAAAAGTATAGATTGTAAGGTTTTTATTCATTACAATTTCAGAAATATTTTGGATATTGCTTTTTTTGATTTTGGAAATAAGAGATGATAAACTTTCCTTATGTTTATTAAAATTATTGAGATTTTCCAAGGTTATTATATAAAGCCCCTTATTGAAGTAACTATTATTAAATTTTTTTATTAATTTATAGTTATCTACCAAAAGATAGAATTTATTCTTTATTGATACAATGGATACAGGCTTTGCCTCCTTAATATCAACAATCAATGTAGATGGAAAATTTTTATGAATAGTAACATCTTTTATCCAGGCTATGTTTTTAATTTCTAAATAGACTTTTTCAAGATTCAGACTTTTTAGAGGAACGCCTTTGTATTTATCTAATATTTTCCTTATTTGATTAATATCACTGTTTTTTACATTTAAAATTTTAAAATTTTTAATATAAAATGGTAAATGGAAATTGACCTTGTAGTAATGGTACATATATAAACTTATAAAAATTACTGAAAGAAATGATATAGCTATAATTAACTTTTTGGCAAAATCTTTTCTACTGTGAGTGCTGTTTAAAATAGTTGGATTCTTAACTACAAATTTATAATCTTCCATTTTTAATCCTTACAGAGTGCTTAATAAAATTTTTTCAACAAGAGTGTCAAAGTCAATGCCGATAACTTTTGCAGCTTTAGGAAGCAGAGAGGTTTCAGTCATTCCAGGTATTGTATTAACTTCAAGTGCATAACAAACATTATTTTTGACAATGTAATCCACTCTGACAGCCCCTTTTAAATTGAACACTTTAAAAATTTTTTCAGAATATTCTTTTAATTTATTATTGATTTCTTCAGGTAAATCTGCTGGGACAATATACTCTGTCATACCTTTCTGGTATTTTGATTCATAATCATAAAAACCTTTTTTAGGTTTAATTTCAATAACGGGCAGTGCTTTCCCATTTAACACACTTACTGTAACCTCCCTGCCTGAAATATATTCTTCAAAAAAAATGTTTTCAGAAATTTTTTGAGTTTCTTTTAAATAGTATTGAAAATTGTCTTTGTTATTTACAATAAATACTCCAACTGTTGACCCTTCGGCTATTGGCTTTATAACAAGAGGAAATTCTATTTTCTCAATTTCATCAAGAGTCCAAAATCTGGCAGTAGGCACATTAATATTTTGGAAAATTCTTTTTGAAAGAATTTTATCCATTGCCAGAGCACTTGCAGTAACTCCCGAACCAGTATAAGGGATATCCGAAAATTCAAGAATAGCCTGAACTATTCCGTCTTCTCCATATGTGCCATGCAGTGCAATAAAAGCAATATCAAATTTATCATTTATAAATAATTTTAAATTTTTTTCATTAATATCTATTGTTTTTGCATTATAACCTTTTCTTATTAATGCATGATAAATAGCTGTACCTGTTTTAAGCGAAATTTCTCTTTCGTTTGAAACTCCGCCCATTAAAACTGCGATAATTTTGTTTTTCATTAAAATAACTCCATATTCATTGCTTGCTGTTTGCAAATTAATAAATTCTGTAATAATTTTTCAGTTTTCTTTTTTAATTTATCTTTATTTTTCAATAAACTATAACTTCTCTTTCCAGATTTATATTAAACCTGTGTTTAACCTCATTTTCTATTGTTTCTATTAATTTTAAAACATCTCTGCCTTTTGCTTTGCCTCTATTAATTATAAAATTTGCATGTTTTTCTGACACAGCTGCATCACCGATATTTTTGCCTTTTAATCCCGCATCTTCTATTAATTTGCCTGCATAATAAGATTTACTATTTTTAAAAACAGAGCCGCATGAGAACCCTTTGGGTTGTTTTTCTCTTCTTAACTTGATTTTCCTTTTTATTTCAGATTTTATTTTTTCTATGCTGTTATGAGAATATTTAAAATAACCGCCTAAAATCAGCTTGTCATCAATGCCTGTTAATTTTCTGTATTCAAAATTAAGTTGACTTTTGTTTAATTCTAAAATGTTCATTTTATTTAAATCCAGAATATCCACTTTTTCCAAAATATCTGAAATAGTAGTAGAAAAGCTTCCTGCATTCATTTTTATAAAACCACCTACAGTACCAGGAATGCCCGCTAAAAACTCAAACCCGCTTATACTGTTTTTTATACAGAAATTAATTAACCTCATGCCCAATACTCCACATTCGCAGTATAAATAATCATTTTCTAAAATCAATTTATCAAATCCTTTTAAATCAATTAGTAAATTTTTTCTGTAAAATTCCTTACTAAAAAGCGTATTTGAACCATTTCCAATAAAATATGTTGTAAATCTGTTTTTTTTGGCAAATAAAATTGCATCTTTTAACTCGGCAATAGTATCTGGTTTAACATAATATTCAAATATTGATTCTACTTTCAATGTGTTTAAATTTCTAATGTTTTTATTTTTCACAATTTTCATTTGCCTTTAGTTTTTCCAAAATCATTTCACCTGTTTTCCATATATCACCTGCACCTACTGTAATAATCAAGTTATTATCCACAACATTGGAAACATATTCAGCAATATCTTCAAAATTTTGTATATAATGAATATCTCTGTGGCCATATTCCTTAAATTTATCCAATAAAGTTTTTGCATTTATTCCTTCAATAGGTTCTTCTGATGCTGCATAAATATCTGTAATAATAAGTTTATCTGCATTGTAGAATGCTGTTGCAAATTGCTCCATTAACTCTTTTGTCCTTGAATATCTGTGAGGTTGAAAAATTACTACTATGCTTTTGTCAAAACCTTTTTTTGCTGCTTCTAATGTGGCTTTAATCTCAGTAGGGTGGTGAGCATAGTCATCTACAACAATATTATTACCTACAGTACCTTTAATGTAAAATCTTCTGTTAACTCCTGCAAAATTATCAAGAGCATTTTTAATTGTTTCAAAATCAATATCCAATTCCCATGCTACTGTAATTGCAGCCAGAGCATTATAAACATTATGAATGCCGGGCATATTGATTTTAATTTCACCTTTTTCTTCATTTTGAATGTATACTGTAAATTTTGATTCTGTATTTTTGTATGATATATTTCCTGCTCTTACATTAGCCTGTGAGACAAGGCCGTAAGTGAGAAATCTCTTTTTTATTTCCGGAATTATTTCCTGAATGTTTTCCTGGTCAAGACATAAAATATCTAATCCGTAGAATGGTACTTTATTTAAGAAATCAACAAAAGTTTCTTTAATTTGCTCAATACCTCCTGTATAATAATCGAGGTGCTCAGGATCAATATTTGTAACAACAGCTATTGTAGGGTTTAACAGAAGAAATGAACCGTCGCTTTCATCAGCTTCAGCAACGAGAAACTGACCTTTTCCGAGTTTTGCATTACTTCCGAGGCTGTCAAGTTTTCCGCCTATTACAATTGTAGGATCAAACCCTGCTTTGTTTAAAATAGTGCCAATCATTGAAGTAGTTGTTGTTTTTCCATGAGTGCCTGCTATTGCTATTCCATATTTCATTCTCATTAATTCCGATAACATTTCAGCTCTTTTTATTACAGGTATACCTTTGTTAATAGCTGCTTTAACTTCTGGATTTTTTTCATTTATAGCTGAAGAAACTATTACAATATGAGCATCTTTTATATTAATTTCATTGTGTCCTATGAAAATTTTAATACCAAAAGATTCAAGCCTGGTTGTGACGCTGCTCTTTCTAATGTCTGACCCCTGAACTTTATATCCGAGGTTATATAATACTTCAGCTATACCGCTCATGCCAATACCACCAATACCAACAAAATGAATTACTTTATCTTTTTTATACATTTTTTACTCTTTCTAATATTATTTTTAACCCCTCTTTATAATCGCCTAATACTTTATAATCTTTTACAAATCGTTGTTCATTATTTAGAAAAAAATTTATCCATTTAAAAAACTTTTCTTCAGTTAATTGTTTCTGTTTTAAGATAACACCTTTACCGGATTTTGCAAATTCAACTGCATTATACCACTGATGGTTGTCAGCAGCGTAAGGATAGGGGATTAAAACAGCTTTTTTGGCATTATAATAAATTTCAGCAATGGATGTAGCTCCTGCCCTTGAGATAATTAACTCAACCTTACTGAATAGTTCCCAGATTTTTTCATAGTATGGAAAAATTTCATATTGAAAACTGTTGCTATTTTTTTTGTAAATTTTTTCAATTTCATTAAAGTTATTTTCACCTGTAATATGATAAATTTTTAAATTTTCAATGTTTTTTAATTTATCTAAAACAGCGACAAACAATTTGTTAATCTGTTTAGCTCCCTGGCTGCCTCCGAATATTAAAATTCCTTTTGTTTCAGAACTGATATTTTCAAATTCTTTTCTTATAAAATTACCTGTAACTACGGCTTTGTATTTAAAAGGAACTTTTAAAGTTTTATTAAATGATAGGTAAATGTCGTTTACAAAGAAACTCAATACTCTGTTGCCAAAACCCATATATGCATTTTGTTCGCATATTCCGGATCTGATTTTTAAAAAATAAGCAGCTATTACCATTGGTACAGACATAAATCCGCCTGTTCCAAGTAGGTAGTTTATTTTATGTTTTTTCAAAATAGAAACAGAACTAAAAATATGTCTGACTAATTTAAAGATTACCAATAATTTGTGAAATATATTAACTCCTTTAAATTTTTCTCCTTTTGTAAATACCATTTCAAAGCCGTATGCTGATATAAGTTTTTCTTCCATACTGTTTTTTCTGCCTGAAAAAATAACATTAATGTTGTTTTCTTTTAAAAATCTTCCAATTGTAATTGCAGGGTAAATATGTCCCCCTGTTCCTCCAGTAGCAATTAAAACATTAAACATCCTCTAAATCCCTCGCAATACTTAATAGAATTCCAACAGCAAACAGATTTATTATAAGTGAACTTCCACCATAACTGAAAAATGGAAGAACCAAGCCTTTTGGTGGCAAAATATTTGTGCAGACAGCCATATTTATAAAAGCCTGCATAGTTATGAGAATAGTCAAGCCAAGTCCGAGCAACCTTCCGAATCTGTCTTTTACTTTTAATGACATCATTATACCTGCAATAAAAAACAGTGTAAAAATTACAATAACCGCAAAAACACCTATAAAACCAAGCTCTTCAGCTAAAATTGAAAAAATATAGTCAGTAAATGACTCAGGTAAATAATGACGTTTTGCCATTGAATTTCCGGGTCCTATACCTAAAATTCCTCCTGCACCAAAACTAATCAGAGATTGAGAAGATTGATAGCCTTTGTCATTATAATGTTGAAAAGGATGCATAAAAGCAAGAATTCTGTTTAATCTGTAAGGTGATACTAAGATTAAAACTCCTATACTGGTACAGAAAAGGAGTATTGGAAGAAACAAATGCCTTATTCTGACACCACCTAAAAACATCATTATAAAAATCATGCATCCCATTATTGCGAAACTGCCTAAATCTCTCTGAAGAAGAACAAATATCATAATAATGCCGGGAATTAGCACGCATGGCAAAAAACCATACGAGAAGCTGTCCAATTTGCTCTCTTTTTTCTCAAGGAGATATGCAAGGAAAATTATTAAGAAAACTTTTGCCATTTCCGATGGTTGAACATTTATTGGGCCCAATCCGAGCCATCTGTTTGCACCGTTGATTTTTCTTCCAATTCCTGGAATAAAAGTCAGTATAACCAATAGGCAACTTAGAATTAACAATAAATATGCTAATTTTTTAAACACTCTGTAATCAATAAGACTCACACTATACATAATGAAAATGCCAACAACAGCATATATTATTTGCCTGAAAAAGAAATAGTATGAATATCCGAATTTTTCACTGCTTGTAGAATAACTTGCACTGTAAACCATTGCCAAGCCCATACTAAGCAGGATAAACGTCAGTATAGCTATTGTTTTGTAGTATTTTTTCGATGTATCATTCATTTACAATCTCTTTAAACTTTTTTCCTCTTTGTTTATAATTTTCAAACATATCAAAGCTTGCACATGCTGGTGAAAAGAGGATAATATCTCCATGTGTTGCAAAACTTTTTGCTTTTTTAACAGCTTGTTCCAGATTACCGACTTCATAAGGTGAAATAGATTTAAGCTCATTAGAAATTTTCTGTTTAGCTTTTCCAAAACATATTATTTTTTTCAGATGTTTATATTGTTCAATTTTTTTAAAACTTTCACCTTTATGAATACCACCTAAAATCAATATTACAGGGTTTTCAAAGCTCTCTATTGCTTTACATGTTGAAGTTACAGTAGTGCTTTTTGAATCATTAAAGAATTTAACCCCGTTTCTTTCTGTTACAAGTTCCAATCTGTGCTCTAATCCTTTAAATTTGTATACAATTTGCTCAATATCTTTTTTGTTTACTCCGCAAATAATTCCAATAAGAGAGGCAACAAATATGTCTTCATAAAAATGTTTGCCTTTTATTAAAATTTTTTCTGTATCCAATGTTAATTTGCAATTTTTATATCTGATATTGACTTTATTATTACTAATAACATCATCAATGTTGTAAAAATAGAAATTATCACTGTCTTTGATAAATCTTTTAATACTCTTATTCATAATAACTAATTGATTATTTTTTCTATTTTTTAAAATATTCATTTTAGCATTAGCATATTCGTTAAAATCTTTATACCTGTCAAGGTGATCAGGTGTAATATTTAAAATAACAGCTATATCAGGTGTAAAATTTTTAATACATTCAAGCTGGAAACTACTTAGCTCAAGTATGGAAAAATCGTAATGTTCATTGGTTTTAAATATTTCAATAGCAGGAGTTCCAATATTTCCGCCAATAAAAGTTTTATACTTAGTTTTCAAAATTTCACCTGCAAGTGTAGTGGTAGTGGTTTTTCCATTTGTACCGGTAATAGCAATTATTTTACTGGTGTTGAAAAGGTAAAAAAGTTCAATATCGCCTATAACCTCTTTTCCATCAGGAATAGGAAGTTTTTTTCTGTCTATTCCGGGGCTTATAACTATTAAATCTGTTTTTTCAAAAATCTCTGCAGGATGGCCGTTTTCTATAATTTTCAAGTTTTTATGATTTAAATTGATATTAATACTATTTTTATCATTTAAAATTACATAAGCTCCTTTATGAAGCAAAAATTCAGCAACAGCTTTACCTGTTTTTCCTGCACCAATAACCAAAATTTTTCTGTTTTCTAATTCAATCATAATCTTATCTCAATTTTAATGTACTAATTGCTACTAATGACAATAAAAACGATATAATCCAAAATCTAACAATTATTTTAGGCTCTTTCCAACCTTTTAATTCAAAATGATGATGTATTGGAGCCATTCTGAAAACTCTTTTACCAGTTGTTTTATATGATAATACCTGTATTATTACAGAAAGAGTTTCCATAACAAAAACTCCGCCTATAATAATAAGCAGAAGTTCGTTTTTAGTAACAAGAGCAGCAACTCCGAGAGTGGCTCCTAATGATAGTGAGCCTACATCTCCCATGAAAACCTGTGCAGGATATGTATTGAACCATAAAAAACCGATTCCTGCACCTAACATGGCACCTGAATAAATTGTAAATTCTCCAACACCTCTTATAAATGGTATATGCAGATATTGAGCTATTTTATAATTACCACTGCAATAAGCAAGTATCATGAAAGTTGCAGATGCGATTATTACCGGGCCAATAGCCAGTCCGTCAAGTCCGTCAGTGAGATTTACAGCATTGGAACTTCCTATTATTACGAGCATTGCAAATGGAATGTAAAAAATACCAAGATCAAAGCGGAAATTTTTAAAAAATGGAACTGTTAAAACTGTATCAACATGAGTAAATTTATAAATTGCAAATGATATGATAAATGCAAAAATTATTTGGAGAGAAAATTTGCTTTTTGCGCTTAATCCTTTGTTTTCTCTTTTTGCCAGTTTTTTATAGTCGTCAATAAATCCTACAAATCCAAATGATAAAGTTGTAAATATTACTATCCACAAAAATTTATTACTGTAATCCATCCATAAAAGTGCTGGGATTATAGTTGCAAAAATAATTAAAATGCCGCCCATTGTAGGAGTTCCCTGCTTATCTTCATGCCATGCCGGTCCTTCTTCAAGAATGTATTGTCCTACTTTAAGTGTTTTTAATCTTTTTATAATTGATTCACCGAAAATAAAACAGATAAGCAATGCTGTGATTGTTGCATAAATGGTTCTAAAAGTAATGTATCTGAAAACATTGAGTGCTGAAAGATAATTATGTAATGAGTAAAAAATATGATACAGCATAAACCCACCTTTTAAAGTTGAAATCTAAAATCTGATAAACATTAATATAAAATATTTTCAAAATTCATTTTTTAATTTTTTATTGCTAAGCGTATTTTAAAATTTTTTCAGTAATTTCTTCAAATTTCATTCCTCTCGATGCTTTGATTAGGAGTAAATCTCCAGATTTTGCATTTGAATTAATAAAATTTACTATTTCATCTTTATTGTGAAAGTATTTTACAAGTTTATGATGCTTGTTAATATTTCTCAGAGTATTTTTTATTAATTCACCTGTGCCTACAATATACTTTATGTCAGACTCTGAAATAATCTCTCCCAGTTTTGAATGTAATTCTTTGCTGAACTTGCCGAGTTCGAACATATCACCTATTACAGCTATTTTTTTCCCAAAAACATTTAATTCATTTACAAGGTCAATAGCTCCTCTAAATGAGTCAAAATTTGCATTATAGCAGTCATTAAAAATATAATAACTTTTATCTGTTTTAAGCATTTCGCTTCTTTTATCACTTGGTGTAAAGCTTTCTATTCTTTTTAAAATGAATTCATCATCAAATCCAAGTTCTAAAGCTGTCATAAAAACACTGATTATGTTAAAAGCGTTAAATTTTCCCAAAAGTTTTGTATTTATCTGGTACTCTTTGTTTTTATACGAGAATCTAATACTGTTTTTTATACAATCAGAGTGTGAAGCCAATAATTTGCAATGAACTTCTTCAGATTCTCCGAAAGTAAATATATTATTTCCTCTAATGTCTATATTTTCATGTATAAAGCCTTTGACTAAATCAGGATTGTTTTTTATTAACAAGCTTTTTTCTTTGAAAACGTTTGTTAAACTGCCAAAACCTTCGAGATGCCCGTAACCGATATTTGTGATAATTACATATTCAGGTGTTGTTATGTTATTTAACTTTTCCATTTCACCAGGTGTATTAATCCCCAATTCTAAAATAATAAAATTTTCATTTTTATCTGCATTCAGGATAGTTAAAGGTACGCCTATTAGATTATTATAATTTTTCTCTGTGCCATAAAAACCAGTTACATGTTTTAATATGTCCTTTGTTGTTGTTTTACCTGCTGAACCTGTTATTGCTATTACTTTGAATCTATTTTTGGTAATATAATATTTTGCAATTTTACCTAATGCTTCCAATGTGTCTGTTACTTTAATTAAAGTGATATTCTCTCCGAAGTTTTTATCTTCTGATGTTAATGCTGCAAACGCACCTTTGGCAACAGCTTGTTTAATGAAATCATGACCATTAAATTTTTCTCCAATAAGGGGGATAAATAATTTCCCTTCCAATTTATCTCTACTGTCAGTCGAAATTCCGGTGACAGTAAAATTATCCTTGTAATTAATTAATTGCCCATCTAAAATTTTTGCAATTTCTCTGATGTTAAACATGTTTACCCTTTATTTAAAAAATTCTTTAACAACATCAGCATCGCTGAAATATTTTTTTTCTTTTCCAACTATCTGATAATTTTCATGACCTTTACCGGCAATTAAAACTATATCTTCTTTTTTCATTAATTTAAGGCACATTTTAATAGCATCTTTCCTGTTGGGAATAACTCTGTAATTTTTATTATCGATGATTTTTTCATCTATTGCTTTGTTCACGCCTTCAAGAATATTATCAATAATCAACAAAGGATCCTCAGTTCTTGGATTATCAGAAGTAACTACCAGATAATCACTGAATTTTGCAGCACTATATCCCATAACAGGTCTTTTGCTTTTATCTCTGTCACCTCCACAGCCAAATACAGTAATTATTTTTCCTTTTTTGTTCTTTAATTTATTTAAATTTATTAAAACTTTTTCCAATGCATCTGGTGTATGTGCATAATCAACGAAGATATTTGTATCTGGAATAGGCTTTTCCAATCTTCCTGGAATGACAATTTTTTGTGTAAAACTTTTTTCAATTGTTTTAATATCAAGTTTTAAAATATATGCAGCTAAAATTGATGCTAATATGTTGTAGATATTATGTTCTCCAATTAAATTTGTTTCAATGTCAATAATTTCGCTTTTTAAATTTATTTTTATTTTTGTTTTATTTAAGCTCAAATCATAATTTTCAGTAAAAATATCAGCAGCCCTGTTATTCAGGCTATATGTAAAAATAGAAATATCAGGATGAATTTCTTTAATTAATTTTTTGCCATATTTGTCATCTATGTTTATAATGGCGTATTTTATCTTTTTACTGCTTTTCAAAAGTATTTCAGTAAAAAATCTTTTTTTTGCATTGAAATAATTATCAATGGTTTTATGGTAATCAAGATGTTCAGGTGACAAATTAGTGAAAATTCCCAGATCAAACGCAAGATAATCAATTCTGCTTAAATCTGCTCCATGAGACGAAACTTCAAGAGCAACATTTTTGCAACCTTGTTTCATAGAGTTTTTTATAAATTTATTAATATCACATGACATTGGAGTTGTATTTTCAGCATGAAGCATATAGTTGTTGAATCTGTAATTTATGGTGCCTATTACCCCTGTAAATGGAACTATTTTTTCAAGAATATATGAAATAGTAGTTTTGCCGTTAGTACCGGTTATGCCGATTAAATTAATTTTTTCAGAAGGAAAATTATAAAATTTATTGCAAAGATAACTATAAACTTTCCTTGAGTTTAAAACTTTCATAAAAGTAATATCTGAAAACCTGCTTGCATCTATACCAACCCCGGCTTCATAAATTATACATACAGCACCATTGTTTATTGCATTTTCTATAAACTTATGGCCATCTGATTCAAACCCTCTAATAGCTACGAAAATATAATTTTCCCCACACTTCCTTGAATCACAGGAAATACCTTGAATCTCAATATCAAGATTTCCGAATAAAATTTCATACTTAATTTCAGCAATAAGCTCTTTTAATTTCACTAAACTTCCCCAAAATAGAATATGATTTTCCCATTTTTTTTTGCTATCTTTTTTACAAAACCAGAGCCTTTAAATTCAAAGTTTTTAATTTGTTTTTTCTCTAATATAGTTAAAACTTCTTTTTTAGAAAGACCTTTAAAACCGGTATCTTCTTTTCTGGCAATGTATGTTCTTTTATTATATTTTTGATTATCTTTTTGCTCAACGAATTTTTTTACAGAATCTATACTGAAAAAGGGTATAATCTCTTCTGATATTTTTTTAAAAATTGGGCAAACAACATTACTTGCATAATATCCATTTTTAGGTTTTTCAATTATGAGTAACATTAGGCATTTTGGATTCTTTGCAGGGAAAAATCCAATAAAAGATGAAATGTAATTCTTTTTTAAATAGCCTCTTCCATTTGGATTGGGAATCTGTGCAGTACCTGTTTTACCACCTATTTTAATATACTTTATTTTAGTTTTTCTCCCGGTTCCCTTTTCCACAACATCAGTTAAAATCTCTTTAATTTTATTTGAAGTTTTTTTTGAAATAACCCTTTTTTTCACTAATTTTTTATTTTTAAAAACAGTTTTTCCTGTTTGAGAAATTATTTCATCAACTACAAATGGTCTAAGCAAGAAACCGCCGTTAATCAAAGCTGAATATGCTGTTGCCAATTGAATAGGTGTTACTGCTATACCTTGTCCAAAAGCCATTGTAGCATGAGTAACTGCTGAAAATTTTTTCAAAGGGATTACTATACCTTTTTCTTCACCAGGTAGCTGAATGCCTGTGTATTCTCCGAAACCAAAAGTTTTGAAAATATCATATATGGTTTTTCTGCCTAAATAATCTGCAATCTGAACCATACCTATATTACTTGAACGTATTAAAATTTGTTTAATATTTAAAATACCTCTAATCCCATGATCATGAACATCCATTAACCTTTTAAATCTGTAATAACCGTTGAAAATGTCATATTCCCAGTCAAGGTCTATCATTCGTTTATTTAAAGCCCATGAAATTATCAGAGGTTTCACAGTTGAACCAGGTTCATAATTTAAACTAAGGGCGAGGTTTTTGTAATTTTTTGAAGGGAACCTGTAATAATAATTGGGATTAAAATGAGGATATGATGCCATGGCTATAATTTTCCCTGAAGATGGCTCCATAACAACTGCAGCTGCTCTCTGGGCTTCAAAGTTTTTAACCCATAACTCAATTTCATTTTCTATTATACTTTGAATACCTATATCAATAGTTAATTTTACGGAATTACCTTTAGCTCTGTCATAATTCTTTTTAAAGATTATAGAAGTTGGCCTGTTTTTAGCATCCACCATTATGGGAATTTTTACTTCTTTTCCCTTTAAATCCTGATCGTATTTATACTCAATGCCTGATGCTCCGTTATTGTCTATGTTACAAAAGCCTATCAGATTGGAAGCTATTTCATTATAGGGATAAAATCTTCTGTATTCTTCCAAAAAACCTATTCCTGACAAATGTAATTTTTTAATTTCTGAAGATATTTTTTTTGATACTTTTCTTTTTAACCATACAAACTTTTTTTTGCTTGAGACCTTTCGCAATATTACTTTTTTAGGGATATCCAATAATTGAGATAAAATTTTTACTTTGTTTTTATCAAACTTTCTTGGCTTAATATATATTGAGTCTGTTTTATTACTTAATGCCAGAATTTCTTCATTTTTATCAAGAATTTTACCTCTTTCACCATAAATAGTGAGTGTTTTAAGTATTTGTTTTTTATATCTTTTTTTTAGAAATTGAGAATAATCCGAATTTAATACCTGCATATAAGCGGCTTTTAGAAGTACTGCAATGCCAAAGACTATTATACAGAAGGATACAATATAGATTCTCCAATTGTCTCTGAATTTAATAAGCTTCAATATGATAAACCTCGTATAGTTTTGGGAGTCTTAATCCTAAATTTTTTTGTGCATAATTTATAATTCTTTCAGGTGATGATAACTGTTTTTCCTGAATTTTAAGGCTTTTAATTTCGTTATTTAAAATTGTAAATTTTTCATATTCTCTATTATGTTTGTATGACAACTCAGTATATGCTGAATTCAACAAAAGCATTGCCCATAATGTACCTATTAAAAAAAGTAGTATTATAAAAAAATCTAAATAATATCTAAATTTCATTTATTACCTCTGCAACTCTGAGTTTTGCGCTTCTGCTCCTTCTGTTTTCCAAAATTTCATTTTCTTGAGGTACAATAGGTTTTTTAGTCAATATCTTAATCCTCGCTACTTTGGAACAGTTGCAAATCATTACATCTTTGGGGCAAATACATGTTAAAGATTCATATTTAAATTTTTTTTTTACAATTCTGTCTTCTAATGAATGAAATGAAATAATTTGCAATCTTGCGCCAATTTTTAAGTAATCAAAGATTTTTGACAAAAAATTTGTTAATGAATCAAGTTCGCTATTAATATAGATTCTTAGAGCCTGAAAGAATTTAGTTGCAGGATGAATTTTTCTGTTTCTGGTAAAATAATTTTTTTCTATAATCCCGGCAAGTTCTCTGCAAGTGAGGATTTCCTTATTTTTTCGATAATTTATTATTGCTTTTACAACTTTTCTGTTATTTCTGATTTCTCCGAATTTATAAAAAATATCGCTTAATCTTTTATCATCATAAGTATTGATTACGTCATAGGCGGATAGTTTGGAATTTCTGTCCATTCTCATGTCTAATTTAGCCTCGCTTTCAAATGAAAATCCCCTCTCCATATCGTCAATATGAAAGCTGCTTATTCCAAGATCAACAATAGCTCCATCAAGTTTACAATTCACAACTTCGTCAAATTTTGAAAAATCTATGTTAAAAAATTTAACTCTGTTATGGAAACTTTTTAATTTTTCTTTTGCAAGTTTTATTGCAAATTTATCTTTATCAAAGGCAGCTATTTTAACATTTTTGAATTTGTCTAAAATTGCTAATGAATGTCCTCCACCTCCAACTGTAAAATCAGCAATCAATTTTTCACTATCTTTTAAATATTCAAAATATTGTAGAACTTCGTTTACAAGTACAGGTTTATGTTCCACCTATAACCCCAGTTCTGCAAGTGCTTCGCTATCCTGGAGCATTTCCTTGGCTTCTTCAAGTTCTTTATCCCATAGCTCTTTACTCCATATCTCAAACCTTGTTCCAACTCCTGCAAACAAAATTTCTTTATTAATATGGGCATATTCTCTGTGTTTTTGAGGAATTAAAATTCTGCCAAATTTGTCTAATTGACATTCTACTGCTGAGGAGATAACAAATCTTTGATACGCTTTTACTTCTTTTTTACTTTGTGGTAATTTGGAAACTTTGTTTAAAATTTGTTCCCAGCTTTCAGGAGTATAGGCATAAAGACATCCGTCAAAATGGTTGCTAATGATAAGTGTGCTAAAATTTTTACTGGAAAGTACCTGCCTAAACTGAGAAGGTACGCTTACTCTGCCTTTAGCATCTAATGTGTTTAAGAAATGTCCTGTAAACATTTTTCCTCTTTATACACTTTTTGCCACTTTTTACCACCTTATTTACTTTTACTTTTCTTTTTTTAAAAAGTCAAGTAAATTTATAAGTTTTTTTAGA
>CAZBLP010000039.1:0-20451 GCA_964492825.1 uncultured bacterium
ATTAAGAGGAGTGCCGAGGGTGGGACTCGAACCCACACGGGATTGCTCCCACTGGATTTTGAGTCCAGCGCGTCTGCCAGTTTCACCACCTCGGCAATATTAATAATTGCCGTCTGTTATCATTGAATTTTATTTATGTCAAGTCTATTATACTTTTTCTTAAATTTGTTATTTGTTTCTCAAAGCATTAAATATATTGATTTATAAAATAAAATATGTTAGGTAGTAATAAGCTATTATAACAGAGCATTGAAAGGATTATTGAAATCAGATAGTTATATTGGTAATTATTAGTTATTAAAGTAATTGTCTATGGGAGAATAATCATGATAAAAAAGAAAATATTTCTTATTTTTATAGTTATACTTTATATATTGATTTTTACTATTCATCTTTATTCTGAAACCGGGACAGAAGCTTCTACTTTTGAAGATGAATTTTCAGAAACCAGTGATATTGTAGCTGACCCTTTGGAACCCTACAACAGGTTAGCAACTTCTTTTAATGATAAAATGTATTTCTGGGCATTAGAGCCTGTTTCAAGCGGCTACTCCAAGATTGTACCAGAAGGCCCTAGAATAGGTATTAAAAATTTTTTCAGAAACATTGCTTTTCCAGTAAGATTTATAAACAGTTTGCTTCAATTCAAGTTTGAAAAAGCAGGTATTGAAACAGTTAGATTTATTGTTAATTCCACTATTGGCTTAGCCGGTTTCGGAGATGCGGCAAATTATAGCCTTAAGTTAGAGCCGCAAGATGAAGATTTCGGTCAAACTCTTGGTTTTTATCATATAGGCAGTCTTTTTCACATTGATTGGCCATTTTTAGGCCCTTCAAATTTAAGAGACAGTGTGGGATATGTTGTGGACTTATTTTTAAACCCTATTAACTATATACCAAATTTATGGGTAGTTACAGCTATTCATGTTTTTGAAAAGATTAACAAAACATCTCTTCATTTAGGAGAATATGAGAAATTAAAAAAAGAATCTGTTGATTACTACATACAACTCAGAGATTCCTACGAGCAATATAGAAATAAGGAGATAAAGGAGTAGTAAAATGATTAAAAAAACTTTTCTTCTTTTATTGTTTTCATTAATTGCAATAAACTTATGTTTTGCAAATACAGATAACAAAAGTAATGATAAAGCTTATGTCAAAAGCATAATAAAAGAAAAAACCGATAAAGCACTCCAATTAATCAATAATGATAATCTCACTGAACAAGAAAAAAAAGATAAAATATTTCAAATTATAGGGCCAAGTTTTGATTTTAATATTATGTCAAAACTTGTATTAGGTAAAAAATACTGGTCTAAATTAAGTAAAGAGGAAAAAGAGAGGTTTATAAAATTATTTGAAAAGAAGATAAAAATAGTTTATCTGGATAGAGTTTCAATTTCAGGTAAGTTAAATGTTAAATATAAAGAACCTGTACAAAAAAACAAGAAAATCATATACATCCCTGCTACTTTCACTATAAAGGATAAAAATTATTCAGTATTATTCAAAGTATGGAAATCTAAAAAAGGGTGGAAAATATATGATATAGAAGTGGAAGGAATTAGTATTATAAGAACTTATAAGTCACAATTTCATGATATTTTAAGCAAAGGCTCCATGGATAGCTTATTTAAAAAGTTAGAAAGTTCTAATTAAGATAAATGAAAAAAATTATTGACAAAGGGGCTGACCTTTTTGATAAATTAGTTTTAGGTCATCCTATTTTAACTATAATTATTTTTTTAGTTTTTATTGCATTTTTTTCCTATCACGCACAAGATTTCAGGATAGATGCATCTTCTGAAACACTTCTAAATGAAAACAACAAAGAGTTAAAAAATTACAGAGCTATTTCAAAAAGGTATGAATCAAAAGAATTTATAATCATTACATACAAACCATATAATAATGACCTGTTCTCTCCTGAAATTTTATCTAACATTGCACGCTTAAAAAAAGAAATTGAAAAATTAAAAAGAGTTGAAAGCGTTACTACAATTTTAGATGTGCCTCTTATTGAAACTGCTCAAAAAATGAATATTAAAGATTTAACCAAAAATATACCAACTATTCAAACACCTGGCATAGATATCTCTCTTGCTAAAAAAGAGTTTAAAACCAGCCCGTTATATAAAAACCTTTTAGTTTCTCCGGATCTTGAAGCAACAGCTATTCAGGTTATTTTAAAACCAACTTTAAAATATAATAAATTAATTGAAGAAAGAACAATGCTTGCTGAAAAATCAGCTAAGCAGGGGCTTACTAAAGAAGAAAAAATTAAATATAAAAATTTAAATAAAAAAATAAGAAACGCTTTAGATAAAATTAATGATCAACGTCACAAAGACATTAACAAACTACGTGAAATTGTAAAAAAATATAAAAACAACGCAAAAATCATACTTGGCGGTGTTCCTTTAATAGCAGACGATCTTATTATTTTTATAAAAAATGATTTAAAAGTTTTCGGTATAGGTGTTTTTATTTTTATGCTTTTAACGCTTATAATCTCATTTAGAAAAATCAGATGGGTTATATTGCCTATGCTGTGTTGCGGTTTTTCTGTCACTGTAATGATGGGAATTTTAGGATTATTTGACTGGGAAGTAACTGTTATATCATCTAATTTCATATCATTACAGCTTATTCTTACAATGTCAATAGCCATACATTTAATTGTAAGATATGAAGAATTTCATTCAGAAGATATTAATATGCCTAATAAGGCTCTAATCAGCAATACTATAAAAGATAAATTCATTCCCTGTTTATACACTACCCTTACTACAGTTGCAGGTTTTTCATCTCTCCTGCTCTGCAATTTAAAACCTGTACGTACTTTTGGATGGATGATGAGTGTCGGTTTGTTAGTATCTTTAGTTCTCACTTTTATTTTTTTTCCTGCACAAGTAATGCTCCTTAAAAAGCCAACTCCTATAAAAAAGCAAAAATCTGAGCCAAAATTTTCTCTTTTAGGAGCAATTGCAAATTTAGTTGACGGTAGAGAAAAAACCATAATTGTCAGCAGCGTAATCATTCTACTTCTAAGTGTTTTTGGAATGTCAACACTTAAAGTGGAAAACAGTTTCATAGATTATTTCAAACATACCACTGAAATATATCAGGGGTTAAAATTTATAGACCAAAAATTAGGAGGTACAACACCATTTGATGTTGTGTTAAAATTCCAAGATGAAAAATCAACACCTGCCAAATCATCAAGTGACGGAGACGATCTTTTTGAGGAATTTGACGAAGAAAAAGATAGTAATAATCCTGCATACTGGTTTACAGAAAATAAAATGTCTGTTATTAAAAAAGTCCACAAATATTTAACTTCAGTTCCTCATGTTGGTAAAGTTTTATCTCTTGAAACTTTTCTGCAGGTAATTCAGAAAATAAATAAAGACAAACCCCTTGATAATTTTGAACTGGCACTTTTATACAAAAATCTTCCTGAGAAAATTAAAAATGACGTTCTCAAACCGTATGTATCCATAGAAAATAATGAAGCTCATCTTGTTGCAAGAGTAAAAGATTCAGACAAAGGGTTAAGGCGAAATGAACTTTTAAAGAAACTACATTACGATTTTACTAATAAACTCGGATTAAAAAAAGACAGCTTCCTTATTACAGGTATTCTTGTGTTATACAACAATATTCTCCAAAGTCTTTTTAAATCTCAGATTCTTACATTAGGCTTTACAGTATTACTTTTAATGATTATGTTTTTAATTCTTTTCAGGTCATTTAAAATTTCTTTAATTGCAATTTTCCCTAATGCTTTGCCTGTCTTATTTGTTTTAGGTTTTATGGGTTGGTCAAATATTCATTTGGATATGATGACAATTACAATTGCAGCTATTACTATGGGAATAGCAGTGGATGACACTATTCATTATATACATAGATTTGAGCAAGAATTTAAAATCAATAAAAATTACAAAAAAGCCATGCATATTTGCGGTAAAACCATTGCATCAGCCATGTTCTATACATCTCTTGTAATTACAATAGGATTTTCAATTCTTGTTTTTTCAAATTTTATACCTACAATCTATTTCGGCCTTTTAACAGGTCTTGCAATGGTAGTTGCTTTTATTGCAAATATTACATTACTCCCTGCCTTAATTGTGATTTTCAAACCTTTTGGCAAAGAATAAATTTTAAAAAAATTGACTAAAAAAATTAAATATGATAGTTTTTACCTATGATTGATAAAAAAGATATTGAAATTATAAAAATTATTCAGGAATCTGTGCCTATATCTAAAACACCATTTAAAGATATTGCTCAAAAGGTTAATATCAGCGAAAATGAGGTGTTAGAGAGAATCAGGCGTATGAAAAAAGATGGTATCATTAGAAGATTCGGAGCAATTTTACGACATCAGAGAGCAGGAATTACTGCAAACGGGATGATTGTATGGGATATTCCAGACGATAAAGTAGAAACTATTGGGAAAAAATTTGCTTCTTTTAAAGAAGTAAGTCATTGCTATGAAAGACCTAAAAGTCACAAATGGCAATATAACGTTTACACAATGGTACATGGGAAAAGTAAGGAAGAATGTTATAAAATAGCTGAAAAACTTTCACAATTATCAGGGATTAAAAACTATAAGATTTTGTTCAGCGAAAAGGAATTTAAAAAATCTTCCATGAAATATTTTGTTGATTAAGACCATTTGTAAAACAGCAAACTTATTAAAATTATAGCAATAATAAAAATTTTTATGAGCCATAATCTGTATGGCTATTGACTTGGAGCATCTGAATTCAAGCACGGATTATGCTTTTCAGAATATTTTATCCAATTAAAAATCAAATTTAGATGCTCAACAAACTCTTAACTTATAAGGGGGATTTTTATGAGCAATAAATCTTTTGAGCTTTTTTCAGAAGCAAAAAAATTTATACCAGGTGGTGTAAATAGCCCTGTTAGGGCTTTCAAATCTGTAGGCTTGAATCCACTGTTTATCTCCAAAGCCAAAGGTTCCAAAATATATGACATTGAGAACAATGAATATATTGATTATGTTGGCTCATGGGGACCTATGATTCTCGGCCATTCTAATCCTGTGATAATCAATGCATTAAAAGAACAACTTGAATTTGGCACAAGTTTCGGAGCTCCTACAGCCAAAGAAATTGAATTGGCAAAACTTATAAATGAATCAGTTCCATCTATTGAAAAAATACGGCTTGTAAATTCAGGCACTGAAGCTACAATGAGTGCTATCCGTATTGCACGGGGTTATACAGGCAAGGATAAAATTATAAAATTTGAAGGCTGTTATCACGGCCATGTAGATGCTCTTTTAGTTAAAGCAGGTTCCGGGGCTCTTACTTTTGGCACACCAGATTCACCTGGCATTCCTGGAGATTTTGCAAAACTTACTTTAATTGCAGAATTTAATAATATAGATTCTGTTAAAAATTTAATATCTGAAAACAAAAATGAAATAGCAGCTGTTATTCTGGAGCCTGTGCCAGGTAATATGGGAGTAGTTGAACCTGATATGAATTTTTTAAAAGAATTAAGAGAAATTACGGCAAATGAAGGTATTGTACTGATTTTTGACGAAGTTATGAGTGGTTTCAGAGTCTCTATTGGAGGAGCACAAAAACTTTATAATATTGTCCCGGATCTAACCACCCTTGGTAAAATAATAGGTGGCGGTTTGCCAGTAGGCGCTTTTGGAGGCAAAAGGGAAATTATGGATTGTGTGGCACCAGAAGGTAAAGTTTATCAGGCTGGTACTTTATCAGGCAATCCTTTAGCTGTTACAGCTGGTATAGAAACTTTAAAATTATTGAAAAATAATAAACTTTACAGAAAACTTGACGAGTTGTCTGAATATTTAACAGACGGAATGAAAAATATTATAAAACACAGTCCACTTCCCCACTGTTTCAAGAGAGTGGGTTCAATGTTCTGCTTATTTTTTACTAACAATAATGTTAAAAATTTTAAAGATGCTGTTTCATCTGATACAAAACTTTTTGCAAAATATTTTAGTCTTATGCTTAGAGAGAATATCTACATTGCTCCTTCTCAATATGAAGCCGGATTTTTATCAACTGCTCATACAAAAGAAGACCTTGATAAAACACTTGAAGCTTTTGAAAAAGCAATAAAAAATTTAACAAAAGAGGGGTAAAATGTTAGTAATTGAAAATTTAAAAGTTGAAGTTGAAGGTAAAGAAATCTTGCACGGAATAAATTTAAGAATTGCCAAAGGTGAGACTCATGTTATTTTTGGCAAAAACGGAAGCGGCAAATCAACTTTGCTTATGACAATTATGGGTTTTTCCAAATACAAAATTACTTCTGGAAAAATATTTTTTAAAGGAAAAGACATTACTGATTTACCTATGTTTGAACGGGCAAAGCTCGGTATGGGCATGGCTTTTCAAAGACCTCCTTCTATAAAAGGCCTAAAAACCAAGGAGATGATAAAACTAATTAAAAAGGTTGATGAAAAAACAGAAATTTTAGCTAAAGAAGTTGATTTTGAAAAATTTTTAAATAGAGATTTAAACTTCGGTTTTTCCGGAGGTGAGTTAAAAAGGTCAGAACTACTTCAGTTAATGGCTCAAAATCCTGATTTTATAATGCTTGATGAGCCTGAATCAGGAGTTGATGTTGAAAATATTAAAATTCTCGGAAGAGTTGTTTGGCACCTACTTGAAAAAAACGTCAGAATTAAAGAAGGCAGAAAAAAATCCGGTCTTATTATTACTCACACAGGCTATATTCTTGATTATGTTGATGCAGATAGAGGACATGTAATTCTTGACGGTTACCTTATGTGTAGCGGCAACCCAAGGGAAATGTTCAGAGAAATACAGGATGCAGGTTATGACAAATGCGTATCGTGTATGGCTGCAGGGTAGATAGTTTGGAGCCTAATGCCTAATTTAACATTGGACCAAAATATTGGAGGGATTAATGGAAGATATAAATAAAATCTTTGATGACAGAGACAAGGAAATACTTGAAAGCACAGGGATTGATATAAAAAGAGAGACAAGAACAGGTACTTTTATTCAATCTGACCATTCTGTTGTAAGCTGCAATATAAGGCAAGATGGCATTGAAATTTTGCCTACAAAGGAAGCATTGAAAAAATATGACTGGTTAAAAGATTTAAAATTCAAATCTTTTAAAGGTAATGTTGACGATTTTTTAAAACAGGCAGATGATAAAGTTTCAAACGGATATTTTATTTATGCTAAAAAAGGTGTTAAAACAAAATATCCTGTTCAGGCATGTCTGTATATCAGCAATGACAATGTTGAGCAATATGTTCATAATTTTATTATTGCTGAAGAAGGTGCTGAGCTGAATATAATTTCAGGTTGTGCTACATCGCATAAAGTATCTTCTGCTCTTCATGTGGGAATTTCCGAATTTTTTGTAAAGAAAAATGCTAAAATTTCTTTTACAATGATTCATAAATGGGGTGATAATGTAACTGTTACACCAAAAAGTGCAGCCATAGTGGAAGACAATGGTGTGTTTATTTCAAATTATATTTCATTTGATAAAGTTAAATTTTTAAAAATGTATCCGACTGTTTATTTAAACGGCAAAAATTCAATTGGGAGGTTTAATTCCATTGTTTTCGGACCTGAAGGGTCTCATATTGATCTTGGCTCAAGATGTGTTTTAAATGGCGAAGGCTCCAAAGCTGAAATAGTTTCAAGAACTGTTTCAGCAGGTGGTGATATTATAGCAAGAGGCCATCTTGTTGGTGCTGCAAAAGGTATAAAAGCTCATCTTGAATGTAATGGTTTATTATTGAAAGATAAAGGTTTAATCCATGCAGTTCCAGAGCTTGAAGCACATCTCAATGACGTTGATATGAGCCACGAAGCAGCTGTTGGCAAAATTGCTGAAGAAGAAATAGAATATTTAATGTCAAGAGGATTAACAGAAGAAGAAGCAACTTCTGCAATAGTCAGAGGATTTTTAAATGTAAAAATAGAAGGACTTCCTGAACGGTTAGAGAAACAAATAGAATTTTCACTTAATGAGTTAAATGATAAATTTTTTTAAAAACAATAGATTTTTTGGAGGAGTAATTAATGAAAGACAATTTATATAAGTTGGGAATAAATGAACTTCATAATTTATTAAAAAAAAGGGAAATCACTTCAAAAGAGATTACTGAAAGTTTTTTGGAAAAAATCAATGAATTAAACAAAGAAATAAATTCTTTTATTACAGTATGTGATGATATTGCCCTTAAACAGGCTGAAGAAGCTGACAAAAAAATTGATTCAGGAGAATTTTCTGAACTTACAGGGATCCCCCTGGGAATTAAAGATCTAATTTGCACATCAGGTATAAAAACCACTTGTGGGTCAAAAATTCTCCACAACTATATCCCTACATATAATGCAACTGTTTATGAGCGATTATTGGAACAATCCATTGTAACTCTGGGCAAAAATAATATGGATGAATTTGCAATGGGCTCATCTAATGAAACTTCACATTTCGGACCTGTTAAAAACCCTAATTCTCTTGACAGAGTTCCAGGTGGCTCAAGTGGGGGTTCAGCTGCTGCTGTTGCCTCAAATCAATGTGCAGCATCTCTTGGCTCTGACACTGGCGGCTCTATTAGACAACCTGCTTCGTTTTGCGGAGTTGTTGGTTTAAAGCCCACATATGGAAGAGTTTCAAGATACGGTCTTATTGCTTTTGCATCATCGTTAGATCAGATTGGCCCTATTACAAAAAATGTTGAAGATGCAGCAATACTTTTAAAAGCAATAAGCGGTTATGACAACAGAGATTCCACTTCGGTTAATATTGAAGTACCTGATTATTTATCAAATTTAAAAAAAGAATGTTTGAAAGGTTTGAAAATCGGAGTTCCAAAAGAATATTTTATTGAAGGAATTAATAAAGAAGTTAAAAATTGTGTTGAGAACAAACTAAAAGAGTTGGGGAAAAATGGTGCTGAAATCATAGAAATTTCTTTGCCACACACAGAATATGCAGTTGCTGTTTACTATATAATTGCTCCTGCTGAAGCAAGCTCCAACCTTGCCAGATTTGACGGAGTTAAATATGGTTACAGAACCGAAAATTACGACAATCTACTTGATATGTATAAAAAAACAAGAGCTGAAGGTTTTGGAGATGAAGTTAAAAGAAGAATAATGTTAGGCACATATGCTCTTTCATCAGGATATTACGATGCATACTATTTAAAAGCATCTAAAGTCAGGAATTTAATTAAGCAGGATTTTGCAGAAGCATTCAAAAATGTTGATGTTATTGTATGCCCTGTTACACCTACAACTGCTTTTAAAATTGGCGAAAAAGTGGATAATCCTCTGGAAATGTATTTAAATGATATTTTTACAATACCACTTAACTTAGCAGGTACATGTGGCATATCTATTCCTATTGGCAAAGATTCTGATAATTTACCAATAGGTTTGCAAATTATAGGTAATTTTTTTGAAGAAGAAAAAATATTAAATGTGGCATATAATATTGAACAACTATAAAATACGGAATTTTGAAAAATATAACAAATATCCGATAAAAATATCCAATTAAAAATTACTTTAGAAGGAGTTAACAATGGAATACGAGGTAGTAATAGGCTTGGAAGTTCATGCACAACTTCTTACAGATACAAAAATCTTTTGCGGATGTTCCAACAAATTTGGCGAAACACCAAATGAAAATACATGTCCTGTTTGTACAGGTCAACCTGGCAGTTTGCCTGTTTTAAATAAAAAAGTAGTGGAATATGCCATTAAAGCCGGATTGGCCACTAACTGCACTATTAATAAAAAAAGTATTTTTGCAAGAAAAAATTATTTTTATCCTGACCTGCCTAAAGGTTATCAAATTTCACAATATGAACTTCCAATTTGCGAGCATGGCAAAATCACTATTAATGTAAATGGCAAGGAGAAGGAAGTTGGTATTACGAGAATTCACATGGAAGAAGATGCAGGTAAACTGTCACACGAAGGTATTGATAAAAATTCAAGTTATGTTGATTTTAACAGAACCGGAACTCCTCTCATAGAAATTGTCAGCGAGCCTGATATAAGATCTCCTGAAGAAGCAGCGGAATATTTAAAACATCTCAGAAACACAGTTGTTTATCTTGAAATATGCGATGGCAATATGGAAGAAGGCAGTTTCAGATGCGATGCCAATATTTCGCTAAGGCCTAAAGGTTCTGAAAAATTTGGCACAAAAACAGAGCTTAAAAATATGAACAGCTTCAGAAATGTTCAAAAAGCTCTTGAATATGAAATCAAAAGACAAAAAGAGGTTTTAGAAGAAGGTGGTACAATTATTCAGGAAACAAGACTTTGGAATGCAGACAGAGGTATTACCGAAAGCATGAGGAGTAAAGAAGAAGCTCATGATTACAGATATTTTCCTGACCCTGACCTATTACCTTTAATTATTGATGATGAATGGATTAAAGAAATTAAAAAAGGTTTACCGGAACTTCCGTATGAAAAAGAAAGCAGGTTTATTAATGAATATAAAATTTCAAAAGAAGATGCAGAAGTTCTTGTTAGTTCCAAAAAACTTGCAGATTTTTTCGAACAAACAGTAAAATTATGCAATGAGCCTTCTGTTGCAAGCAACTGGATAAGAGTGGAATTATTAGGCTCTCTTAATTATGAAGGAAAAACAATTGATGAATGTAAATTAACCCCCGAACACATGGGAAATTTGATAAAACTTATTAAAAACGGCTCCATTAGCGGCAAAATAGCAAAGAATGTTTTCAGAGAAATGTACAGTTCATTAAAAATGCCAGATATTATAGTAAAAGAAAAAGGATTGGTACAAATATCTGATGAATCTCAACTTAAAAATATAATTCAGGAAATTATTGAAAAATCTCAAACTCAAGTAGAACAGTATAGAAGCGGTAAAACAAAAGTATTCGGTTTTTTTGTGGGACAAGTTATGAAAGCTACTAAAGGCCAGGCAAATCCTCAAATTGTCAATAAAATTTTGAAAAAACTGCTTGATACATAATACAGAATAAATAGTAATTAAAATTCTAATTCTAAACTTATGGGAGGAAATAATAGATGCATATTCAGGAGCAAATGAACCTTATAAAAAAAGGTGCAGAAGAAATAATCAGAGATGAAGAGCTCATTAATAAAATAAAGACAAAAGGAACTTTAAAAATAAAAGCAGGGTTTGATCCTACTGCACCTGACCTCCATCTCGGTCATACTGTGCTTATCCAAAAATTAAAACACTTTCAGGATTTAGGCCATGTTGTTTATTTCTTAATTGGTGACTTTACAGGTATGATTGGAGATCCCACAGGAAAATCAGAAACAAGAAAAGCTTTAACAAGAGAGGAAGTTTTGCAAAATGCTGAAACTTATAAAGAGCAAATTTTTAAAATTCTTGATGAAAGTAAAACCAAAATTGTTTTTAACAGCCAATGGCTTGCTACATTGAAAGCAGAAGACATTGTAAGGCTATGTTCCAAATATACAGTAGCAAGAATGCTTGAAAGGGACGATTTTAACAATAGATTTAAAAATAATATTTCCATATCCATACATGAGTTTCTGTATCCTCTGTTTCAAGGATATGATTCTGTTGCAATAGAAAGCGATGTTGAGCTTGGTGGGACAGATCAAAAGTTTAATCTTCTGGTAGGTAGAGACCTTCAGAGAAATTATGGCCAAGAACCGCAGGTTATATTAACAATGCCGATATTAGAAGGACTTGATGGCAAAAACAAGATGAGCAAATCTCTTAACAATTATATTGGCATTCAGGAAAATCCCAATGACATGTATGGTAAATTAATGTCTATTTCAGATGATTTAATGATTAGATATTATGAACTTTTAAGTGATATCAGCTATGAAGACTTTTTAAAATTAAAAAATGGTTTAAAAGACGGCTCTGTACACCCAATGAATGCAAAAAAACAGCTTGCCTATGAAATTGTGTCAAGATTTCACGGTTTTAATAAAGCAAAAGAAGCTGAGGAATACTTTACACAATTGTTTAGTAAAAAAGAAATGCCTGATGACATGGAAAATATTGAGATAAATATAGAAAATGATAAAATTTGGATTTGCAGGCTTTTAAAGGAGCTTAATATGGTTGACTCAAATAGTGCTGCTAAAAGACTCATAAAACAGGGAGCTGTAAAAATAGATAATGAAAAAATTTCAGATGAAAACATGGAAATATTAAAAGGTTTTTCAGGAGTAATCAGGGCTGGTAAAAAGAAAATCAAAAAAGTAACAATTAAATGAAAAATGGAGAAGAAAAAAGAATTAAGGGGGAAATTATATTTTATAGGTTGTGGGCCTGGTAGTAGAGAACTTATTACCATAGAAGGAGAAAAATGTTTAAAAAAAGCTGATGTTATATTTTATTTCCCGCCTTATGAACAAATTTTCAGTGATATTGTGCAATATAAAAAAAAATATTTTTTCTTTGAATATATGTTTAATGAAATAAAGGATATAATAGAAGTAAGTCTTTCAAATAATAAAAATGTAGGTTTTATGGTTCCAGGTGATTTGTCAATTTTTTCTCCGTTTTCAGGTTTTATTAAAATTTTTGAAAATGAAATTGAAATTATTCCGGGAGTCGGAACTTACAGCTATTTTGCCGCAAAATTAAAAAGAATTTTAAATGCTTGCGGAAAAATTTATTCTATTTCAATTTTAAGTACAAGAATGCTTTTAGAAAGAAAAGGTAACCCCGATTTTACAGAATATACAACCAAAGATACCACTCTTATAATTTATATGAACACTTTATCAGCCAATGAATTGTACAAACAATTAGTTAAAATTTATCCTTTATTTACTCCGGTTTTTGTAGGTTATAATTTATCTTCTCCAAAAGAGAAAATTATTAAAACAAATATAGAAAATATGCCTGTAGAATTAAAAGGATTAGATATTGAAAATGAAAAACTTATAACAATTATAGTTGGTGACATTTCTGAAATTCCATACAACAATCTGTGGTGGGATAATAAAGTTGCTTCTGTAAAAAAAGATAAAAGATGAAAAATAAGATTTTCTTTATTTTATTCATTTTTAACTTTTTCTTTCTTCCTTTATGTTATTCCAAAAATATCTGCTTTCTTCTTAGTAAAAAATTAAAGCCTTATATTGAAATGGTAAACGGTTTTTCTGAAAATTATAACAGCAATGTTAAGATATTTGATATATCTAAGAAAGAAATTACAAAAAAAAGTTTAGACTCTTACAATATTCTTATATCATCAGGAAGTAATGCTAATATTTTTTTAAAAAAATATAAAGGGAAAAACTGTCAAATAAAAATTTTCACTTTTTTGATTTATAAAAACGAATGTAAGAATTTTTCATTAGATAACAAAACTTTTTCAATTTATCTATATCCTCCTGCTGAAAAATTAATCTATTTTTTCAAAAAAAGAAAAATAAACAAATTAATTGCCCCCTATTCTGACAAAAGGGTCGGCGAATATCTGAACAATTCAAAATCTCTCTTCAAATTAACAGGTATTGAATTGAAAATTTTCAATATTACCTCTTTTACGAATTTTGAAAAATTTTTGAAAAAATATAAAGGTTATTGTTTGTGGATGCTGCCGGATACTTTATATTCGTCAATTGATATTATTAACTACTTAATTGAAAAATCTACAATGTACCATATTAAAACAATAGGCTACAACAGTTTTTTTTACAAAATAGGAGCTAATTATTCAATTATTATAGATTACAAAAAAATGGGAAATTTAATTAAAAATATTATATTGCACAAAGAAAGTAATAATTTAATAAACGCACCATTTATATTTAAAGGAAATAATAAAAAATGAAATTAAATTTAAGCAGAAGAGTCCTTATAATTATTTTTGTATCAGTTATGTTTACTTTTATATCTGTACTGTTTGTTAATAACAAATTGTTTTTAGGGCTTTTTAAAGAGCAATTTCATGAAAAAATTAATATAATAGGTACAGAATTTTCAAAAGTTGCTGCACTTTCACTTTTATTGCACAGACAGGATATTCTCGCAAAAAGAACAGATGATATTCTAAAAGATAAAGACATAATAGGAGTAAAAATCTTTCTTAAAAATAAAAAAGTAGGTTTTGAAAAAGGCATAACAAAAGGTTACAGAGTGGTGTTTCCTATATTTACAAAACAGTTTTCGGAAAATAATTTTTTTAATCTGGAGGAAAAAATTGTCAAATTAGGAGACGTTGAGCTCTATTATTCAAGAGAAAATATAAAGATGGTAATGTATAAGGTTTTTATACTATCTTTTCTAATATCATTTGTAATTGCAATTACAGTATTTTTCTTTGCATTTAAAGTATTAAAAAAGAACTTTCTGGCACCTCTTGACTTTTGGCAGAAAAACATAGAAAATGAGAAAAATTTATTAAAATACTACAATAAAATCAAAAAGTTTTCTCCACCTGAAATTGAAAAGTTATATAAGGCATTTTTAGATATGCTTGAAAAGTATAAGGATAATAACAAAAAGCTTATTTATCAGACAACTCTTGCTGAAATTGGCAAATTCTCATTGACAGTTGCCCATGAGATTAAAAATCCATTGGGAATCATCAAGGGAGCATTTGATATTATTAAAAAAGAAAATGTTGATAAACAAACAAAACAGGAAATGATAGAATATGTCGGCGATGAAATTAAAAGAATTGATAAATTAATAAAAGACTTTTTATTAATGGCGAAAAATTTCAAATTAAATGAAAAACCTGTTGATATTACAAAGTTTATTTACATGGCTTGTAAAAAATGCCAGATAAATTTTCCCAATGTTGAATTTAAAATAAAAATTTTACAAAATATAAAAACATTTTCAGATGAAGAAGTTTTAACTCATATATTAATGAATCTTGTAAAAAATGCAGTTGAAGCAAATGCTGATAAAATAGAGTTGATTATTTCCGCAAATAAAAAATATTGGAACATTATTGTAAAAGATAATGGCACAGGTATTTCTGAAAAAGTTAAAAACAGAATTTTTGACCCTTTTTTTACCACCAAAAAAGAGGGCTCGGGTATTGGACTTACTTTTGTTGTAAAAGCTGTTTATCAGTTAAATGGAAATATATTTTTTGCATCTAAAAAAATAGCAGAAGGCACTACTTTTGTATTACGGTTTGAAAAAATCAATACAGAAAATAGTTAATATAAGAAACTTAGTTTTTCATTAAATTCGGGGGAAATAATGGCAACAATTTTAATTGTTGAAGATGAAGAAAAACTCAGGCGAATATTAAAAATAATTTTAATGCAGGAAAATTATAATATAATAGAATCCTCCAATGGTTTGGAAGCTATTGCCAAGTTAAGAGAAAACGATGTGGATATTGTAATCAGTGATATAAAAATGCCTGAAATGGATGGGTTTGAACTTTTACAACATATAAAGGAGGAAAATATTCCTGTTCCCGTAATATTTATAACTGCTTTTGCTACCATTGAATCTGCAGTTAATGCAATGAGAATGGGTGTTATTGATTATATTCAAAAACCTTTTGAAGAAGAAAAAATTTTAATAACAGTGGAAAAAGCTCTTGGAATTTCAAGAATTTTACAGGAAAAAAATGAGCTGAAAAAAGAGCTGGATGAGTTAAAATTGCCTGTTGAGTTAATCTTTGAGTCACAAAAAATGAGAGAAGTTATTTTTATGTTAAAAAAGGCTGTTTCTTTAAACAGAACAACTTATCTCATAACAGGAGAATCAGGAGTTGGCAAAGAAGTTATTGCAAGATTCATACACAAAATAAGTATAAGAAAAAATGAAAAATTTATTCCAATTAATTGCAATGCTATTCCAAAAGACCTTGTGGAATCAGAGCTGTTCGGATATGAAAAGGGCGCTTTTACAGGAGCTATAAAAAGCAAAAAAGGCGCTTTTGAACTTGCAGATAAAGGCACCCTGTTTTTAGATGAAATCGGAGATTTGCCCTTTGACATTCAGGGAAAATTATTAAGAGTTTTACAGGAGCAGAAATTTTACAGAGTTGGCGGTTCTTCGGAAATAAAAGTTGATGTTCAGATAATTGCAGCCACTAATAAAGAACTTGAAAAACTTATAAAAAAAGGTCATTTTAGAGAAGACCTATACTACAGATTAAATGTTATTCCTGTTCATATTCCTTCTTTAAGAGATAGAAGAGAAGATATATTACCACTTGCAAAACATTTTCTAAAAGAGTTAACAGGAGTTGAGGTTAAAGAATTTTTAACTGAAAATGCCAAAAAAATTGTAGAATCATACAATTATCCTGGGAACATAAGGGAGCTCAAAAACACTATTGAACGGGCATGGATTTTATCAGGAGGAAAAGTGCCTATAAATTCCGATAATTTAAGGTTCTTAAAATTTTCAAATTTAGATCAAAAATTTGATGATAACATAACACTACCTAACAGCGGCATAAACTTGGAAGAGCTTGAAAAACAGTTAATCAAACAAGCCCTTGATAAAACAGGAGGCAATAAAAGTGCCGCAGCAAGGCTTCTCGGACTGACAAGAGCCAAATTAAGAACCAGAGTAAAAATGTTAGAAGGAAAATAGATGAAACTCAAAATAATAACATTGATTCAGTTAATTTCCATTATTTTTGCAATACAAGTTTTTAGCAAAAATATTAATGACACGCTTTTTTTTGTTGGTGAAGATACTGATGTAATTACAATTGCCTCAGGTAGGCCTGAAAATCCTGAGAAAGCCCCGGCTTCAAACAGAATTTACAAGGATTTTTCCATACATAGCAATTTTGAAGATTTAATTAAAAAAATACCTGGTTTTTACATTGACGATACTAATCAGAGAACCAAATTGTATTTCAGAGGTATTCCTGATTCACTGCTGTTTTTATATGACGGCGTTCCTATTACTTCAGATTTAACAAGAAGTGTTGTTCCTCTGAGAGACGAACTGCCTTTCTACAATATTTCCAAAATAGAAGTTGTTTACGGAGCATCTTCAGTATTATGGGGCGCTGATGCTTTTGCAGGAGTAATGAATTCTGTTTTGAAAAAAGGCTCGGAAATTAACGGGCTGAATATTTCAGCAACAAATAATACTTTTAACAGAGATAGAAGCTTTTATGTTGAAGGTGGCAAAATTTTTAACAAATTAGATGCTATGTTTTCAATATATTACAAAGATTTGGAGAAAAAATTTAAAACAGATTATGCTGATAAAAGCTACGATTTTGATTTCGCCACTAAGCTGATTTACAATAATGAGTTGAATTTTACTCTGCGATTATCAAATAATAAAAATAAATATATTAATTCTTATAAAGATAATTTATGGGATTCTGAAGATAACAAACCGTTTAATTTATTAAAAGCAGAGTACAACAAAAAATTCATACATTCCTCTATTAATATCAAAACTTACTACCTTGATATGGACTTTACCTCAAAAGAAAACGGATTTAATATCAAACAGAGAAACAAAGTCTATTATGGCGGAATTATTTACAACAGAGACCTTTTTAATAACAGTGCCATGATAACTGTCGGATATAATTACCGTAAAAATAAAATAGAAAATTCCGATGCTGTAATCAGAAGTTTTATACCTGATTATGTAATTAATAAATCCTCTTTTTATCCGCTAATAGATAAAGTTTCTGTAAGCACTTATCTTAATTCTTATTTCCTGCAATTCAGAAAACATTTTAAATTCTTTGAAACATGGGCAGGATATAGAAAAGATTTCCATTCAAAATATGATAACACTGATAGTTTCAATTTAGGTGTGGGTTATTTTAAAAACAGATTCACTTTTAAAATTAACTACGGTTTATCATACAGAACACCGCTTCCAAAAGAATTTATTGAAAGAAGCAAAGTAATTCCCGAAAAAGTTTACAATCTTAACATTGAAGCAAAATACAATAATTTCTCAATAATGTTTTTCAGAAACAGATTGGAAGACCTGATTTTGGAAAATTCCTATACAGGATTTTCAAATAAATTATCTGCAAATATTTATGGAATTCAGGCAGAAACAAAGGGAGATTTCACAAAAAATCTTTCTTATTATATAAATTGCACTTTTATTATGAATAACAAATTAAAAGACGAGTATTACAAACTGCTTGATTATATTATCATTAATCCTGATTTTCAAATTGAAAAATTCTATAAAACCCTAACCAAGCCTCTTGATATTGGTGCCAAACGATTTGCCAATGCCAGCCTGATTTATAAAAAAAATAATTATGAAATTTTTTTAACTGCAAATTATACAGGAGATAGAAACTACTATTTTTTACCTGAAAACAGTAAAATCAAAATTAGCAATAAAGTGATTTTTAATGCAGGGCTAAATATAAAAAATTTTAAAAATTTCAGAACTCAAATATTTATTGAAAATATTTTTAATTCAAGATTTCAACTTCCAGGAAATTATGCTCCTGAAAAAAACAAACCATTTAATTTTATTATAAAAATAGGATACAAATTTTAACAAACTGGTCAAATTTAACCACACTGGCTCAATATAGCCAATAAGTTAGTCGATAGTCGTTAGTCATTAGTCAATACTCCCTAATCTTTAAACATTAATTACTAATAACTAATACAAAAACAAATGTAAAATCTAACAGCAATTTTTTTTACAAGTACTCCTATTTGCCATAAAAGCTGTCATTCTGAGGGCTTTAGCCCGAAGAATCTTTAACTTTTAGGACTATTTTTGATTATTGCTAAACCATGCTTATTAAGTTCTAAATCCACAAAAAAATTAGAATCATTTTTGGTACTAAAATTGCGTTAGTTAGTCTGTTATGATAAGAAAATTTTGTCAATACATTTTCATTTTAGCTGGATTATTGTTGTCAGTAAGCGGATACACTGATAATTTGAAAAATTTCAGCGAGATTAATGTTGTATCTTATCCGCAGATAGTGGTTAATATTAACCAGTTCAGAAATAATCCTTTTGCTTATATCTATGTCCACAATGGTGATTTTCCTGATATTACTGAAAATGTACGTAAAAATCTATTTGACTTATGGCGTGTTCAAAAGCCTGAATATATTACAGGCGGATTACCTGAGCTGCAATATGACAAATGCCTCGAGCAAATAGCAGAAGAAAATTTATACAATATATCTGACTCCATGGCTATATCTCATATTAATAAGGATATTATTAATTCTGAATGTCATATGCTTTTTACAGGTGAGACCATTATTGCACTTGCTTTTCAAAATTATATTGACTCTGATGAGTTTTATAATAAAATAAGCCCGTTAATTATCAAAAAAGCTGTTTCTCTTAATGACAGTGAGACAGCTCCTGTTACATTTCAATATAACAGAGCAGGAGCAGCATTGTTTAGCGGTGCTATTAAAGTGGAAGGCTCCACATACAATGTTTATATACTTGACATTGTTTACGGAGTTTTTAATTTAAAATACGCTAATGAAGTTTACGGAAGAGTTGAAAACATCAGTAATTCAGCTACTATTTCCATTATTGACAACAACGGATTACAGATTAAAAATATCAATGTTAATTCAGACGGAAGTTTTTATGCAACATTGCCTTATGAAGGTGATTATACTTTTGAATTAAAAAACAGCAATGGAACATCTTTTTACAAAGATATTTATTACAGATTTGGAGATATGCTTTATCTCAATTTTAATTAGCAGAAAAATTATTGCTCTTTGAAATGATTTTTTATAAAATAAAAATCTTGAATTTTTTTTAATTTTGTGTTTTATTAGGGAGAAGATTTTTAATCAGTAAAATCTAATAAGAGAGGGGGTGATTCAAGGAATTAAGTTTAAAAATTTTTAAATTGTAGTTTTTCAAATTAAGTTTTACCAATTATTAAAAAAATTAAGGAGGATTAAATGGGTAAACGAATTTTAGGTTTAATTATTGCAGTGGCATTTATGCTCTCTGCAGCAGCACTTTTTGCAACAACAAGTACAGTTGGTGCAAAATTTATTCTTGATAAAACAAAGGTTAGCGCCACTGATGACACAAGAACTGTTAACCTTACTGTATTAGGTGTTGACAGTAGTGACAAAGTTGACCTTTACGGAGAGCAGTATGGTTCTACTTTATATGTTGTTGTTTCTTCTACAATAGGGACTTTATCTGGAGGAACAAGCTCACCTACTGGTGCTGCTGGAAGCTTTGCATCAAGTGTTAAGTATTACACCATGAGTCAGGGTGTTGCAAAGGTTAATGTAACATATGCCTCAACTGTCAGCGGCACAGATACATTGAATATTCAGTTAATGGAACAAGAGCCTACAGAAGGTGGCGGAAATAATTACAAACTTATAGCTTCAACCTCCAAAACCATTACTGTTGAAGCAGGTACAGCAAGTGTTAAATCATTAACATATTCAACTAGCAGTGATACTACTTCTAC
>CAZBLP010000040.1:0-18648 GCA_964492825.1 uncultured bacterium
TTTTAATACTATTTTTAATAGTTATTATATTTAAAATTAAAAACACCTTTTTGTTAAGCAAAAGAGACAGGGTTATCAAAAAATTGGAAAAAGAGATTGGAGAATTAAAAAAACTTAATATTTCCGAAGAATCGGAGAACGAATGACCAATGGCGAAATTGCTTCCATACTTATATTTTCAGTTCTTAGTTTTTTAGCTGGCAGAATTTCAAAGAATTTCCGCAAAAAAAATATTAATTATTCCATACCAACAAATTTTTTCAAAGGAATAGATTTTTTATTAAACAATAAAGAAAATGAAGCATTAAAAGAATTTATAAATGCTGCAAAAATAAATTCAAGAAATGCTGAAGTTTATATATCGTTGGGCAATTTATATAGGAAAAGGGGAGAGGTTGAAAAATCAATTAGAATACATAGAGCTGTTCTTGTTCAGGAAGATATAAATAAAGAAGTAAAAAAGAGCACTTTGATAAACCTTGCAAGAGATTTCAGAAAAGCGGGTTTCTACCAGAGAGCATTAAATGTTTTAAAAGAATATGAAGTATTGGATAAAAGAGATTTAAATGTCTTATATGAAAAAATAAAAATTTTTTCCTTAAGCAATCAATTTGAAGAGCTTTTGAATTTATACAAAAAAAATTTTAATAAATTGGATAAACAAAATGTAATCAATTTATCAGCTCTTTATGCAAAATTTGCTAAAGATTATATTAAAAATCGCAATTTTTTCAGGGCTAACTTATATTTAAAAAAGGGATTAAAATTATATGAAAATAATTATTTAGCCTATATAATTTCAGGTGATTATTATTTATTAAAAAAAAATTTAAAAAAGGCAAAAGAGGTATATATTAAGGCTATTAACATAAATCCATTTACAATCTTAAAGATACGAACTAAATTGAACAGAGTTAAAACAGATATATCAGAAATTAAAAAAAAACATTTTTTAATTGAATGTTTACATATTAGAAAATTAATTTTGGAAAACAGAATTTCAGATGCTAAGGATTTAACAGTAAAACTTATTTTGGAAAACCCGGCAATATATTTTCTGCACAAACTTTTGTTTATATTGGAACTAATTGAAAAAAAAGAATTTTCTAAAATAAAAAAAAATAGGAATATTTTAAAATTTTCTTTTAAATGCAATATTTGCAATAGTATAGTAAAAAATTTTTATTATCAATGTCCGTTTTGTAAAAATTGGCTGACTTTTCAATTAAAAGAGTAACAGTTGATTTTTCCGTGAATGAAATAATTAAAAAAAATATTAATTCTCATAAATGATAATTTGGAAAAAAGCAGGTAAATTCATTTCTCAAAACCAAAGATGAAAAAATTATTGGAAAAAATAATCAATCAAAATGATACATCCCTTGTTTCAAGTTCTGAGATTTATCAAAAAATTTTGGAAGAATCCAATGGAAAAATCGAAGATTTTGTATTCAGAATATCATCTTATATTCAAAGAGAAAATTTTTCAGATTATCAAACCTGTTATAAATTTTTAAGACAAGATATTCAATACATAAAGGGAGTTGGTCCTAAAAGGGCTCTTGCTTTTAAAAGCAGAGTTATTTGGGATGTTGAGGATATTTTAAAATTTATTCCAATTAATTACAGAGATTTTTCAAATATATCAACTGTTAAAAATTGCAGTATAAACAGTAATGTTACTTTAAAATTAAAATTTAGAACATATAAACTTATTAAATTCAGGAAAAGAAAAATTTTAGAAGCGGAATTTTTTGATAATACTTCGACTATTTATTTAAAGTGGTTTAATTTTAATTTAAATCATTTGAAAAAATTTTTTGATTCAAACAAAGAATATATTGTTTATGGAAAAGTTTCAATTTTTAATTTTCAAAAAGAGATTATACATCCAATTATAAAAGAATTTTCAGATTTTACAGATGCAATAGAGCCTGTTTATTCAAATATTCCCAATGCTTCAAATAAAATTATTATAGAAATTATGAGAAATATTTTTGAAAAATTAAAGTTTTTTACTTATGAATATTTACCTGCTCATATTTTAGTAAAAAGAAATTTGCCTGATATATTGCAATGTTTGCATCAGTTACATTTCCCTGATAAAAAGAATTTTAGTAAAATAGAAAATTTTAAAAAAAGATTAATTTATGATGAATTTTTCTTTACAATGCTTGCAGTTGTTAAAGAAAAATTTAAAAAAGATTCTATAAAAACAGAGCCTATAATTTACAATGGTAAAATTGTTAAACCATTTTTAGATAAACTTCCGTTTGAATTAACCAAAAGTCAGAGAAAAGTTTTGAGAGAGATTTTTTTAGACCTGAAAAATGGTAAACAATTAAACAGACTTATTCAGGGAGATGTTGGAAGCGGAAAAACCATTGTTGCCTTAATTTCAGCTTTATTAATAATAGAAAATAATGCTCAGGTGGCTTTTATGGCTCCTACTGAAATACTTGCTGAGCAGCATTATAAAAATATTAAGAAATTTAATTTGCCAATTAAGATGGCCCTTCTTGTAGGTAGCACTTCCAAAAAGGAAAAACTGAAAATTAAAGAAAATATTGAAAATGGAGGTATTGACCTTGTAATAGGAACTCATGCTCTTATTCAGGAAGATGTTACGTTTAAAAATTTAAAACTTAATATAGTTGATGAGCAGCATAAATTCGGAGTAAAACAGAGAATGTTTTTAAAAGAAAAAGGTTTTTTTACTCATACTTTAATAATGACGGCAACTCCTATTCCAAGAACTTTAACATTAACACTTTACGGGGATCTTGATGTGTCGGTTATAGATGAGTTGCCTCCAAATAGAAGACCTATAAAAACATACTGGTTTAAAGAATCACAACGGGATATGTTTATTGAAAAAATTAAAAAAGAACTTGAAAAAGGAAGGCAGGCATACTTTATTTATCCTCTTGTTGAGGAATCTGACAAACTTGACTTAAAAAGTGTGGTTAAGATGAGTGAAATTTTAAAAAATAACTATTTTGAAAACTACAGTTTAGCTGTTTTACATGGGAAAATGAAGCCTGAAGAAAAAGAAAATATAATGAGAAATTTTGCACAGAATAAAATTGATATATTGGTTGCAACTACTGTTGTGGAAGTTGGCATTGATGTTCCAAATGCAACTGTTATGGTAATTGAACACTCAGAGAGGTTCGGTCTGTCTCAACTTCACCAGTTAAGAGGCAGAATAGGAAGAGGTGAGCACCAATCGTACTGCTATCTGATTTCATCTAATAAATTATCATCAGATGCTATTCAACGGTTAAAGATTATGGTGGGCACTAATGATGGTTTTAAAATAGCTGAAGCTGATTTAAAAATCAGGGGTGGAGGTGAATTAACAGGAGTTAGGCAGTCTGGTATTGCTGAATTCCAATTTGCAGATATAATAAGAGATTATAAGGTTTTAGTTGATGCTAAAAATGATGCTGAGGAGCTTCTCAGTTTTGACTTTGAGCTTAATAATTTCCCATGTTTGAAAAACAGGTTTCAAAATTTTTTTACCAATAAAGGTAAATTTGTATCAACAGGATGAAAACAGAGTATAAATGGAAAGTAAAATTTTAGAGAAATTTTCAGTTTTTTTAACAATTGAAAAAGGATTGTCATCAAAAACATCTGAAGATTACTGTAGTGATATTAGGCAATTTCTTTCAATTGTCAGAACATCTCATGAAGATTTGACCAAATTTGATGTTGAAGAATTTTTAATATTTTTACATGACAACAATTATGAAATTTCATCAATTTTAAGGAAACTTTCATCAATTAAACTGTTTTTAAAATTTTTAAAAAATGACTGTTTTGAGAGTGTTCAATTACCAAAGAGAAAAAGTAATCTTCCAGATTATTTGAATTTTGCTGATATTATGAAACTTTTAAATGCTGTGGATATTGACACTCCAATTGGCTTAAGAAACAGAGCAATGTTGGAACTGCTTTATGCAACAGGCATTAGGGTTTCAGAGCTTTTAGGTCTTAAAACAACAGATTATGACAGGCACAGTGGTACAATAAAAGTATTTGGCAAAAGATCAAAAGAGAGGTTGATACCGTTGCATTACGAAGCTATTGATTTTATAGAAAAATATTTAAAAGATGCAAGGACTGTGTTTAACAGAAAAAACAGAAATACTCTTTTTTTAACAAGAAGCGGTAATCCTCTAACAAGACAATTTTTATGGAAAATAATAAAAAAATATGCTACAATTTCCGAGCTTAACAAAAACGTTTATCCGCACCTTATCAGGCATTCTTTTGCAACACACATGCTGGAAGGTGGAGCGGATTTGAGAAGCGTACAAAAGCTGCTGGGGCATAGTGATATTTCCACTACCCAGATTTATACACATGTTAGTATTAGAAAAATAAAAGAAGAATATAAAAAGAAGCATCCGAGGAGTAATGATTAATGTCTTATTTTTGTTTTGAAGTCCAGAATATTAATGTTGAAAATATTGTTGATATTTTAAGAGATAAAAATTTTCCATTTTACCTTGACAGTGGCGGTTACTTTAAAAATTTGGGTAAATACTCATTTTTTGGATTTGATCCGGTTTTAACATTTAAATTTAAAAATAATCAAATTGATATTTTTGAAAATAGTGTTAGTAAAAGTATAAAAGCAGAACCTTTTCTTTTTTTAAAAGAGATAATTGAAAAATATAAAACAGATAAAGGTAGCAAAAGGTTTCCGTTTCAAGGTGGTTTTGTAGGATATTTAAGTTATGAACTTGGCAAATATATTGAAAAGCTTCCTGATACAAGAGTTGATGATTACAATATGCCTGAATTTTATTTCGGGCTTTATGATGTTATTTATGTGTATGATTTTCTGGAAAATAAATTTTATATTGCAGGCTACAATTTTGGCAGGAACAGTGAGAAAAAAATTGAACTCTACAAAAAATGTTTAAAAAAATTACAATCTGCTAAAACAGATTTTAAAATCGGCAAATCATTGCTATCCAATTTTACTAAAAAAGAATTTAAAAATATTATTAACAGAGCTAAAGAGTATATATATGCAGGAGATATTTATCAGGTGAATCTTTCCCAACGTTTTCATACAGATTTTTCAGGTGATGCGTACAGTTTTTATAAAATTTTCCGGAGATTAAGCCCGGCTCCATTTGGAGCTTTTTTGGATTATGGAGATTTTCAGATTCTATCCAATTCTCCGGAAAGATACTTACTTATTAAAGACTCTCATATTGAAACCAGGCCTATTAAAGGTACAAGAAAAAGAGGAAAAAATTCAGAAGAAGATGAAGTTTTAATTAAAGAGCTAATTAACAGTGAAAAAGACAAAGCTGAACATTTAATGATTGTTGACCTTGAAAGGAATGACCTTGGCAGAATTGCCCGGTTTAACACAGTTAAGGTTTCAGAGTTTGAAATAGTGGAAACCTATGCAAATGTTCATCATATGGTATCCACTGTGGAAGCTGAAATTAATCCAATATTCCATGTAGTTGACTGTATTAAAAATTCTTATCCAGGCGGTTCCATAACCGGTGCACCTAAAATTCGCTCAATGGAGATAATTGATGAACTTGAGCCAACTTACAGATCTGTTTATACAGGTTCTATAGGCTATATAAGTTTAGACGGTGATTTGGACTTGAATATTGCAATAAGAACGGCAATAATAAAGGATAATAAAGTATTTTTTCAGGTTGGAGGCGGGATTGTTGCAGACTCTGACCCAGAAGAGGAATTTATTGAAACCATAGTTAAAGCTGAGAGCTTTACAAAAACATTAAAGGAATTGAGCAATGGATAATTTTATATTTTTCAATGGCAAAATAACACTTCTTTCTAAAACTTTTATTTCCATAAATGACAGAGGGTTTTTGTATGGTGATGGTTTTTTTGAAACAATCAGAAGTTACAAAGATAATTTTTACGATTTTGAGTATCATTATAATAGGATTCTTAAAACAGCAAAGTTTTTAAATATTGAAATGGATTTTAAAAAAGAATATTTAATTGAAAATATTAGAAAATTAAAAGAAGCAAACAAGCTAATGGGCAGAGATTGTTATTGTAGAATTACCATTACAAGAGGAACGGATCCTTACGGACCTTCTATAAAAAAAGATCCCACTCCGCCTACAGTTGTAATGGAAGTCAAACCGCTTCCTAAATATGTTATTGATAAAGCTTCCAAAGGTGTTGAAACTACAATTTTGTATTCTTTTAAAAAAGAGAAGAATATTTTATATAATTTTAAAACTCTAAATTACCTGCCTTCAATAATAGGTTTTTTAAACAGAAAAAGTTATGATGATGTAATTTTTATTGACAGAAATGATAATCTTATTGAAGGTATTACAGCAAATCTCTTTTTTTACAAAGGAAAAATGCTTTACACGTCCAATGAAGATGACCTGTTTTTAAAAGGTGTTACAAGGGATATTTTAATAAAGGCAATTAAAAGATATTCAAATGAAGGTTTTAGAATAAGTTATAGAAATTTTAAATTTAATGATTTAAAAAAGATAGATGGTGCTTTTTTTACAAATTCTTTATCTGGAATTTATCCTATTATCTCTATAGAGGATTTTAAATTAAAACATAGGCCAAACATTATAGCAAAGCTGAAGAATGTTTATTTTAGATTTTTAACAGAATAAAATACACTTCTTTCACCTTCTATTTCTGTAATTTTATCTTCAGATTTTAGTTCTCTTAAAATTTTATTTATTTCATTTACTTTTAATCCTGTTGCGGCAATCAGGTCATCTAATGTTAAGGGTCTTCGTTGCAAACAGTTGATTATTAAATCAAAACTGTTTTGGGAGACAATTTTTTTAGATGAAAAATTTTTTATTATTTCAATATTTCCTGAAAAATGTTTTTTTGCTTCCATTATCTCTTTGTAATTTAAACCTTTAATTCCCTTAACAGCTGGTGGTCTGTCTATTGTATTAAGTTGAACCTTGTCAGGAGAAATTTTTTCTATAATATTGCTTATTAATTTTAATTCTTTGCTATTGTCGTTAATATCTTTAATTAAAAAAGTTTCTAACCATAGCTGATTTTTAAAATTTTTTCTTATATTAATAAGTGCTTCTATATATGAATTAAAATCAACACTTTTTACAGGATGGTTTATTTTTTGAAAAACTTCGTTTGAACCTGCATCCAATGAAGGTATTAAGAGATCGATGTTTTTTATGTCTTCCAAAACCTGCCTGTCTGACAACAGTAGTCCGTTTGTTAATAACGCTAACCTGTATTTGGGATAATTGGTTTTTAAAAAATCAACTATTTTGCCAATGTTAATATTTAAAAGAGGCTCTCCTGCACCTGAAAAAGTAATATAATCCAGCTCCGGATTATTACTTAAATAATCTTTTAGTTCAGCGATTATTTCATTGAAATCAGCATAGTTTTTTCTAATATTTGTGTGATTAGTAGTAAAGCCGCATTCACAATATATGCAATTTAAATTGCAGGTTTTAAAAGGGACAAGGTCAATGCCCAGAGATATCCCCAATCTTCTTGATGGAACAGGTCCGAAAATATGTTTGTATTTCATAATATTATTTATTATCCAATATTTGCTCTACAAAAGCTTCTATATTTGTCCTTGTTTGCTCATCTGAAAAGAGTCTCATATCATTTAAATCGCCATTTATTACTAAATATGGTTTCCCAAGATTCTTTTGTAATCTTTGAGGCATTCCATATCTGCTGTTTGTATTATAAGGACATGTCATTGCATCATGAAAAATAATTCCATCTGTCTGGAATTCATTCATCCAGTCAGAAATAATTTTTTCCTTAACAGGTTCTGATCTAACAATAAAAAGCTCTAAATATGCTTTTGCCGTGCTTTCAAAAGGTTTTTCAAGGTCATCGCCAAAAGCTTCGAAAATCCATGAATTGCAATATGTAGAAACTACAATTGATGCATTTAATTCCCTGAACAATTCAGATAACATTCTTAATCTGCCCCATACAGGCATACCTTCCCAATATAGTCTTACTTTTTCATTTGGAACTGTTGTAATTCCTTTTGCTATTCTATCTCTAAGTTCAGCATTCAATTCCTGGTAAAATTCTATAGCTTCCGGTAATCCTCTTAAAACAACGGCAGGAGCCATAAATATATTGTAATCAAAAAAAGTTAGAGGTGACGGAATATTGGTACCGAAAAATAGGCACTCTTTCCATAGAAGAGTTGTTTTATATGATAATTTTACAACTTCTTTAAACCTGTCAATGTCGAATTTTTTACCTGATACTTTTTCCAAAACTGGTATTAATGCTCTCTTCTGGTTTGCCACGTCATTAATTAAAACTTCATCAACTTCATTTACATTTTTAGGAGAGGTGATGCCAATTACAGGGACATTAAAATATTTTCCATAAAATAAAAACCAATCCTGAACATCTCTGCACTGATTTGTATTGTAAACCAAAACATCTGGTTTGGGAACTTCAGGAATATTATAAGATTTTTTAAGAGGTGTTTCTTTTTTTAAAAAAGCACCTACGTCGCTTGTGAGATAAGAGCATATATTGGGCGAATAACCTATTGAATTGGCATAAGGTATATATTCTGCTGCTTTTTTGCTTGCTCCAAGCATTGCACCATGATTTTCCGGATAATATACTTTAAAACCGAAACTATGAAGTAATTCTGCTGGCCCAACACTTGTAACCCATGCAACTTTTTCAGTATCGCTTTTGCTTGCTTCATATAGATCGTCAAAATATCTGCTCATTAATTCTTTCATTTTCTTTCCAGCTTTAAATGGATTCATTATATATCCTCCTCTATTAAAAAAATATTCCTTTATTGCTTTTACGATTTTTTATAGTTTTGAATTTAACATCAGAAAGGAATCTACTTACCCTGTTTTTTAAAAATTTTCCATATAAAAATCTATTTTTACAGGTTGTAAAAAAAATTTTATCTTTGGCCCTTGTAGCAGCTACATAAAGCAACCTTTTTTCTTCTTCAATATCATCTGAAAATGGAATTACTTCATCTTCGCAACCCACTACAAAAACTATTTTAAAATCAAGCCCCTTACAAGCATGAAAAGTAAAAAGCTTAACCTTTTCAGCCTTTAAATCAATTCCGTCAAGAGGTTCAATTATTTTATCCTTTGATTTCTGAAAGGGTATTCCTTCTTTCTCAAAAACATTTTCAATGGGTTTTGAAATAAAATTTAACCTGAACAAAACAGCAATATCCTTGAAACTTAAAGTTTCATTTTCTGCTTTTGATGTATTAAAGTCAAGACCGCCAATTAATTCTTTAATTTTTCCTGCAATAAAAGCAGCTTCATTTTTTTCATTTTCAAATGTAAGAAACTTTATATCAGCTTTGCAATTCCTTGCTGAGGTTAAATGCACATGCTTTTTTAAAATCTTTTCTGCACAATCAAGTATATTTTGGCATGACCTATAAGATTTTTCCAAAGTAATTTCTTTAAAATCACTCCCTAAGCCTTTTAATTGCTCGAAAAATATATTGCTGCAACCTCTGAAACCATAAATTGACTGATTTTTGTCGCCAATAACAAATAACATTTTTAATTTATCCAGAACATTCAAAATGAATTGAAACTGAACAGAATCAATATCCTGAAATTCATCAATAAAAAGATATTTATAATTAAAAAAATCAGTTAAATTTAAAGCTTCCAAAATAATATCGTCAAAATCCAACAGATTGTTTTCTTTTAAATAATTTTGGTAATTTCTATAAGTTTCTGATAATTCATCATCTATTTTACCGGTTTTTTTATAAACTGAAATTTTATTGACTATTTCTTTTGATTTTAAAACCTCAAATTGCTTCTCAGGTGTAATAATATCAAATTTTTTTCCTGCTTTTATTAAAAGCTCCATTCCAAGTTTATGAAAGGTTGCAATTTTTATTCCACTAATGTTAATCCTGGCTGACAATTCTTCACAAGCTTTATTTGTAAAGGTTATAATGGCTATTTGCTCAGGCATTACTGAATTTTCAAGTATAGTTTTAACTTTTTCTACAAGAGTAAAAGTTTTTCCAGTACCTGGCCCTGCTTGAACAATTATTATTTTACTGCTACAGTTAATTGCTTTTTGTTGATAATCATCCACATTTGTTTTAATTGATTTGTTTTGTATAGATTTATCTGTTGACTTTAATTTATAAGTAATGCTTTTTCTTTTTTCCTTTTTCAAATTTAAGTTAAGTTCTTTGAATAAACCATTTTTCATTGAAAGAAATTCTTTTTCTTCATTAGTTAAAAGCAGTATTTTCCCATATTCTCCATCATATCCGGGGGAAACTACAACTTTATTTTCCCTCATATTTTCAATGCATTTTGATAATAATTCACCTGCTTTTAATTTTATTTCTTCCAAATCAATGTCTTTTAAAATTTTTAATTCACTGCCGAAAATATTTATTAATTCATCATAAAGTTTTTTTACTTTTTTTGAACTTGCTCCAACATTAAGAATTTCTGAAAGGATTTCCTGCAAAGGAACAATATTTAAAAATTCTTGCTGTTTGTCACCTGCATGTTCTCTATCAGCAAGCTCCACAATTCTGTGATATACTCCCATTGTCAACAATTTGCCGCAAACAGGGCAGATATTATTTAGCTTAATTGCTTCATCAGGGGATAGCGTTACATTACATTTTCTATGGCCGTCAAAATGGTATTTGCCTTCTTCAGGATAAAATTCCAATGTTTTAACATTTTTCTTGTTTTGTAAAGCTTTTCTAATAGAGTGGTAATCTTTTTCAGAATATATAATATTTGCTTCTCTGGCAATTTTTAATGGAGAATGTGCATCAGAATTTGACACTAATGTAAATCTGTCAAGTGCTGACCAGCGCCAATTCATTGGCGGGTCTGATGATAAGCCTGTTTCTACTGCGAAAATATAAGTGCTGAGCTCTTCAAAACACTCTTCAATAGAATCAAAACCGCTTTTTTGACCAAAAAGAGAAAACCAGGGGGTCCATATATGAGCTGGAATAAAAATCATATCTTCGCTAATTGAAAGAGCAATTTCCAATAATTTTTTTGAATCAAGACCAAGTATTGGTCTGCCGTCAGATGTTATGTTTCCAATTTGTCCAAGTTTTTTTGAGAATTTTTCAGCTGTTTCAATTGAAGGCATTAAAACAAGATTATGAATTTTCCTCGTTTTATCACCTTTTTTATATATTGAACTTATTTCTGTGCTTAAAATAAATCTTGTTGAAATATCTGAATCTTTTATTTTAAATAATCCAGGCTCAGCTTCAATGAGATTTTCTTTTATTTCACTGAGCCATCCCGGATGAACAAAATCTCCAGTTGCAATTACGTTGATACCTTTTACTTGTGCTATTTCGCCAATTTTTATTATATTCATTTCTTTTGATGTGGCTCTTGAATATTTGGAATGGATATGAAAATCGCAGGTAATGTACATTAAAAAATATATCTCCTCATTCCTACGTTAAGTGCAAGACCTATTAATGAATAAGAAACCACAAGAGATGTGCCGCCATAACTTATGAGAGGTAATGGTATACCCACTACAGGTAAAATTCCGATAACCATTCCTATATTAATAAAAAATTGCCAAAAAAATATAAAGAGAATGCCCAAAACAATTAATGCACCGAAATTATCCCTTGCTTTCTGAGAGATATGTATAATAGTTAAAAAAAATATCAAATAAATGAAAACTAAAATTAAGGTGCCAACAAAACCCCATTCTTCAGCAAATACTGAAAAGATAAAATCAGTATGTTCTTCTGGTAAAAAGTGAAGTTTGTTTTGAGTGCCATGTAAATACCCTTTGCCGAAAATTTTTCCTGAACCAACAGCTATTTTTGATTGAATAATATGATATCCTGCACCAAGAGGATCTTTTTCAGGAAAGAAAAAGGTTAAAATTCTTTTTTTCTGATAATTTTTCAAAAAATTCCAACTTAATGGTGCAAGAATGAGTCCTGATGCTGCTATTTTAACAAGGGATGATTTTTTTATGCCTATAAATATAAGCATTGAGGAAAATACAAATAAAATTAATAAACCTGTTCCCAAATCAGGCTGTTTAACAATTAGAAGAATAGGTACCAGAATCATTATTATTAATTTTAATAATTCTATTATAGAAAACTCTTTAATTTTTCCTTCATTTGAAAAAAATTTTGCAACAACCAATATAGTGGTAAATTTAAAAAGTTCAGATGGCTGTAAATTAAAACCACCTATTGACAGCCATCTCTGAGCACCCATGGAAGTTCTGCCTATTATTAATACAGCAATTAGTAAACCTAAATTAATGATATACAGAGGGAAAACATAAGATTCCAATTTTTTATAATCAAAACTTATAAAAACAAGCATTGACAAGAAAGATATAAACAGCCAAAGTAATTGTTTTTTTACATGAATAAATGATATATGTGACGTATTTGAAGGATTGTAATTGGCGCTATAAATAGTGGCAATACCAATAGCGGTAATTAATATTGCCACTATAAATAACAGCCAATTGAAATTGTTAATTAATCTTCTGTCAATTCCATTCATTAACTATTTTTTTTGCTGTTTTTGAAGCTTTTTAGCCTCTTTGGCAATCATTTGTTGTAATTCTGAGATATGCTCCTGAACCTTTTTTTGGCCAAGGATACTTCCTTGTTCATAAAGGTAAGGCATTAATTTAATGGATTTTTTTCCAACAGGAGTTTTATAAAATTTTATTAATTCGTTCATTTCATCAACAGTAAATTTCTCTGAATAAATTTTTGCAAGGTCACCTTTAATGCTGTCCCAACCCATATATTTTTTGAAAAAGCTCAACATAACATTTTTAAAAGGTGCTAACTGAGGATTGGCTCTTATCTGAAAATCAACTCCCTTGTTAATAGTTTGTTGATATGTATCTGATAAGTGTAAAGTTTTAAAAAGTTTTTTTGCTGTTTCAACGCCGCTATTATTTTTTGCATATAATGTGGAAATTAACAAACAAAATAAAATTACTAATAAAATTTTAAAAATTTTTTTCATGTTTTATCCTTTCTAAATATTTTATAAAGTTGAGATTAAAATAGCATATAATAAAAAATATTGCTATAATTTTTTAATATTTTCTTGACTTTGTTTAATTAAGTAGATAATAATAGTTATCAAAAAGAAAAAGAAAGGAGAATAATATGTCTAAATTTATTAGAAAAACAAAACAGAGGGAAATTATATTGGAAGAATTGTGTAAATTAACATCTCATCCGACAGCTGATGAACTGTATTTTATTGTGAAAGAAAAATTGCCAAATATTAGCCTTGGAACAGTGTACAGGAATTTGGAATTTATGTCACAGGAAGGTATGATTAAAAAAATAGAAGTTAGAGGCAAATTAAAAAGATTTGACGGTAATACTGAAAAGCATTTTCATATGAGATGTGTTAAATGTGATAGGATTTTTGACTTGTTTTTAGATGATTACAGCAATATTGATTCATTTTTTAATAATTTTAAAGAAAATGATAAAAATTTTCAAGTCTTGGACTATGATTTTGAGCTTAATGGATTATGCGAAAATTGTCAAAATGGATAATTTTCAATAGATATTTTTTTAAAATTAGTGTATAATAAATAATTCATAAATAATAAGGAGTGTTAATGAAAGTGCCAGATTTGAGATTGGTTGCATGGGAAGTTACAAGGAGTTGTAATTTAAATTGTATCCATTGCAGAGCTGCTGCTGAAAAAGGGCCTTATGAAGGCGAGCTTAATACAGATAAAATTTTTTCAATAATGGATGATATTGCGAAAATAAGCAAACCTATAATTATTTTAACAGGCGGAGAACCGTTATTAAGAGAAGATATTTTTGAAATAGCCAAATATGGCAATGATTTGGGCTTTAGAATGGTTATGGCTCCAAATGGTACTTTGGTTAATGAAAATAATTTAAAAAAAATGAAAGACTCTGGTATTCAAAGAATCAGTCTCAGCATTGACGGTGCTTCAGCTGAAACGCATGATAATTTCAGGAAGGTTAAAGGTGCTTTTAATAGTGTAATGAATGCTATTGAGCTTTGCAAGAAATTTGATATGCCTTTTCAAATCAATACTACAATCACTAAGATCAATATTAATGAAATTCCGAAGATTCTAAGTTTATCCGTTGAAAAAGGTGCAGTTGCACTTCATATCTTTTTATTAGTGCCAACAGGAAGAGGTAAGGATCTTGCTGATCAAGAAATTCCTGCTGAAGAATATGAGAGAATTCTGAACTGGTTTTATGATCAGCATAGGAATGTCCCTCTTCAGCTTAAAGCTACCTGTGCTCCGCATTTTTACAGAATTTTAAGACAAAGAGCCAAAGAGGATGGTGTTAAAGTTGATTTTAAAACTTTTGGATTAGATGCTGTTACAAAAGGTTGTCTTGGCGGAAAAGGGTTTTGTTTTATATCATTTGATGGAATAGTGCAACCATGTGGTTATTTAGAACTAAATTGTGGTGATGTAAAAATAGACTCATTTGACAATATTTGGCAAAACAGTAGAATATTTAATGAATTAAGGAATGAAGACGGATACGACGGTAAATGCGGAATTTGCGAATACAGAAAAGTATGCGGTGGATGCAGGGCAAGAGCTTATGAAGTCACAGGTAACTACCTTGCTGAAGAGCCTTACTGTGTTTATACACCTGCTAAAATGTCAACTTGTTAAATTTAAGTTAAAATAGTTTTATTTGTTAGAGAAAATTAAAGGGGGAAATTATGAGACGGGTAATTTTAGGAGTAATTTTTTTATGTTTTATGTTTGCAACATTTTTAAATGCAAAAATGATTAGGAGTTGCGATAGCTTTTTGTTTTTAGTGGATGAATCTGCATCAATGCAAGATGTTTACAAAAATAGCAAAAAAATCAAAATTGAAAAGGATATTCTCAAGAAAATTAATAAAAGTATTCCTGATATTAATTATTTAAGTGCAATGAGGGTGTTTTCTTACAAAACAGCGTATAAAACTGATTCATTATATGCTGTTTCCGATTATGACAGGATGAAGATGTGTAATGCGTGTGAAAAAATAAAGAATTTTCATAAATGGACATCTATTGGATTTGGTTTGTATGATTCTCAAAAAGATCTGAAAAAAATGAAAGGAATTAAACATTTGGTAATTTTTTCAGATGGAAATGAAAATGCAACATATGATGCTCCTGACAAAGTAGCAGCACAATTGCACAATAAATTTCCAAATCTTTGTATTTTTGCAGTTCAAATAGGAAACAGTCAATATGGAAAAAAAGTTTTATCACAAACTGTGAAAGCAGCAGGATGCGGGAAATTGTACAGTGCTGATGCACTGGAAGATAATGATGCTTTTAATGAATTTATTAAAGATGTTTTTGGTTATGAGCAAATTGAAAAGCCGTTGCCTAAGCCTGTAGCAGGACCTAAAGATACAGACAAAGATGGTGTTTATGATCAGTATGATAAATGTCCTGGTACCCCTATAGGAGCACCTGTTGATTCTTATGGTTGCTGGAATATACCAAATATTTACTTTAATTTTGATAAATACACAATAAACCAGAAATATTTAAATATTATTAAAGATGTTTCCAATGTAATCAAGAAAAATCCATCTCTTAAATTATGCATCAAAGGTTATACAGATAGTTGTGGTACTGAAAAATACAACCTGAAATTATCTAAAAACAGAGCAGAAAAAGTTAAAAATGAGTTTATTAAAAATTCAATTTGTCCATGCAGGTTAAAAGTTAAATACTTCGGAGAAAAATATCCTGCTGCAACAAATAAAACAAAAGAAGGCAGAGCACTAAACAGAAGAGTTGAATTAAAAGTTATAAAATAAAAATAAAATATTCATCACTTTAGATACAGAATAAAATATTAAATTTTCAATTTGTGTTATCTTTTGTTGCTGATCAGAAGAGGCGAACACACAGGTTCGCCTCTTTAATAGAAATCAATTCATAAAGTGTTCATTATTTATAGATTAGTACTCAATAATTAAGAGAGGAGCATCTATGAAAATTTTTAATTTCAGGAAATATAACACTACAATATCTCAAGAGATTTTAGCAGGAGTTACAACTTTTTGCACAATGGCTTATATTATAGTTGTAAATCCTAAAATTCTCGAAGTAGCTGGTATGCCTTTTGGTGCTTCAATGGTTGCCACTATTTTAACAGCTTTTTTTGGTTGCATGGCTATGGGATTATATGCCAACAGGCCTTTTGCAATAGCACCTTATATGGGAGCTAATGCATTTATTGCTTTTACGGTTGTTAAAATTTTAGGTTTTACCTGGCAACAAGCGCTTGGCGCTGTATTTATAAGCGGCGTTCTTTTTACTCTTTTAACATTGTTTAAATTAAGGTCATGGCTTGCAAATGCCATTCCTGAATGTTTAAAAATAGCTTTCTCTGTTGGTATTGGTTTGTTTTTGACATTTATAGGTCTAAATCAGGCAGGAATAGTAGTATTAGGCGTTCCGGGTGCTCCTGTTAAAATAGGCAATATTACATCACCTCAGGTCCTACTTGCAATTCTTGGTTTTTTAATTATGTCAGTTTTAATGGTTAAAAAAGTAAAAGGTTCAATATTATTATCAATACTATTTATTACCTTTTTATCTTTTGTTTTTAATTTAAATCCATTACCAAAACATTTTTTCAGTTTACCGCCTTCTCTGGCAGATACGTTTTTTAAACTTGACATTAAAGGTGCTCTTACAATAAGTTTTTTCCCTGTAATTTTAACTTTGCTTATTATGGATTTTGTAGATACAATGGGGACATTAATAGGAGTGGCTTATTTAGGTGGTTTTCTTGATGAAAAAGGAGAATTGCCTGAAATAGAAAAACCTATGCTATGTGATGCTTGTTCTACTGTGTTTGCTTCTATAGTGGGTACCACCACAGCTGGTGCATATATTGAGTCTGCTACTGGTATTGAAGCTGGTGGCAAAACAGGATTTGCATCTATAATTACAGGCGCTCTCTTTTTATTGTCATTATTTTTTGCACCGATTTTATCTAAAATTCCTGCTTATGCTTATGGTCCTGCACTTATTATGGTGGGAGTGTTAATGTTTTCTCCTGTTTCTCAGCTTAATTTCAAAGATCTTTCTGAAATAATACCTTCATTTATGACAATAGTGTTAATTTGTTTTACTTATGATATTGGCATTGGTATTACTGCTGGTTTTATAGTGTATGTTTTTGTAAAAATTGTTTCAGGTAAAATAAAAGATATATCAAGCGGTATGTGGGTGTTATCAATGTTATCTTTAATTTTTTACATTTTTAATCCGCATTAAAAATTATTTTTTTATTTTAACAATAACCATTGGACCATCTGGCAAAACAGCCCATGCAGCATTATTGCCATACATTGATAAAAGTTTTTTTACTGCGCTTTCAATTGAACTAACAGGATTAAAAAAATATTTTTTTAATGTATCTTCAGGTATACCATCGGAGTATATCCATGTAGGGTGTTTTAAGATTATCTGATAAGTTTCCTGGGCACACCACTGGTCAGGGATAAAAAATTCATTGCTCATAATTCTTTTTAAGAAATTTTCAGGTGTATCAATTAAATTTAACACTTCAATATATTCGGGACTTCCAAGTCCTTCAAAGCATTTTGAGGCAATTAGGATAACACCTCCTTGTTTTAGTACAGGAGCAACAACACTCATTCCTTTAACGGTCTGGTAAAGGTTTATATCAAGAGGTGCACCTGAATTGGTGGTTACAACAAAATCCAACGGTTCATCAATGTATTTTATGCAATATTTTGATAAAAATTCGCATCCTTTTAAATGAGCATTAATAGGATTTCCTGCAAAAATGCCTGTGATTTCTTTTTTTGTATTTAAGGTTACATTCAGGATAAAATCAGCTCCTGCTTTTTTCATAATTTCTATACCTGCTTCATGAAAAGGGTTTCCTTCAAGAACCCCGTAAATAGTTTTAGGATGAGCAACCATTTCTGGGCTGTGCATATATTCAAGTGTTTTTATAGAGGAAACTCCAGGTAGAATTGATTTTCTCCCTCCTGAAAATCCTGCCCACAAATGAGGTTCTATAAAGCCTGTTAAAATTTTCAAATCAGCTTTTAAATAATATTTATTTATATAAACAGGAACTTTTCCATTTCCAATATATCCGACTAATTCCATATCATCATTGTTTTTAGACATATGATTTATTATCCTGTAATTCTTGGCAATATTTTCTCCAACAAGTTTTATTAGCTCTTCCCCTTCATTTGGTCTGTGGATACCAGTAGCAATTAAAATATTTATGTTTTTTCTTTTTATACCAGCTTGTTCCAATGTTTTTAGAATAGGAGGTAAAATAATTTTGTTAGGAACAGGTCTTGTAATGTCGCTAATAACTATTACAGCGTTGTTTTTATTTTTTGCAATATCATAAAGAGGCTTTGAATCTATGGGGTTATTTATCATTTCATAAAGTCTGTTATCAATATTTCCAATAACAGATGGTTCATCTGGAGTAATTATACCTTTAAAATTTGGTGTTTCCGGCAGTTCAACTTTTAATCCATCAAATCCGTATTTTAAATTTACTTTCATTTTTTGCTCCTTGTTTTT
>CAZBLP010000040.1:18748-20281 GCA_964492825.1 uncultured bacterium
AATTATTCATTCTCAATTCTCTGTTATATCTACGGAAAATTATTCTTCAAAATCAAAAATCTTTCCTGGATTGAGTATCCCTTTTGGGTCAAAAGCATTTTTTACTCTTCGCAGTATTTCTATTTCATTATCCCCAAGTTGCAAATTTAAATAAGGTGCTGCTGTTATTCCAACGCCATGTTCACCTGTTAATGAACCGCCAAGAGCAATTGCTTCTCTATAAAACCTTTCAAGAAGTTCATTGGCATTAACAAGGTCTTCAAAGGATGATTTGTGATAAATAATTGTGATGTGTAAATTTCCATCACCAGCATGTCCGTAGGTTGCAACCTCGCATTTATACTCTTTTGCAAGTTTGTGTATATTTTTTACATACTCAGGTAGATAATATCTTGGTACAACAATATCTGCTTCAAGCTGGTCTCCACTTTTTGCTTTTAAAGAAGGTAAAGATTCTCTTCTTATTATCCAGAATCTATCGGCTTCTTCGTCATTTTTTGCAAGCCTAAATTCTTTGGCACCAACTGCTTTATATATTTCAAGTATTTTTTCTGCTTCATTTTCAACGGCAAGTTTATTGCCGTCAATCTCAACAAGTATCATTGCTTCTGCATCAGGAAGCTCTACGTTGAGATAATCTTCCACTGCTTTCATGGTAATTCTATCCATAAATTCAATGGCTGTTGGCACAATACCTTTTTGGAAAATTTTAACTACAAGATCAGCACCTTTTGTCATATCATCAAAATATCCTATTAATGTTCTTTTAGCTTCTGGCAATGGTAATAATTTTACTATTATTTTGCAAATAATTGCAAGAGTGCCTTCTGAACCGACAAACAGTCTGACTATATCATATCCTGTTACATCTTTAATGTTTTTACCTCCGAATTTTACAATTTTGCCATTAGCCAAAACAGCTTCAAGTCCGAGAATATAATCTTTTGTAACACCATATTTAACAGCTCTTGTATATCCTGCATTTTCTGCAACATTTCCGCCGATTGTGCTTTCAACTGTGCTTGATGGATCAGGTGGGAAAAAGAGTCCTCTTTCTCTTATAGCTTTTTGAAAATCAGCGGCAACTACTCCTGGCTCAACAGTTGCAGTATAGTTTTTCTCATCAATTTCAATAATTTCTTTCATGTTTTTAAAAGAGAGAATTATTCCTCCTTTTACAGGTAAACAACCTCCGCTTAATCCGGTTTTACCACCTTGAGGTGTTACAGGGATGTTGTTTTCATAGCAAATTTCCATAATTTTTGATATCTGTTCTGTATTTAAAGGAGTTATAACAGCATCAGGCAAATAGTGCCTTTCTGTTGCGTCATAGTCAAAATGAACTAACGTCTCTTTATCAGTAAAAATATTATTGAGCCCCACAATATTTTCCAATTGTTTGATAATATCTTCTTTGATATTCATAATTCCCCCTTTTTTTCTTTACTGCCCAAATATAACTTTTGGCAGATATAATATAATATCTGGCCAGACAACGCAAGCAATAACAGTTGCAGCCTGAAGCAATACAAA
>CAZBLP010000041.1:0-20013 GCA_964492825.1 uncultured bacterium
GGATTTGGGATTTAGTTGTTAGGATGTAGTTGAAAAATATTTTACTAAATCCTAACTATTTGGAGGATAAAATGTCTAATTTTTCTTTTATAGGAAAAAGAGTAGCAAAACTTGATGCTCCTGAAAAATTATCAGGAGAAGCAGAATATATTCATGATTTAAAAGTTCCTAAGATGTTATATGGTAAAATCAAAAGAGCAGAATATTGCCATGCTATTATAAAAAATATTGATACATCAAAAGCTGAAAAATTACCAGGAGTAAAAGCTATTTTAACAAGAGAAAATAATCCTATAAAAGATTTTAAAATTGGTTTTATCAAAGATAATCCTCCTTTGAAATATGATAAAGTTAGACAATTTAGAGATGAAGTTGCTGCTGTTGCAGCAATTTCAGAAGAAATAGCAGAAGAAGCATGTGATTTAATTAAAGTAGAATATGAGCCTTTACCTACTGTTTTTGACCCAATAGAAGCAATGAAAGAAGGAGCTCCACTAATACATGAAAAAGATTTTATGGGTAGAGAAATAAAAAATAATATTTTACCTGTTAAATGGCATATTGAACATGGTGATCTTGATGAAGCAAAGAAAAAATCAAAATATATTGTTGAATCTGAATATAAAACTTCCTGGGCTCATCACTGTTGCATGGGCACTACAGGAATAATTGCAAATTTTGATTTAAATAATAACCTTACTGTATATTTACCAACGCAAATACCTAATCTTGCTCAAAATGATTTTAATCAACTTTTAAGAGCACTTGGATTGAGAAATAAAACAACCCGTGTTGTTATACCTACAATTGGTGGTGCATTTGGAAATAAACTTGATACCCATTGTTATGAATATATTGCTATACTTCTTTCATGGTTAAGCAAAAAGCCTGTAAAAATAGTTTTTGATAGAGCTGAAGAATTTCTTGCAATGGCGCCAAGGCAACCTTCAATTATAAAAATATCCCATGGTTGCGATGAAAATGGCAGACTTACTTTTAGAGAAGCCAAAGCTATACTTGATAATGGAGCTTATACATCATGGGGAGCTACAACACCTTCAGTAATGTTTGTGCCAATGAGTTCTCTATATAAATTGGAAGCTGTTAAGTTTGATGCAACTTGTGTATATACTAATAATATCTATGCTCAGGCTTTTAGAGGATATGGCAATCCTCAGGCAAATTTTGCAATTGAATCATCAATTGATGAGCTTGCTAATGAAGCAGGGATAGATCCCTTTGAGCTTAGGCTTATAAATGCAAATGAACCTAATGAAACAACTCCTATGGGATTAAAAATTACATCATGTGCATTAAAAGAGTGCCTTGAAGAAGTTAAGAATGAGTTACAATGGAGTAAAGAGCGAAAAGATGGTAGGGGAGTTGGAATTGCGTCTCTTATTCATGTTGGTGGAGCAGCGAGAATATATAGGTCTGATGGTCATGGAATGATTATGAGAATTGATGATTTTGGAAAAGTTTATGTATACACAGGTGCTTCTGAAATTGGCCAAGGCTCTGAAACATCAATTGCACAAACTGTTGCTGAAATATTAGGGGTATTTCCTGAAGATGTTAAAATTTTAAGGCATGACACTGATGTTTGCCCTTGGGATGTTGGCACTCATGCAAGCAGGCAAATGTATGTATCATGCAAAGCAGCAATTAGATGTGCAAATGATGCTAAAAAGAAGATACTTGATTATGCATCTAAATTTATGAAAGATGAAGTCTTAAAACAGAATAAAAATAATCCTTCTTTTAATGGAGAATATCTTGATTATCTTTTTGAGCCAGAAAATTTAGAAATTAAACATAGAAAAGTTTTTCTTAAAAGATTTCCTGAATTAAAAGATTACTACGTTTCTTTTGATAAGATTTTAAGAAGAATTCATTTTAGAGGAAATAAAAGTGGCAATATGATTGTTACAGAAACTTTTTTTGAACCTGATACAGAAATGCTTCATCCAAAAACATCAAAAGGAAATTTCAGTGAAACATACGCATTTGCAGCTCATGGTATAGAAGTTGAAGTTGATAAAGAAACTGGTGAAATAAATATTATTAAATTTGTAGCAGCTCATGATGTTGGAAAAGCAATTAATCCATTGCTGCTTGAAGGACAAATCTATGGTGGTGTAATGCAGGGTATAGGTTTTGCTCTTTATGAACAAATGATACTTGATAAAGGAAAACTTTTAAACCCTGATTTTCTTGATTACAAAATACCTACTATTATGGATACACCTGATATTAAAATTAAACTTGTTGAAAAACCTGATCCAAAAGGACCGTTTGGTGCAAAGGGAATTGGTGAAATTGGATTAATACCTGTTGCTCCAGCAATTGCCAATGCAGTTGCTAATGCAGTCAAAGTACGGATGAGGGAGCTTCCTATTGTATGTGAAAATGTCCTTGAAAAAATAAAATCATCAATGTAGAGTTTTATCTTTATATATTTAAATATAGCTAATTAATTAGTTGTTGATTTTTAGGTTGTTTTTAAATAATTACTATTTCAACAACTTAACAATAAAACCTTCTTCAGGATCTTCAAGAAGCACTGCTAAAACTTCTTTGCCCTCTATTTTTAAAAATGAAAAATCTAAAACAGTTTCATAAAATTTATCAGATTCCCATGTTTTTATAAGATTGCTGCCGAGCCATCTTATACCAATTATTTTATCAGGTTCTTCATTACCGCCTCTAATAACTTTGCTAATAATTTTTCTTGTTATATCTTTATTATACGATGTCTTTATTGTAAAAACCTGCTTATTAAATTCTTTTTTATATTCAAATCGTCTATATGCATAAACATCTCTTGAAGTTTCCCTGTCATAACCTCCTCTGTAAAAATCCCATTTTAATTTAATTGGAAAAGAGATTGTTTTAAAAATACCCATATTTTCACTTAATAATTCAACTTTCTCTTCTTTTGGTGCGTAATATCCGGCAATGTTTCCAAATTTGTCAATGATAATTGTATAATCTTTTTTGTCAGGATGAGGAGCAAAACCATATATAGAGTAAACATTTTTAGCTTCTTCGTAAATTCTGCCTACTTTAAACCTTGAACCTGTCCAATTCATTTCACGGATAGCACCTTCATAAGGTTCATACTCCCCTTTTTCTTGGCAAATGATATGCTTTGTTCCGTTCCTGTCCTCGACAACTCTTAAAAAATACTCAAGATCATGGTTTAAAACATTAAACTTGTTATTTGATGAGTATTCAATAATGATGGAGCATAATTTGTTTGTAATAGAATCTACATCTTTATATTTTTTTGTTAAACTTATGAAAAGTTCGGCTTTGCCGTTTTTATTAAAATCACCTGCATGTAAATGGACTGCAATTATATCACTATCTGTAAAAGGATAGTTATAAATATGTTTTAATTCTGTATCTCCGAATTTATAAACATTAATACCATAATTATTTAAAGTAACCAGTTCATCTTTTCCATCTCCGTCAACATCAGTAGCCACAATTCTTAATGCCGTTCTACGAAGCTTATATTTTACTACTTCAAAATCGCCGCTTAATGTAAGTTGTTTTTCAGTGATTGCTCTACCAGTTGTAAAACTGTAACTTGACAAATCCTTTTTAGAGCTTTTTATAAATTTATTACCATTAGTAATCTTACTTCTTCTTGCAAAAAATTTTGATTGAATTTGCGGCTGACTTAAAGAAATTTTTACATTAGGTGGGAAATTTGTACCAATTTGGTATGGGAATTGAAAGCCTTGGTTAAATAAAATAGAGTTATCATACAAAGATTGTATTTTGGCAGTGATTATTCCAGGAGACACATCAAGTCTCACTAATAAGTTATACTCACCTAATTGGAGAAATTTTACTTCTTCAGGTTTGTTAATTTCATAAATTGTAAAATTATTAAATGTAAGTGCTTGTTGTAAATCAATATAAGGTTTAAAAGAATATTTATTTTGAACATTGGTAAATAAAACAACTTTTCTGTTAAAAGGTTTGATTAAATAATCATTTTTATTGATTGAATTTAATTTATACACAATTTGTGCTGAACCAATTTGATTAAAAAAACCTAAAAATCTGGCAAATCCAAGAGTCTCAGATGATAATGGATTGGTCCCCTGTTTTTTTATAACAAGTTCGCCACCTGGAAAAAGAGAAGGCTGGGTAGTTATATTAAAGGTAACAGTTTGGTTAGTGATATTTGAAATTGTATAACTTTCAATATTGCCGTAGGAATAGTATGTATTTAAATGCTTAACTAAAGGCTCCCAAGGTGAGTATGCAAATAAACTTGATAAAAAAATAAAAAAATATGTTGTAATTAATGAAAGTTTCTTCAATTTTAACTCCTATCGGTTTTTTCTATTAGATTTTTTGAGAAACAAAATATATTTTTATCTCCATAATCTTGTTTCCGCATCCCAAACTGATTTTTACCTTATTTCCTTGTTTTTTTCAACTAAATTATTTTACAAAAATTGAATTGGAGCTTTGTCAATATTTAATGTTTTTTTTCCAAAATTTTTAAAATAAATTACTACTTTTTGACCTTCATCAGCGCCTATAATTGCTATAATTTTCCCAATACCAAATTTTCTGTGATTAACAAGCATTCCTGATTTTACTTTTAAATTATTATCTGTTTTTGGTTTTATATGAAAATTTCTATCCTTTTCAATTTCATGTTTTTCATATCCATATCTACTTTTAATGTTATAATTTTCAATTAAATCCATAGGTATATCTTGTAAAAACGGAGAAGGCATATTGTACTGGCTAACTCTACCTCTGCCTCTTTTCTGGCTATATGAAATGTATAATTTATGCTTTGCTCTTGTAATTGCAACATAGCATAATCTTCTCTCTTCTTCCAACTCCATTTCGTTGAATTTTGAATTAATATGAGGTAAAATATTGTCTTCAACACCTGTAAGAAAAATATAGGGAAATTCAAGGCCTTTAGCTGAATGAATAGTCATAAGCGTTACACTGTTACCTTCAAATTTAACATCAACAGCTGATGTTAAAGAAACGGAATCAAGATAATCTGTTAAAGTTGCATCTGGATTGCTTTCTTCAAAATGTTTTATGGAACTGATGAGTTCTTCTAAATTTGCCACTCTGTTTTCTCTTTCAATTGGGTCGATGTTTTCAAAAATAGATAAATATTTTGTAAATTCTATAACCTTACTTGTAAGCTCAGATAACTCTATAGAGCTGTTTAATTCTCTTAATCTTGACAGTATGTTAAAAAAATTGGTTAAGCTGTTTTTTATTTTTGGCGGAAATTTTATTTCCCCGTTTGATACTGATTTTAAAATATTATATAAAGATACGTTTTGATTGTTTGATAATTGAATTAATTTCCCAAAAGTTTTTGCTCCAATTCCTCTTGGTGGTGTATTAATAACTCTTTCATAAGCAAGTATATCTTCACTTCCGTTAACTAATTTCAAATATGCAATAATATCTTTAATTTCTTTTCTGTCAAAAAATTTAAAACCACCAACAATTGTATAAGGTATGTTATTTTTTACCAATGTATCTTCAAAAACTCTTGATTGTGCATTTGTCCTGTAGAGTATTGCGCATTTGGAATAATCTTCCAATTTCATAATAGTATTTACAACAAAATTAGCTTCTTCATATTCGTCAAATGCTTCAAATAAAGTGATTTTTTCACCTTTGCCCTTAGTTGTCCAAAGATTTTTGCCTTTTCTGTTTTTATTTTTGCTAATAAGATTATTTGCCGCATCTAAAATTATTTGTGTTGAACGATAATTTTCCTCTAATTTCACAATTTTTGCATTGGGAAAGTCTTTTTCAAAATTTAAAATATTTCTGATATTAGCACCTCTCCAACCATAGATAGACTGGTCATCATCACCAACTGCACAGATTTTTCTTTTAGGCTGGCTTAAAAGTTTGATGATTTTATATTGAATACTGTTGGTATCCTGATACTCATCCACCAAAATATAATCGAAAATATGTCTGAAATAATCCAGTACTTCTTGATTTGACATAAAAAGCTTGTAAGTGAGATACAGAAGGTCGCCAAAATCAACTGTGTTGTTTTCTTTCATTTTTTTCTGATAAAAAGAGTATAAAATTTTCCAGTTATTGTCTTTTATATCTGCTTCTTCAGGAGAAATAGCTTCGTTTTTAAAAGAATTTATGAAATATGCTGCTTTTTGAGGAGGATATCTTTTTTCATCAAGGTTTAGGTCGTTTTTAATCAGTTTTTTTAAAAAGTTTTTCTGGTCAGTGTCATCATAAATTATAAAATCAGATTTATAACCCAGTTTATCAATAAATCTTCTTAAAACTTTTGCACCAAAAGAATGAAATGTGGTAATCCAGGGAAAATTTCTGTTATAATTGGTAATCTTGATAATTCTTTCCTTCATCTCATTTGCTGCTTTGTTCGTAAAAGTGACAGCAAAAATCTTGGAAGGATTTGCTCCTTCTTTTTTAACAAGATATGCAAATTTAACTGTAAGAAGGGTTGTTTTGCCGCTTCCTGCACCTGCAAGGACAAGTAGAGGGTCGTTGTTGTTAATTACAGCTTTATACTGCTGAGGATTTAATTTATTTAAAAGCTCTTCCATAATTTCCTTAATTATCTATTTTAAAAAATGCTCAGTTAATTTAAAACCTGCATCATAAAGATTTTTTGCTTGTTCAGCTTCTTTTTCTGAAAATTTTATGTTTTTATCTGTTAATTTATCTTTTGATGAATATAAAATAAAAGGCACAGGGTCGGGAATATGAGTCCTTTTTTCAATAGGTGTAGGATGGTCAGGTGTTATTAATATTTTATATTCATCAAATTTTGCTTCTAATTTATCTAAAAGATAACCAACTATTTTTTCATCAAAATACTCAATTGCCTTAATCTTATTTTCTATATTACCTTCATGTCCTGATTCGTCTGCTGCTTCAACATGTAAAAAAACAAAATCATGTTTTTCCAGAAGTTCCAATGTTGCATCAGCTTTGCCTTTGTAATTGGTATCAATGTAACCGGTAGCCCCTTCAATATCTTGTATTTCAAGACCTGCTGCAACTCCAATGCCTTTTATTAAATCAACTGCTGCTATAACTCCCCCTGTAATTGAATATTGTTCTTTAAAAAGAGGTAAAGCAGGTTTTTTACCTTGCCCCCATAACCAGATAGAATTAGCTGGTAATTTTTCCTGCTCTAATCTTTTTTTATTTACTTCATGCTGGTGGAAAAAAGTTTGAGATTGAGTCATAAGCCAAACAATTTCATTTTGTCCCCAATTGTCAGGAAGATAATATTTAACTTCTTTTCCTATAATATCATGTGGCGGGTATAATTTGACATTTTTAATATGATCTGGACAATTATAACAAACCATAATATTTCTATAACTTATGCCTGGGAAAAATTTAATGTTTTCTAATTTTAACAGATTATTAAAATCTTCTATTAATCTGTTACCTTCTTCTGTTGTTATATGACCAGCAGAATAATCGTGCATATAAACTCTGCCTTCATAATGCAAAAGATTCACCAGATTGCATCTGAAAGCCACGTCATTTTCAGATAATTTAATTCCCATACTTAAAGCTTCAAGTGGTGCTCTGCCAGTATAGTATTTTTGGGGGTCATATCCAAACAGGCTCATATTTGTGACATCACTACCTGGTTCCATTCCTTCAGGCGTTGTGGCAACAAGTCCAATTTCTCCGTGTGCAGCTAATTTGTCCATATTAGGTGTTTTTGCTGCTTCCAAAGTAGTTTTGCCATTTAACTCTTTTAATGGCCATCCGGCCATTCCATCACTTAAAAGAATAATATATTTCATAATTAATCTCCTAAAATAGTATCAACAATTTGATTAAAATCAGGCTCTAAAGTAACAGGTTTCTCAGAAATTTTTATTGCATTATCTGGGTCTTTTAGCCCATGTCCTGTTAATGTGCATGTAATAACATCTCCTGGTTTGAAAAAATCCTTTTTGGCTAATTTCAATAATCCTGCTATAGTTGCAGCACTTGCAGGTTCGCAGAAAACTCCTTCTTGAGATGCAATTAACTTATATGCATTTAGGATTTCTTCATCAGAGACCATATCAATTAAGCCGCCTGACTCGTCTCTTGCTTTTTCAGCTTTTTCCCAGCTTGCAGGATTGCCTATTCTAATAGCTGTAGCAACAGTCTCAGGATTGTCTATTTTGTAGCCTCTGACAATCGGTGCAGCACCTTCTGCCTGAAAACCTATCATTTTAGGCAAGGTCTCAGATTTTCCGTTTTCATGATACTCTTTGTATCCCATCCAGTAAGCAGTTATATTTCCAGCATTACCTACAGGAAGACAATGATAATCTGGTGCATATCCAAGTGCATCGACTATTTCAAAAGCAGCTGTTTTTTGTCCTTGCAGCCTGTATGGATTTAAAGAATTTACAAGTGTAATGGGATGTTTTTCAGAAATTTCTTTAACAAGGGTTAAAGCTACATCAAAATTACCTTTTATCTGTACAACTTTTGCACCATGCATCATAGCCTGAGAAAGTTTGCCAAGAGCTATTTTCCCTTCAGGAATTAAAACAATTGCTTTTAGACCAGCTCTTGCAGCATAAGCAGCAGCAGAAGCAGAAGTATTGCCTGTAGATGCACATATAACAGCCTTGCTATTATTTTCAACAGCGTTGGTAACAGCCATTGTCATGCCTCTGTCTTTAAAAGAGCCGGTTGGATTTAATCCTTCATATTTGAAGTATATGGTAATGTCTTTGCCTATTAATTTATTAAGTTTTGTTGTTTTTATTAAGGGAGTATTGCCTTCATTTAAGGTTACAATTTTTGAATCATCTTCAAAAGGTAAATATTTTTTATATTTTTTTAGTAATCCTTCCCACATTTTTTTCTCCTTGCAAAAATAATGGCTTTTTAAATACCACATGAGCAGATAAGTAGCAATAAATTTATTGAGGTTAAGTAATTGAAAAAGGGTTAATAAGAAATATATCTTTTAGATTCTCTGTTTGTTCATTAATTATTTCAACTTTCCTACCTACTATTCGCAATTTATCCTCTAAAAGGAGTTTAATTGCATAAGGGAAAATAGTATGTTCCTGGGCAAGTATTCTCTTTTTTAGTGTTTCAACATTGTCATTTTGCAAAACAGGTACAACAGCCTGAATAATAATAGGACCTGTATCTGTACCTTCATCAACAAAATGAACAGTGCACCCTGAAAATTTAACACCATAATCAAAAGCCTGCTTCTGCCCGTCTGTACCTGGAAAACAAGGGAGTAGGGCAGGGTGTATATTTAATATTCTATTGTGGAAATAAGATATGAACTTTTTAGTTAACACTCGCATAAAGCCGGCTAAAATAACATAATCCACATTAAACTTTTCCAATTCATCTATTATTTTTTGCTCAAAATCTTCTCTATTTTGAAAATCTTTGTGATTAATGACAATATTGGGGATATTATGTTTTTGGGCTCGTGTTAATCCATAAGCTTCTGGATTATTGCTTATAACAATTGCAATTTCTCCGTTTTTAATGTAACCACTGTGAATATTATCTATAATTGACTGAAGATTTGTACCGCTTCCTGAAATTAATATGCCAAGTTTTTTCATTTTCATTACCTCCAAAAATTTGTGGTTCAATCTTCAACATTCAAAATTTCTTACTAAATCCTAATCCTTAACTCTCAACTCCAAAATTCAAAATAATTTTCTACTTTTTTTATAAAATTATTTAAAAGCATTTTTGAAATTTTGAAGTTCCACTTGTGGTTCTTCATCTTTTCTCTCTGTTATTTCACCTATTATATGTGCTTCCATTTTGAGATTGTTTAACATTTCAATTAGGTCATCTATATTTTCTTCAGAAGTTATAAGAATAAAACCAATTCCATTGTTAAATGTTTTAAACATTTCAAGTTCATCAATATTGCCAGATTGTTTTGTGATTTTGAAAATAGGAGGAATTTCCCACGCAGAAACATCAATAACAGCTTTACATCTATTAGGCAAAACTCTTGGAATGTTTTCCAAAAAGCCTCCACCTGTAATATGAACCATGCCTGTTATATGAAAAAGTTTAGTTATTTTTAAAATAGCATTAACATAAATTTTGGTAGGTGCCAGCAATTCTTCTATTAATGTTTTGCCAATTTCGTCAATCTTTTCATTTAAATCAAATTTTTCTGATTCAATAAAAATTTTTCTTAATAAAGAATAGCCATTGCTGTGTGCTCCTGATGATTTAAGACCGATAATTTTATTTTTAAATGCTATGGAGGAGCCATCTATTATATTGTCTTTATCAACAATACCTACACCAAATGCAGCTAAATCATATTCATTGTTGCTATAGAATCCGGGCATCTCAGCAGTTTCGCCACCAATAAGAGAACATTGTGCATCTTTGCATCCTTGAATAATTCCGCTTAATACATCTTCTGTGATATTTTCATCCAATTTACCAGTTGCAAAATAATCAAGAAGAAAAAGAGGTTTCGCTCCTGTGACTATTATATCATTAACAACCATTGCTACCAGGTCTATGCCTATAGTGGAATGAATACCGCTAATAAATGCCAATTTAAGCTTTGTGCCAACCCCGTCAACAGAACTAACCAGAACAGGATTTTTGAAGCCGTCATTTGAAAGATCAAAAAAACCTGAAAAACCGCCAATATCAGATAAAACTTCTGGGGTAAAAGTGCATTTAATTTTATCTTTCAATTTTTTTATAATATTATCAGCTTTTTCAATATCAACACCTGCTGTTTTATAATCCAACTTAATCCTCCTAAAAATATTTTATAATTTCTGCTAATTCCAATGTAATAATACCATGGGTATCTTTTATCATGGTTTCAATATCAGGTAAAATTTTTTCTATGTTTTCCATTGTATCTATTATTTCAATAATTATGGGTAAATCTTGTGAAAGAGCTAAAGTCCTACTTGAATGTATAGTGGAGCTGGCACCATATCCATAAATTCCCCTAATAACTGTGGCTCCGGCAATACCGTTCTCCTTGCAGTAATTAACAATAACTTTAAAAAGAGGTTTACCATTGTAAGTATCATCTTCACCAATAAAAATTCTCATTAATTTCTGTTTACCAATAAGTCTGCCAGGTGTCATATTAACTCCTTGCCAAATATATTCCAAAATATGCTGCTAAAAGACTGAAAAAAAGATTGGCAAAAATGTTTATAAGTGCAAAAATATAAGCATTATCTTCAAATAACATCAATGTTTCCACGCTAAAAGTAGAAAAAGTTGTAAAAGCTCCTAAAAAGCCAACAGAAAATGCAAATCTTAAATAATCGGGCAAAAAGATTCTTTCAATAGTAACAGTATGAAAAAAACCTAATAAAAAAGAACCGACAATATTAACTAAAAATGTACCAAAAGGTATATTGTTGCCAAGTAAAAGCATTGAAATTTTAGCTACAATATATCTTAAAATAGCTCCTAAAAATCCACCAATTCCAATAAAAAATATTTTTGTCATTTATATTGTTTTTATCTGGATGTCTTTTTTTGCATTAAATAAGATTTTTGCTTTATTTATTTCATCTGTGTCAATTTTGCAAGTATAAATTTTCTCATTATTATCTAATTCAACTAAAATTTTTCCATTAGGGGCGACAATCATAGAATTACCGCCAAATTCAATATCCAATGATGAACCTATACGATTGCAAGAAACAATAAACACTTGATTCTCAATGGCTCTTGCTATATTTAATACACGCCAATGCTCTATCCTGCTTTGAGGCCATTGGGCTGAGATAAATATTATTTCTGCACCGTTAAGCATTAATGTCCTGAAAAGCTCCGGGAATCTTAGGTCATAGCATAGTGTTATACCAGCAATAAAGGATGGTTTAATAATACAGATATCCTCTCCTTTTGTAAAAAAAATATCCTCTTCCAAAGGTTTAAAAAGGTGAATTTTATTATAAAAAGCTTTAATTTTACCTGATGAATTAATAAATAAACTTCTATTATAAAGATTATTCTTGTCAATCCAAGGGACAGAACCTATTATATTTATTTTTTTTTCTTTTGCTGTTTCTAATAATTTGTAAATATTATCCATTGTATATTTTGCACAGAAATTAATATTTGAATATGAATAACCTGATGACCAGAGTTCAGGAAGGAGAACAAAATGTAAGTCCTTTTCAGGCAGTTTATACAGGTAAGCTAAAATATTTTCAAAATTCTTTTCAGGATTACCAGCTATTATATTAATTTGAAAAAGAGAAATGTTGACTTTCATTTAAAGTTTTAGTAACATAAATTGAAGAATATTTAAAGGATTTTTTATGAAGATACTAATTACAGGCGTTGCTGGTTTTATTGGCTTTCATTTAGCCAATAAACTTTTAAATGAGAAAAAAGGGTATTTTATAGCAGGAATTGATAATATTAACGATTACTATGATGTAAATTTGAAAAAAGACAGATTAAAAATTCTACATAATTTTGACAATTTCAAATTTTATCAAGTTAATTTGGAGAATAGAGAGAAAATAGATGATATATTTAAGAAAAATTCTTTTGACATAGTTGTAAACCTTGCTGCACAGGCAGGAGTTAGATATTCATTAGTCAACCCTTATTCTTACATTAACAGCAATATATACGGCTTTTTAAATATTTTAGAAGGTTGCAGGCATACAAAAGTTAAGCATTTGGTATATGCATCTTCAAGCTCAGTTTATGGTGCTAACACAAAAATGCCATTTTCTGTCCATCATAATGTTGATCATCCTGTTTCACTGTATGCAGCTACCAAAAAATCAAATGAGTTAATGGCGCATACCTATTCTCATCTTTATAAGATTCCTACAACAGGTTTAAGATTTTTCACAGTATATGGGCCATGGGGTAGGCCAGACATGGCTTTATTTAAATTTACAAAAAATATTTTTTTTGAAAAACCAATAGAAGTCTATAATTACGGAGAAATGCAGAGAGATTTTACATATATTGATGATATTATTGAAGGTGTATATAGGACAATGGATAATATACCAGAAGGCAGTAAATCTTGGGATAGTGACAATCCTGATCCTTCTTTTAGTTATGCTCCGTATAGATTGTACAACATTGGCAATAATAACCCGGTAAATTTAATGAAATTCATTTCTATTATTGAAGAAAATATTGGGAAAAAAGCAATAATAGAGTTTAAAGAGTTACAAAAAGGTGATGTTGTAAAGACTTATGCCGATGTTGACGATTTAATAGAAGATGTTGGGTTTAAGCCATCAACCCCATTAGAGGTTGGTATTAAAAATTTTATCGATTGGTACAAAAAGTATTACAAAATATAAATAAATTTAAGGAGGAATGTATGGCAATTATAACAATTAATGCGGAAGTAGGAACAAAAGGAATTATCATTGCCCAAAAGGTAGCAGAGAAGTTAGGATACCTATATTTTGACCATATTATTGCTGAAGAGATTTCTGAATTATTGAAAATAAATAAAATAGATGTTAAGTCTTTTGAAGAAGAAAAACATGAGAATATAGTTGCTACTATTTCCAAATATTTTTCATTGGATATTTTTTCAAGTAAAAATAAAATTTCAGAAGCAGATAGAGAACAGAAGCTATATTCAAGAAAAATAAGAGACAGTTATAAGCACCTTTTGCCATATAGAATGGATAGTAAAGGCTGGATAGATGCTGAATTATATAAAAAAATGTTATACAGAGTCATAACTGCTCTTGCTAAAACAGGAAATTGTATTATAGTGGGAAGAGGTGGAAATATAATTTTAAAAGATGAACCTAAATCACTACATTTAAGATTTGTTGCCGGTAAAAATTTCAGGGAAAAAACCTTGATTGAAGTAAAAGGTGTACCAAAAAGCGAAGCAAAATCTTTAATGGATAAAATAGATAAGAAATCTATAACTTACAATAAATACTATTTTGATTTTGATGTTAATGACCCACATCAATATTCAATTGTCTTAAATGTTGAGTATTTAGGAGAAAATAATGTTATCTCAACAATAATAAATACAGTTAAATTAATAAACTGATGGTTTTTAATATCCCAACAATTTTTTAAACCAAGTACTAAATTTTTAAATTTAGTACTTGGAAATGGCTTATGAGCATGAAATTTTTTACTGATTCCTTCTGACAATTTTGCCAGGATTACCAAGTACTACTACGTTGTCTGGAATATTGTCCACAACAACAGTTCCTGCTCCAACTATTACATTTTTTCCAATTTTTATATTTTGCTTTACAAATGTTCCTATGCCAATGTGTGTGTATTCTCCGATTTCTACTCCTCCAGCAAGTGCTGAATTTGGGGAGATATGAACAAAATCATCTATAAAACAGTCATGCTCAATTATTGCTCCCGTATTAATTATACAACCTTTTCCTATTTTGGCGGAATTATTTATTACAGAATTAGGGAAAATTACAGTTCCTTCATTAATAAAAACATAATCAGAAATTACAACACTGGGATCAATTAAGGAGGGCATATCTAAGCATTTGTTTTTTAATTTGTTATAAATTTTACATCTGTTTTTATTATCACCTATACCGAGTGCAATTTGGAATGATTTTTTGTATAATTTTTCCAAAGGTAGAACAGGCAGATTTAAAAGTTCTCTTTTATTTTTATCATCATCAATAAAACCTTTTATATTATAACCTAACCTTGAAGCCACATCGTAAACAACTCTTCCGTGGCCACTTGCACCATAAATATAAAGTTCAGTTTTCCCCATTAAATTTCTCCATTGTAGCACGACCTTTTTGTGAGATACCTTCTTTTTTTAGCACTTTCCATATTGTAAGAAAAATAATTTTTAAATCAAGCCAAAATGATAAATTCTCAACATAGTAAACATCATATTCAAATTTTTCTTTCCAGGTCAAAGAATTTCTACCCTTTACTTGTGCGAGTCCTGTTATGCCGGGTTTTACATTATGCCGCTTCTCTTGTTTTTTTGTATATAGCGGTAAATATTCTATTAATAGAGGCCTAGGCCCCACAAAGCTCATATCCCCTTTTAAAACATTAAAAAGCTGTGGAAGTTCATCCAAACTAAGACTTCTTATAATTTTCCCTATGCCTTTTAATCTTTTTTCATCAGGCAGTAAATTACCATTTTTATCTTTTTCGTTTGTCATTGTTCTGAATTTGTAAATTTCAAATATTCTTTCTTTATATCCTGGACGTTTTTGTTTGAATATAATTGGTTTTCCATCCCATAAATAAATTAAAAATGCAACTATCAACATTATTGGCAAAAATAATATTATTAAAATTAATGCCAATACTTTATCTATCATAGGTTTAAAAAAATTTTTATACATTCGTCAACTCGTTATATACTTCCAGATATTTCTGAACAACTATTTTTACATCAAATTCTATTTCAATTTTTTTTCTGCTATTTATGCCAAATTCTTTGCTTAAATTTTTGTTATGTATTAAAAACTCAATTTTTTTAACTAAATTTTCAACATTTTTTATAGGCACTAAAAAACCGTTTCTCCCATTATCTACAACTTCTCTGCATCCAGCAGTATCTGTAGTTATTATAGGCTTAGCCATTGCCGCAGCTTCAAGCAATGTGCGAGGTACTCCTTCCCTGTAACTTGGCAATACAAATATATCGCATATTGAAATAAGCTCTTTAATATCTTCTCTGAATCCAAGATATTTAACATATTTCCACTTAGGAATAAAAGCATTTTTATTTCCTCTGTCTATATCGCCAGCATATAAAAAATTTGCTTTATCTTTTAGAATTTCAGCTGCATTAATATACTCTTGCACCCCTTTATCTTTTATCACTCTTGCAATCATTAACACCACAGGTCTATTATCCAAGTTTAATTCTTTTAAAAGTTTTATATTCTTAGGTATAGGTTTAAAAGTTTCAGTATCAATGCCACTGCTTCTTATTAACACCGCTTTATTCGCAGGAATGATTTTTTTATTTACAAATAATTTCAAATCATCACTATTTTGAAAAATAACTTTTTTTGTAGATTTTGTCGTATATTTGTAAAAATTTTCTATTATGGTTTTAATAATTTTTGATTTTAAATCATTATGAATAAAAAAACTTCCAAGACCAGTTACAGTATTAATTCTATTTTTATGCTTTGTCAAATTCCCATAGATATTGGGTTTATGCATGAAAGTATGTAAAATATCCGGATTTATATAATTTATAACATTTTTAATGTTTTTTACGGTATTTAATTCTTTAAAAATATTGAAACTACTTCTATCTATTTTGTATTCAATTGCTTGAATTTTAAATTCTTTAAATTTATCAAATACTTCTCCTCTGGGACAAATTGCAAACACTTGAATATTTTTTTTTATTAATTCTTTCATAATTGGTAATCTAAATAGATACAGATTTAAATCTAAATGGCTAAGAAATGCTATTTTCACTTTTTCTCCAAACTTCTAATGTAAATAATAAATATAAGATTTTTGCACGTCTGTCTTCTGGTATTTTCATTTTCTTTTCAATTATATTTTTAATAACTCTCTCATCTATAAAATTTTTATAAAATCCATGATTTAAATAATCCATAATAATTTCGTTCAATTCATTATTAACCCAATTTGTAAGTGGAATTTCAAACCCTCTTTTTGGTGCAGTTATCAGTTCATTTGGCAAATATTTTTTTGCAAGTTCTCTTAAAATAAATTTTGTATATGTTTTATTTATTTTGAAAGTTTTATCAAGCTTCGGGGCAAGCTCTAAAAAGTATTTACTTAAAAACGGACTTCTGCCTTCTATGGAATTACTCATTGTAGCTATATCCATTTTTACCAATAAATCTTCTTTTAAATTCAGTTCAAAATCAGCATATAAAAGTTTTTCAAAATTATCTAATTTTATCTCTTTTATAAACTTGTCAATCTTTTCTATTTTTTCTGATTCAAATCTATAAATATCAACAAAAAGGTCATTTAAAAGTGTGTTATACCACTCAATGCCTGTTTTACTGCTTGCTCTGATTAAACGATAAATAAACATGACTTTTCCGCGACTTTCAGGAGTCAAAAAAGGAAGTATAAATTTAAACTTTTTGGCTAATCTGTCCCATTTATTTGCAATTGGAACATATCTTCTATACCCTGCAAAAATTTCATCTGCTCCATCACCGTTTAAAATAACCTTAAGATGTTTTCTTGCTTCTTTGCTTACAAAAAAACTCGGTATTGCGCTACTATCAAAAAATGGCTTTCCATAATTTAAAATAATTTTTTCTATATTATTTCTAACATCCATTTCAATATCAATAATAGTATGATTTGTATTATATTTTTTTGCAACTAAACCTGCTAAATTACTTTCATCAAACTGTCCTTTAAACCTAACCGTAAAAGTTTTGAGTTTGGTAAATTCAGAGGCCTTTGCTACAATTAAGCTGCTATCTATTCCTCCACTTAAAAATGCTCCAACTTCAACATCACTTGAAAATAATCTGTTTTTTACCGATTTTTCAAGGCAATTCTCAACAAGATTTAGAGCTTCTTCTAAATTGCTAATTTTGGGTTGATTGTAAATATCAAATATATCAAAATATTTTTCTAATATCAATTTTCCATTATAGAAAGCATAACATCCAGCAGGAAACTCTTTTATCTCTTTATATCCGCTTTCACAAAATCCTGTGCTTAAAAATAGTTTTATATCATCTTCATCAACAGTTAAATTTAAAAATTTAAATACATTTATTTCACTGCTAAAAGCAAATTTTTCTCCTTTTTGATAAATATAAAGAGGTTTTTTTCCTGCTCTATCTCTTGCTAAAAAAAGAGTTTTTTTATTAATATCATAAATTACAAAGCTAAACATTCCATCTATTTTTTTAAACATATCTGTTTGATATTTTATATATAGATAAAGTAAGGTTTCTGTATCAGAATTAGTAGAAAATTTAAATTCTTCAAGCTCATCTCTAAGTGCCAAATGATTATAGATCTCACCATTAAAAATAATTAGGTAGTTTTTATATCTGAAAGGTTGATGGCCCTTTGAAATATCTTGGATTGAAAGGCGAGTATGAAAGAAATGAAAATCGTCAATTTTTAATTCATTTTGTTCATCTGGCCCTCTATGAAATAATTTTTTTAAAATGTCATTTTTATCTAATTTAAAATTAAAGCCAGCAATTCCACACATTAATAATTTTTCTCTACATATATGTTTTTATATATCTACAAAAGAAATACTTTTTTATCTTTGACAATATACACTTTATCACAATGCTTTAAAGTAGAATGCCTATGTGCTATGATTAGCATTGTTTTATTTTTGCCGATTTCATAAATTTCTTCCATTATTTCTTGTTCTGTTTCATAATCAAGAGCACTGGTAGCTTCGTCTAATACGAGAATATCGGGGTCTCCATAAATTGCTCTTGCAATTGCCACTCTCTGTTTTTGTCCTCCACTTAACATAATACCACCTTCACCAACTTTGGTATCCAAACCGTCTTTACTATTAAAGAATTTCCATATTTTTGCTTTTTTTAGACATTCTATAATTTTATCCTCATTATATTTTCTACCAAAAGCAACATTTTCGCCCACTGTACCATCAAATAAGTAAATTTGCTGAGGTATATAGCCTATTTTTTTTCTCCAAGACTTGACATTTTCATCTGTAATTTCAGTATCATCAATAAAAATTTTTCCTGAAGATGGTTTGTATATTCCAATAATTAAATCCACAAGAGTAGTCTTCCCCGCACCACTTTCACCAGTAAAAGCTACTTTCTCTCCTTTCTTAACTGTAAGATTTATATTTTCAAGTACCTCATGTTTATCATATGAAAAAGAGAGGTGTTTTAGTGATATTTTATTGACAAAATTAACACTTTCATTACCTAATTCCTCAACATCATACATTAAGTCATTATGAACAATATCTAAAGATTTACTTAAGAACATGATATTATTATAATTTGACAGAATTCTGTTTACAGAAGGCAATAGCCTGTATAATGCCAAAACATACATAGATAAAAGACCCAAAGCAGGACTAATGTCTGTTTTATATTTCCATATAAGGTATGTAACAATAAAAGCAACAATCCCAAAACCTATGGCTTCAAGGAACAATCTTGGAAATTGTGTTAACGTTTGATTTTTTATGTTGGAAAGAGCATAACCAAAACTTGCTTCACTGAATTTTTTTAATATTAGATTTTCATTTGATACTAACTTAATTAATTTAAAATTACCAAAAGTGCTGTTTATGATTTCATAAAACTTGTTTTGAAAAGTTGCTCTTTTTACACCCTCTCTTTTTAATCTTTTCCCCACAGTCTTGATTAAGAATAAAGCATTAACACTTAAAAAAATTGTTAGTAACAAAGTCATTTTCCAATTCACATAAATCATTAAAGAATACAGCAATATTATAATAAAAACTTCTGATAACATAAAAAGAAAATTAGTTATTAATTGAGTTAAATTATTGGCTTCATTGACTATATTTTTAGTTAATGTTGAAGTATTTTGAACTACAAAGTCTTCATATGAAAAACTAATGTAATTTTGAAATAATCTATAAGCTATTAAATGGTATCTGCTCTGAGAGAATCTTGCGAGGAAGTAAAAGTAAGTCAAATTAATACCACTTCTGAAAGCATAGAAGAATATTAACGATATACCAAAGGTTATAACGAATATTTGTTGACTTGGGAAATTAAAAAAATTAAAGATAAAGTTCAAATATTTATTTGAATTTATTTTGGTGAAATCAGTTGCAACGGCTATAAAAGGCATTATTATTGAGATACCAACAGTTTCAAGTAAAGCAATAAAGATTGAAAATATTAGCAGGAAAAGTAGAAAAACTTTATCTCTTTTGGAAAGTAAACTTTTTAGTTTTTTCAGCATGTTTTATAAAGAAAAAATATTTTAAAAAATTTTTTACTAATTCTACAAAGGTAGGACTGGCAAAAGTTA
>CAZBLP010000042.1:0-19893 GCA_964492825.1 uncultured bacterium
TTAACTTTCAGTTTTATATAGAATTAAATTTTACCTTAATACTTTTCATATACTTATAACTATTATAAGTTTTTGCATACTTAAAAATATTAATTCTAAAATTTTTCTTGACTGTTCTTTTAAAAACTGATAATGATTATCAATTACTTTAAGGAGGCTTCAATGTGTTTAGATATTAGAATCAAATGTAATTGCGGTAAAAATTATGTCCCTTTTAATTTAAGAGACAATGTATTGCCTGAAGAAGTTATAGAAAACCTGTACTGTCCGGAAAAATCGAAAAATATAGAATTTAACAACGAATCTATGATTAATGACAATGGGTGGATAATAGAATACAACATGGAGTTAGCTAAATTTATCTGTTCTAAAAAACTTGACATAGAAGATGAATTTATTACTCCGGAATTTTTATTTGACGAAGGATATGCAACATGGAAAGAAGTTTTTCCAGGAGAGCAGAAAATAAGCAAAAAAGATAGAGAAGAAATTATGAACCTTGCTAAAACAAATCCCCAAGAATATTTTAAAAAATTCAGTAAATGGGCAAATGAAAGAATGGAAAAATTTAAAAGTATGGGTTGGCGTAAAGCACAGAGCTGTTAATAAGCTTTATTTTAAATAATACACATTTGGAAAAATTTCCTGAAATTTAGAGGAGTAATGGATTAAGAAATTCTTACCATTTGTAATTAGATAACCATTATTATCAAAATAATTTATTAACTTTTTAATAATAGGTAATTTAACAAAATCTTGCCTATTTATCTTAATTATATCCATTCTTTCTCTAAATGAAATACTTTGCAAAGAGTCAATTTTTCTAAATTGTACTTTTTTTCTTAATTCAGGAGATATTTTAACCAGCTTTTTTTGTCTGTTTTTGCTTTTTAAAAAATATTTTTTTTTAATTCTCATAGGAATCTCTTTTATAGAATCTTCCGGATAAATTGCCCGTTTTGATATTTCTATAAAGCTGCTATTATCATCTACAGCTAATATTTGAAAATCAAAATTTTTATAATTTGATTTAAATTCACTTAAAAGAATCGCAAAATTGTAAATATCTTCACCACTGTTACAACCAACAATTAATAATGTAAATTTTTTATCTTTATGATTTTTCACATACCATTTTGGCAAAATTTTGGTTTGAACTATTCTGTAGTAGTTCAATTAATCTCCTTCTTTTTTAAATACTCTAACACATCCTCCACAATTTTGTCCAAAGGTAAAATTTTATAAGCAGCTCCAAGTTTAATTGCCTCTTTAGGCATGCCGAAAACTACACAAGTTGATTCGTCTTCTGCTATTGTATAACCACCATTCTCTTTCATCTCAAGAAGACCATAAGCTCCGTCATCTCCCATACCTGTTAGCAGAATACCTATTGCATTTTCACCTGCATTTTGAGCAACAGTTCTAAACAAAACATCAACTGACGGTTTATGCCTTCTCACAAGAGGGCCATCCTTTAGTTCAACAAAATATTCATTTCTAACTCTTTTGATTAATAAATGTTTGTCTCCTGGTGCAATTAAAACAATCCCTCTTTCAATTTTATCACCATCTTTTGCTTCTTTAACATGCAATTTAGAAACATTATCTATTCTTTTGGCAAAAGACTCTGTAAATTGAACGGGCATATGCTGAACAATTACCATACCTGGTGAATTTTCAGGAAATTGTCTAAGTAAAAACTCTATTGCCTGTGTTCCACCAGTTGAGGCACCTATTGCTATGATTGTCTCATTAGTTTGATTGTTTTGATTAGATGATACAAAATTATTTTTACTTACAATTGCATCAGCTGTTAATTTAGGTTCCACTTTTATTAATCTTTTTATATTGTTCAGAATAGTTATATTTGTTTCAGATGCTGCTATTATTGCATTAATTAATTTGTTTTTACTTTCGTAAAAAAATTTTTTCGTGCCAATAGCAGGTTTTGATAGAACTTCAACAGCACCATACTGGATAGCTTTAATGGCAATTTCTGGATTTTTTTCTACTAACTTTGAACAAATAATTGTAGGAATTGGGTTTTGAGCCATTAATTTTTTTAAAAAAGTTAAACCATCCATCTTAGGCATTTCAATGTCAAGTATTATAACATCAGGGACAACTCCTTTAGCCATTAATTTTGCAGCATTAAAGGGATTGGATGCAAATCCTATAATTTCAATATTGACTTCATCTTGTAATAGTTCTTTTATTGTCTGCCGTACCAAAACTGAGTCATCAATAATAAGCAATTTTATTTTATTATTCATAATTAAATCTTCATATATACCGATGAAAAATATTTTTTTACAGGCAAATTATATCCAAACAGGGATTCAGAATGACCTAAAAATAAAAACCCACCGCTATTTAACCATTTTAAAAGATTTCTGAAAAGTATTCCTTGAGTGTCTTCATTAAAATAAATAGCAACATTTCTGCAAAAAATTATATCAAATTTTTCTCTGAAATTCAATTCATCAATTAAATTCAAAACTCTAAAACTTACTTTCTTTCTGAGTTCTGGAATAATTTTTACTAATTTTTTATTTTTATCTTTACTTTTTAATAAAAATTTTTTTTTGAAATTTAGGTTTATATTATCTGTTTTTTCTTCTTTATAAATTGCTATTTTAGCAAGTTTAATCATCTCTTCTGAAATATCTGTCCCTATAATATGATAATCAATTTTCAAACCTTTATTATCAATAAAATTTTGTAGTGTCATTGCCAATGAATACACTTCTTCTCCTGAAGAACACCCAGCGCTCCATATATTAAAAAATTTTTTTCCTTTTTCATAAAATTCTTTCACAATAATCTGCTCCAAAATTTTAAAATGTTCACCCTCTCTAAAAAATTCAGTTTTATGTGTTGTCACTGTATCTAAAAATTTTGGCATTTCACATTTACTTCCATCTGTGCTTAACAAATAGTTTATATATTCGGAGAAACAACTTAATCCGAGATTATTTAATCTTTTATTCAAACGAAATTCAAGCATCATTTTTTTTTCATCTCTTATCTCAATTCCAAAGTTTTTTAGTAGAAAACTTTGAAGAAGCTTAAATTCGCTATTTGAGAGATTTTTAAATTTACTTAATCGGTTCAAATGATTTAATTTCATCTAATTCCTCAAAAGAAAAAACCTTTTCTATATTTACAACAATGATAAATTCATTATTGTATTTTGTAATACCTTCAACATATTCAGGATGTATCTTCATACCTATCGCTGGAGCAGACTCTAAAGATTCTTCATCAATTTCAACAACATCTTTTACCTCATCAACAATAGCTCCTACTGTTGCAATTTCATTGTTTAATCTTATTTCCAAAATTACTATACTGGTATTTGGAGTAATCTCAGATTTAGCAATCTTTAGCTTCTTTCTCAGATCGATTATTGGGATTGCACTACCTCTTAAATTAATAATGCCTTCAATATATTCAGGCGCAAGAGGAATATACGTAATTTTAGAAAACTCTATTACTTCTCTTACAAAATTTATATTAAAAGCAAAAAACTGTCCTCCTAATTTAAAAGTTAAAAGATTCATATAATTTGACATAGGCAACTCCTTAAAATCTCTCAAACTTTTCTTCATCTATATCTTCTTTTGACAAATCAAGTATAACTTTTTTTTCCTTATTTTCAAGCTCCAATTCTTTATCTAACACAGGAACTTGTTTTTCTTCAATCTCTCCGGCAATATACTGCATAGATCTTAAATCATCACTTCCCCTGAAATATTTTAATGAATCTCTTAATAATGAAGTTTGAGATGAAAATTGAACAGCTGACGATGATAACTCTTCTGCCATAGCTGCATTTTCGTTAACTACCTGGTCTAATTGCTGTATTGCGTCATTTATCTGCTCAATGCCCAATGCCTGCTCATTTGTTGCAGATGAAATCTCTTGAACAAGCTCAGCTGTTTTCTTTATTTCCGGTATAATATTAATAACTGACTCTCCTGCCTGTTCTGTAACAGAAACACTTTTTTTAGCAAGTTCTATTATCTCATTAGCAGCATTTCCACTTCTTTCAGCAAGTTTTTTTACTTCAGAAGCAACAACCGCAAAACCTTTACCTGCTTCTCCAACCCTTGCAGCTTCAATAGCAGCGTTTAATGCCAATAGATTAGTCTGTCTTGCTATGTCTTCAATAATAGTTATTTTAGATGCAATATGATTAATAGTTTGAACTGTTTCTGAAATTATGTTTCCAATGTCTTCTGCTTTTTTAGCAACATTATCTGAGATTTTTTCTGTATTAAGTGCATTGGTAGCAGTTTGTTTAATACTTGAGGTAATTTCCTCTATGCTTGAAGAAATCTCTTCAAGGTTGGAAGCCTGCTCTGAAGAACCTTGAGCTAGCTGCTCAGAAGCTGAAGAAATCTGTTTGCTTCCGTTTGCTATATCATTAACAGCATTTTTAATATCAAAAATAATTTTTTTAATTTCGTTCACCATTTTTTCAAGAGATATGAATAACAAATCATTTTCTGAACGTTTTTTTATTTCCACATCCAGCTCCCCTTTTGCAATTTTCCCAACTATTTCGATTATAGTTTTAGTTGCCTTCACAAGAAGAGTTACACTGTTAAAAATATTTGCAAATTCCCCTGAATAATTATTATCTTTAATCGCAAGTTTTTCGCCCATAGCCAACTGCTCTATTATCTGTTTAATCTCTTGAAAAGGTTCTGTAAAAGAATCAATTAATTTATTTACGTTTTTAACAATATTCAAGGCATTACCTTTGAAACCTTCATTTGAAATCCTTTCTGCCAATTCTCCTACTGCTATTTTTTCCGTTATTTTGCTAATTGCATTGGTTACTCCTACTTCTTTACTAATATCAAGGATGAATAATATAATTCCTACAAGATTTCCCTTTCTATCCTTTATTGGAGAAGTAAAATATCTCACAGGATTTTCACTTATATAATTATCAGCTCCATGAAGTTTGCCATCTTCAAGACTCTGTTTCATCCTGCATAACTTTGTATTGCAATGTTCTGTTTTTAAAACATCATAGCAATTTTTATCTAAAAATTGAGGAAATTTTCCATTAAGTAATTTTTCCATAGCAATATTGATAAATTTAATTTTAAAATTATTGTCAGTAATAATAACAGGTGTTGGAAAAATTCTGAGATATTGGGCATATCGTTTAATTTCCAATAATTCTTGATCAAATTTTTTGAACTTATCTTCAAAATTTTTAACAATATCCTTTAAAATAGGTGTATATTTATCTATTTCAATTTTTTTATCATATTTGCCATATAATTTATCATTAAATAAATTTAAGATTTCATCAAACAATTTAGTTGTTTCTTCCACTATTTTTTGCTTTTCCTGCTCTGTTTCCCTGAGTTTTTCTTTAAGCAATTCATTTTCTCTTCTTAATTTGGAACCAAACATATCTCCCTCCTTTATAAAGAAAGTTTACTTTTTAGATCATTAAACAATGCCACAATATCTAAAATAAGTGCAATTGAACCATCTCCATTAATGGTAGCTCCTGAAAAACAATTAAGCTTATTCAGTATGGGACCAAAATTTTTTATTACAATCTGTTTGTTGCCTATAATTTTATCAACAACCAATCCAAACAAATTCCCGGAAAAATCAACCAACACTATCTCTTCAACATTACTAATATCAGATGAACAATTAAAATATTCTTTTAATCTAATGAACGGAATGAGGTGTTCTCTAAACTTTATTAATTTTCCTCTGCTTTCTTCAAAATCCCTATCTGGAAAATATTCCACACAATGTTTAACAAATTCATTAGGAATAACGTAAAATTCTTTTTCAACCTGTACCATTATTCCTTCAATAATAGCTAAAGTCAATGGGAGGGTAATATTAATTTCAGTGCCTTTATCTTTAACAGATTTTATAGAAATATCTCCACCTATTTTTTTTATCTCTTTCTTCACTACATCCATTCCTACGCCTCTACCTGAAACATCACTGACTTTTTCTGAAGTTGAAAGTCCAGGATAAAAAATAAAGTCAATAATATCTTTATCTGATAATGCAGAATCCTCTGAAACCAACCCTAAACTTACAGCTTTCTGTTTTACACTCTCTGGGTCAATTCCTTTTCCATCATCATGTATGGATATTGAAATGTAGCCACCTGTATGTTTGGCTATAATTTTAATCTGCCCTGTTTCTGGTTTATTTTTTTCCAATCTTTCTTCTGGTGTCTCAATCCCATGGTCAATACTATTTCTCAAAATATGTGTAAGAGGATTTATCATTATATCTATAACACTTTTATCAACCTCTGTTTCGCCACCTTCTATTAAAATATCAGCTTTTTTACCTTCCTCATTTGCAATATCTCTGACAATTCTTTTAAATCTATTGAGAAAATTACCTATTTGAACCATTCTAAGATCTAAGGTTACATCTCTTAATTCTGTTATAAGACGCTCAAAGTTTTCATTTACCTCTAAAAGTTGCGGAATATTGTATTTATCTGATAGTAAAGAAAGAATTGATTGGTTAATTACAAGCTCTCCAACAAGGTCCAAAAGAATATCAAGTTTATGTTGCGATATTTTTAAATAAGCATCTTTATGAAAATCTGCTGCAAAAATTTTCTCTGCTTTTGTTTTTTTAGTAACTTCTTTTACTTTTTTTGATTCAAAAGTTTTTTCTTTAGATAACTTTTTTCGAGAATCCCTGAGAAGTTCTAACTGTTCGCCAAATTTCTCAGGTTCTGATATTTCATAAATTTTAAATTCACCTCGTTCTAAAAATAATAATATTTTTTTTATATCATTAATATCTTTTTGAGTTTTTACGAATATTTCCCAAAAAAAATAAGATAACTCCGGATTTAAAGATAATAAGTCAGGAACTTTTTCATTATTGCACCAGTAAACTATATCTCCTATTTTTTTAAAAGCATCTAATATTTCAACAATATCAACACCTCTAATAAATAAATCCTCATTGGGAGTAATATCAATTTTAAAAAATTTTGTTTTACCTTGGGCTTCTATTTCACAAGAGTTTTGTGAAGCCAGAGTTGAGCTTAACTTATCTTCTTTTTTATCATGTTTAGAATCTGTCTCAAGTTTCAGATCATACAGAGAATAAATTTTAACCAATAATTCATTAATATCCTCATCAGAAACAGATTCCAAATTATCAACAAGTTTAATAATATAATCATTGACTTCTAAAGAATAATTTATAAGTTCTTTTTTTACAGAAAATTTACCATCTCGAATAGATTGGTAAACTGTTTCAATTTTATGAATAAAATCTGATATTTTATTGAATCCTACAAGTCCGCATGAACCTTTAATTGTATGAAGGATTCTAAAAATTTTGTTAATTAGCTCCTTATCCTCTTGATTATTCTCCAAATCCATCAGAGAAGATTCAAGTTGAGTGCTAAGCTCATGAACCTCTTCATAAAATACATTATATAAATCTTGATCTATTTGCACAGAATCATCCCAAAAATAAATTTTAACTTTTAGATTGGTTTTCTTTCATATCATTTAACAGACAATTATTTTTTAATTTACATTTTTCAATGGTAAAATAAAATCCCACATTATCAGCTAATTCTTTAAGGCACAGAGGGACTTCCCCTTTTTTTTTAATTATAATTTTATGTTGATTTGAATAATAGTGAATAGAACAAAGTAACTGCAAAAATGTAATGTCCACTGATTGGATATTTGTAAAATCTAAAAAAAATTTTTTTTTGTTATTAATAAAATCCTTAAAGGATTTATGAATATTTCCAATATTATTGAAATTACATTCTTTTGGGAATTTATATCCATCCATTGTCTATATTATTTAATATTTTTAACAAAAAATATCAAGATATTTACAACATTTGAAATATTATTGTAAATTTTGTGCCTTTATTTAATTTGCTTTCAACTTTTATTTCAGCATTGTGAATATCTGCTATTTTTTTAACTATATTCAGTCCGAGCCCAAAGCCGCCTTCTTTTCTTGTCCTCGCTTTATCAACTCTGTAAAATCTGTTAAAAATATCATTTAACTGTGACTCTCCAATACCAAATCCTGTATCTTCAATTGCAACTGATACTTTCTCTTCATAATATTTTATTGAAATAATTATTTTACCATTTTTCCTGTTGTATTTTATTGCATTTTGTATAAGATTGTAAAAAAGTTGCTTTAATAAACTCTCGTCACCTTTAATATATATCTCAGGTTCTCCATCTATATCTATTTTTATATTTTTTTCCTTAATAAAAGATTTTAACGAAGATATAACTGAAATTATTAATTCAAAAGTGTCAATTTTTTTAATTTTATATATTATCTGACCTGATTCTGCCCTTGATAAAAACAGCAACGTTTCTACAATACTTTTTAATCTTTTTACTTCCTCAAGATTGCTTTTTAAAACTTCTCTATACTCTTCTTCACTTCTCTCTCCTCTCAACGCAACTTCAACTTCTCCCTGCAAAACAGTAAGAGGGGTTCTCAATTCATGTGACACATCAGCACTAAACTGATTCAGTTCATCAAATGATGCCTTAAGTCGGCTAATCATACTATCAAAAGTTGAAGCTAATTCACCTATTTCATCATCAGGTAAATTACCGCCTATCTTTTCTTCCAAATTTTCTGCTGAAATTTTTTTGGCTTTTGAAGTTATCATTCTTATTGGAGCAAGTGCCTTATCAATTATAAAATAGCCAAAAAATAGTATGATTAAAATCAAAACCGGAAAAGAAACACCTAATATTACAAGAAGTTTTTTTAAAGATTCTATTACAAATTCAAGTGAGGTTCCTACCTGAATAATTCCAAGCACATATCCATCGGATATTACAGGGTAAGTAAGCACTCTAACAGGATATGTGTAATTTTTAATATAATAATTTTCAAAAATCATTATACCCTTTAAAGCCTTTTCTATGGTTTCCCTTTTAACAGGTAGGTTTTTAACATTTAAATCATTTAAATTCGAACCTATATTTCCGCTTGTATCCAGAATCCTCAATATACTGCCACTATGCTTAATATTGGGATTGTTGTATAATTCCTTAATTTTAGGTGGGAGTGCTTGATTATACATTAAAAAGGGTGAGTCAGATGATATTTCAGCCAAGGATAAAAGCTTATTATCAACTGAGCTGTAAAGCTCCTGTCTCATAAAAAAATAAATTGTACTACTGAAAATCAGAATAATTAAAATAAAGATTGAAATGAAAAGCAGCAATAATTTTGTCTTTGTTTTTAAAAGCAATTATAAATCCTCTTTTAATATATAACCTACTCCTCTAATGGTATGAATAAGTCTCTTTTCAAATCCTTTGTCTATCTTATTTCTGAGATGATTTATATAAACATCAATAATATTGGTCAAAGTATCAAAATCATACTCCCACACTCCTTTTGTAATATCGTTTCTTGTAAGGACTTTGTTAGGATTTCTCATTAAAAGCTCAAGAAGGGCAAATTCTTTTGTAGTAAGCTCAACTTCTTTATCATTTCTATATGCTTTTCTTTTTATAAGATCTAATTTTAAATCTGAGAAAGATAGTAAAACCTCTTTATCGTCAGTAAGGCCTTTTCTTTTTAAAATTGCTTTTATTCTAACTAATAACTCTTCAAAAGAAAATGGTTTTGTCAGATAATCATCACAACCAAATTCAAATGAATCTATTTTATCGCTAATCTGATCCTTTGCAGTAAGCATAATTACAGGTGTATCAACTTCCTTTTCTCTAATATTCTTTAATATTTCATTTCCATCTTTTCCAGGAAGCATAATATCAAGAATAATAACATCAAAATTACCATTTAATATTTTTTCTTCTCCATCATTGCCATCAAAAGACAATTCAACTTGAAAACCTTCTTCCTCAAGACCTTTTTTTATAAACAAAGCTACTTTTTCTTCATCTTCAATAATTAAAATTTTCATAACAATCTCCTTTTTTCTTTAACTTCTATAAGATTTTTAATTATTTTTCAAGAAATAATTGTTGCAAAATAATTTATCTTATGATAACAGCGCTAAATTGTAAATATTTTATTAATAATTAGGAGGAGTGACATGGAAGTAAAAGCACCAATGGTAGGAAAAATTTTATCAGTTAAAGTTAAACCAGGTGATTCAATTGATGAAGGAGATGAATTAGTAATATTAGAAGCTATGAAAATGGAAATGCCTGTTGTAGCTCCAGAAGCAGGAACTGTTAAAGAAGTAAAGGTTAATGAAGGCGATACAGTAGAAACAGAAGCAGTTCTCTGCGTTATAGAATAATTCTACAAACGCTGCAAAAAAGTGCAGCGTTTTTTTAGACACTAAATAAATTGCATACAGTATACAATGGGGGTATTTTATGAGTAAAAAAGTTATGATTACTGACACAATTTTAAGAGACGCTCACCAGTCATTGCTTTCCACAAGAATGAAAACAGCAGATATGCTTCCTATTTGCAACAAACTTGACAAAGTTGGATATTGGTCACTTGAAGTTTGGGGAGGAGCTACTTTTGATTCATGTCTAAGATTTTTAAAGGAAGATCCATGGGAACGACTTAGAATTCTAAGAAAAAAACTACCTAATACAAGACTTCAAATGCTTCTTAGGGGACAAAATATTGTTGGATACAGACATTATGCTGATGATGTTTTAGAAGCTTTTATTGAAAGAGCAGCATCCAATGGAATAGATGTTTTTAGAATTTTTGATGCTTTAAATGATCCAAGAAATATGAGGAAGGCTATTGAAGAAGTTAAGAAAAATGGCAAAATTGCTGAGTGTGCAATTAGCTATACTATTAGCCCTGTCCATAATAATGAATACTTTGTTAATCTTGCAAAAGAACTGGCAGAACTGGGGGCTGACACAATATGTATTAAAGATATGGCCGGACTCCTTGCACCTTTTGATTCTTATGATTTGGTTAAACAACTTAAAGAAAAAGTTGGTCTACCTGTTCATCTTCATTGCCATTGCACAAGCGGTATGGCTCATATGTCTTATTTAAAAGGTGTTGAAGCTGGAGTGGATATTATTGATACAGCTATATCAACTCTATCTCAAGGCACATCTCAACCTCCTACTGAAAGTATGGTAGCAGCACTGAAGGGGACAGAATATGATACTGGACTTGACGTTGCTTTGTTAGGAGAAATAGCTGAATATTTTAAAAAGGTAAGAGAAAATTATAAAGATGTTGAAAGTTCTTTCACTGGAGTAGATACAAAAGTTCTTATTTATCAAGTGCCTGGTGGTATGATGTCTAACCTTGAGACACAGCTCAAAGCGCAAGGTGCTATTAATAAATTAGAAGAAGTACTTAAAGAAATACCAAGAGTTAGAAAAGATTTAGGCTATCCGCCTCTTGTAACTCCTTCAAGCCAAATAGTCGGCACTCAGGCAACAATTAATGTTTTAATGGGCAAAAGATATGCAATGTTTACAAAAGAGACTATCAATATCTTAAAAGGTATGTATGGCAAATCTGTAGCTCCTTTTGATTCTGAAGTTCAAAAAATGGCACTTAAAAAAGATAAACCTATTGAAGGAAGACCAGCAGATTATATTGAACCTGAAATGAAAAAATTAGAAGCAGAATTAGGCGAAAAAGCCAAATCAATAGAGGATATTTTATCTTACGCTTTGTTTCCTCAAGTTGCTTTAGAATTTTTCAAATTAAGAGAAGAAGGTAAAACCGTTAAATTTGAATTATAGTGATTAGTCTAATTGTCTATTACTTCTTTATAGTAATAATAGGAATTTCAAGCGGTTTCTTAGCAGGGCTACTCGGTGTTGGAGGTGGAATATTGATTATTCCATCTCTTTTTCTATTATACTCTTTTTATCCTCATCCTCACAGTGAATTTCTATCTCAATGTATTTTTGGCACAAGCAATGGCATTATTCTTATAAATTCTATTAAAAATTTTTCCAATTACTATAAACAGGGTTTAATTACAATAAAAAACACTTTAAAATTTGCATGCGCAGGTCTTGCAGGAGGTTTTATAGGAGCAAGGGTTGCATCTTATTTAAGCAGTAACAGCTTAAAAATTTTTTTTGGTATTTTCCTTTTATTAATGAGTATAAAAATGGGGTTTTTCACTAAAAAAGATAACAACAACAATTTTAAACTATCTGACTTTCATATAAATATATTTATTCTTTTAATTATAGGTTTCACAGTTGGTTTTGTTTCCGGTTTTTTTGGAATTGGCGGTGGCATTGTAGCAGTACCTGTTTTAACATCTTTCTGCAAAATTCCTATGATTTTTGCACAAGGATTCTCAGTTTCTCTAATACCTTTTAATAAAATAGGCGGAGTTTTAGGCTTTGTTTTTGGCGGAATAAAAGATATAGGGATTAGTTTTCCTTTTATAGGTTTTATGGATGTTTCATTAGTAGTAATTTGCGGAATCTTAGGTGGAATCAGCACTAAATGGGGACTTAAAATTGCCAAAAACCTTAATCAAAGAATGCTACAGCGAATATTTGCTCTGGTACTTGCAGTAGTTGCAGTCAAAATTATATGGTAAACCTCCCGGTATGAACCGGGAGGGAATGATTACATTTTTTTAACTTTATCAGCTTGAGGTCCTTTGGTACCATTAACTATTTCAAATGATACATCGTCTCCTTCTCTCAAAGTTTTGAATCCGTCTCCTTCAATAGCTGAATAATGAACAAAAACATCTTCTCCATTATCCATTGAAATAAAACCATAACCTTTCTTTTCATTGAACCATTTTACTTTACCTTGTTGCATAGTATTTCCTCCTTTAAATTGTTACAGGCTTGAAGCATTCATAGGTAAGATTTAAGAATACTTATTAGCCATATTCTGTTCGTTATTATCAGTATAAATTTAATAAGTCAATCTAAATTTTAAAAATTTTTAATATTTTTTAAAAGTGCATTGATAATAGCTACTGCAACAGGAGTTCCACCCTTTCTGCCAAGTGAAGTAATGTAAGGAATTTTATTATAATCTGCCAATAATTCTTTACTCCTATCTGCACCAACAAAACCAACAGGAACACCAACCACAACAGCAGGATTAATAAAACCTTCCTTGTGCAGCTCTATTATTTCAAACAGAGCAGTTGGAGCATTGCCAATAACTATTATTCCATCGTCAGCATTCTTTGCAAAAAGCCTCATTGCTGCTATAGAACGGGTAATATTCTCTTTTTTTGCAATATTAACAACATCTGGATGGTCAATAAAACTCTCCACTGTAACTCCAAATTCTTTGCACATATTTTGTGATATACCATATTTAACCATTTTAATATCAGCAACTATACTACAACCATTTTTAATTGCGTCTGTTGCTTTGTTATAAAAATCATCTGAATATTTTAAAATATCAAGAAAATCAAAATCAGCAGTAGCATGTATAACTCTGACAACAATGTTAATCATATTTTCAGGAATTTTAGAAAATTTATTTTTATCAATTTCAGATTTTATAATTTCAAAACTTTTATTCTCTATATCCATTGGCTTAACAATTTCCATATTAACCTCTTTTCTGCAATTTTGAATATTTTTTTAATAAAAAATTTCTTTTAAACCTGCTTATTCTGTCAATATATAGTATGCCATCAAGATGGTCATTCTCGTGCTGAACTGCAATAGCGAGTAAACCTTCTGCTTTCATAGAAAATTTTTTATTGTTTTTATCAAATGCTTCAACCTCACACCTGTTAAATCTTTCAACATCTGCCCTAATACCTGGCAGACTGAGACATCCCTCATTTTCCATAACTGTTTTTTCCTCTAAATCCTTAATAACAGGATTAATAAAAACAAGAACTTTATCTTTATCCTGCGCTCCTGTTTCTCTTTGATTCCAGTCAATAATGAACAATCTTACAGGTTCTCCAACTTGAATTGCAGATAAACCAAGCCCTTGATTTTCATACATTGTATCAATCATATCGTCAATTAATTTATAAATTTTATCATTAAAATTTTCAACAGGCCTGGATTTTAACCTTAATCTTTTATCTGGATAAGTAACAATAGACAAAACACTCATTTTCCCCTCAAAAATTAGTTTAATATTGAATAAAATTTTTCAAAAATTTATGATAATTTATTACTTTGCTTCAGTAATTACTAACAAAATCACAGTGTAAAATCAAACTAATTTTTTTAACAATGAACCTTGAGCTCTTTATTCTCCATAATCTGAAACTTCAAATATTAAACCATTTCCTGAATATTTAAATTTAGCCCAGAGATTCATATTATTAATTTTTATACACGGGTAAAACAGTTCATTGGTTTGAACATCATAGACCCCACATTTTTCATATTTCTGATTTTCTACTTTATTATAATCTGTTAGTTGAAACATCAAATCTTTCCAGTATTGAAATACCAATGCATAGGAATCATCTCCAACATTGACACATGGTAAATAAATAAAGTTACCATTTAAATATCCACAATAGTCACTACTGGGTTCAACAACGCTTTCACTCTCCTTGTCTGCTAATTCTATTTCTACTGTTTTACTGTTGTCAGTATAGATAATAACTTTTTCTCCTACATTGCCTTTAACAAAAATTTTTAAAGTGTTCCCATCAAAAAAAGAAGTTTCAACTTGTTGAGCATTTGTCTGGTATTGTATTGAACTTACAAAGTCATTACAGTTTAAAGGTTTAAAATAGAGGTAGTATGTTTCTCCAGGTTTAATTTTTATTTTTTGGGAATTATCAGTTATGAGAAAATAGGAACTGTCTAATTTTCTTGTATAAAAAACCCATGAGACCGTGTTTTCCATTCCCTTTTCAGAATATTTAACTTCTGCTTTATACTGCTCATTCCAATTTAATCTTGAAAGAGGCATAAGTGCAAATTCATAACTATCCAATTCATTGTTGGGATCATTTTCAGAATCTAACAATTTAACATCATTAACAACATTGCCATTTTTATCATAAAGCAAAAAAGATATAAGATTAAAACTGCTTTTATCAATTTTGTGTGAGTTAAATTGAATACTCACAGGATAGCCGCTTACACTGCACTCAGGCAAAGGGTCAGGTATCTCTTCAAAAAAAACAGGAGGAGTGTCAAGATAACCGTCATATGGCCATACCACAAATTTCGGAGCTTTCGAATATAAATAATCTGTAATATTATCATATAGTTGTGTAGAAATTTTTTTGTCTGAATCTCTGCAAATATTATAGTAGTACCCGCCTACTCCGTCATATGTATTTGAACTTTTGCACAACTCTGTTAAAAAACTATTCCCCATATTATATACATAAAAAGTTTTATAGATGGAAGAACTTGAATAAGCATATCCAATGCCTATTTCATTTATATTAAAATTTAAGAATCCAAATCTATGGTAAATTGCTGAAAAAAGATCATCAATGGAATTTTTAACGCTATCACTTCCTGCTGATAAGTTTTCTGAAACCAGTGCACTTTCATAACCAGTATAAAAGGCTCTGTCTGTAGGGGTAGCTCCTGTAAAATATTGTCTACCTTCAGTCTCTATATGAGTAATAGTATTATTTATCAATAAATATTGTGCATGATTCTGGGCACTTTCATCAAGTTGAGTGTTTTCAGAAAATGTATCTAAGCCTGCGCTGTTTCTTAACTGATTTAAATATTGAAGCCCTTCTTCACGTAAAGAATCCAAATCTGATGATGCAAAGCTTTCATTATAGGCATTATAGAAGTTTATTACTCCATTTAGCTCATTAGCAAAGCTAAATGATATAGCCATAAAATAAAAAATAATCATAAATTTAAATATGTTTTTCATAACAACCTTCGTCTGTTCTCTATTAGATTTTTGTTATGAATGCAAGAATAAAATTTTTAAAAAATAATCTTGACTTGTCTATTGGATGTAGCTTATAGTTTGCATAATATTAAATTGTATATTGGTTATTTAATTTTTAACTTAGAAAAAAGGTTGAGAGATAGTTTGCATAAAAATTTAATACTTTTTCTTAATTTTACAATTTCTGCAATCTTAGGTGTTTTTTACATAAAAACAGCCCAATTATCGGGATTTTTCCCTTATTTATCATTAATATCAAATACAATATTAATTTATCTTTTAATTACAGTAATATTTTTTGCTTTATCGTTTCTACCAAAAATTATTTTTAACATTGTATCAGTATTGTTTTTCACTGTTCTACACTGTTTCAATTTAATAGATTTTATAATTTTCAATTTTTTCAAATACCATATTAACGGTATGGTTATAAATGTAATTACCACTCCAGGCGGAATTAATGCTCTTGATCTTCCAGTATGCAATTTTATATATTTTTTAATTTTTATAATTTTGATTATTTTAATTGAAATTTTTATTATCTACATTAGCCAAAAAACCAAATTCAAAATAAAAGCAAATATTTTAATATTAACTTTATTTATTATTCTTGCATCTGAAAAAGGATTGTATATTTATTACGACCTTAATTGCTCTGATGAAGTAAAAAAAATCAAGCTTGCAATTCCCCTGTATCAGCCTCTAACGTGTAAGAAATTCTTCAAAAAAGTTTTGCATTTCAAACTGAAAAAATGTAGCAAATACAAATTAACACACAAATTAAACATAAAAGAAGAGCTGCATTATCCTTTACATCCTATAAAAACCAATATAGAAAAGCCTCCTCCTAATATAATTTTTATACTTTTAGATGCCTGGCGAGCTGATAAGTTTAATCAGAAATATACTCCAAATATATATGAATTTTCAAAACAAGCTATTGTTTTTAAAAATCACAAAAGTGGAGGTATCGCCACAAGATTTGGGGTATTTACTCTGTTTTACGGGGTTTACGGCATATATTGGCACAGATTTTTGTCAGAGCAGAGATCCCCTGTTTTTCTGGATGTGTTACAATCTCTTAAATATAATTTTAAAATTCTTGCTTCTTCTCCGCTAACATTTCCTGAATTTAATCAGACTGTCTTTGTTAATTTATTAGATAAAATTGACAACAAAATAAAAGGTAAATATACTTTTGAAAGGGATAACGATATTACAGAAAAGTTTATTAATTGGATAAAAAAAGAAAAAACTGCAAAACAGCCATTTTTTTCATTTATCTTTTTAGACGGGCCTCATGCAAAAAGTTTTGATCCAAAATTTAATAAATTCAAAATAAAAGGAAAGTTAAATTATTTTATTGTTGGCAAAAAGAATATTACAAAAATAAAAGGTGCATATTTAAATGCTATATATTATGACGATTATTTAGTAGGCAAAATTTTAAATACATTATCTGCAAAAGGTTTTCTTAAAAATACCATTGTTGTAATTTCAGCTGACCATGGCGAAGAATTTTACGAGCATGGTCATTTGGGACATACAAGTGCATTTACTCCTGAGCAAAATAACGTGCCTTTAATTATATATATTCCAGGGAAAAAACATAAAATTTACAAAAAATTAACATGTCATTATGATATTGTCCCAACAATAATGAAAATTATAGGCATTGAAAACAACATATCTGATTTTTCCAATGGGATTAACATAATTGACAATAAAATTCATAAATATGTTATTGCCTCAAGCTGGACAAATTTTGCAATAATTTATCCTGATTACAGGTTTATTTTTTCAATGGCAACATACAAAATGGGATTATCCGAAATTAGAGATAATAATTTTAAAATCATAAAAAATAATCAGCTTATCAAAAATCATATAAAAGACCTTTCAAAAATTTTAAAAAATTTTGCAAAATTTTAATGTTGATTTCCTGGCGATTATACCTATATTAAAAAATGAATATAAAATTAAAATGGAGGTAATATATGAGTGCCAAAAAATTAAAATTTAAAACAGAGGTCAATCAACTGCTTGATATTGTAATTAATTCATTATACTCACATAAGGAGATCTTTCTTAGAGAACTAATTTCAAATGCTTCAGATGCAATTGACAAGTTAAGATTTGAATCTCTTACCAATCCCGAAATTTTAGAAGGAGATAACGATTTTAAGATAAAAATAATTGTTGATAAAGAGAAAAAAACATTAACTATAAGTGATAACGGAATTGGGATGAGCAGTAATGAAGTTAAAGAAAATCTCGGAACAATAGCTCATTCGAGCACCAAAGAATTTTTAGAAAAAATCAAACAAGCCAATCAAAACGATGATATAGACTTAATCGGTCAATTTGGAGTGGGATTTTATTCAGCTTTTATGGTTGCTGATAAAGTTGTTGTTATTACCAGAAAACCAGGTGAAAACATAGGTGTAAAATGGGAGTCAGAAGCAAACGGATTTTTTACAATTGATGATTATAATAAAGAAAAAAGGGGTACAGATGTAATCCTTCATTTAAAAGAAGATGAAACAAAGTATCTTGAAGAATGGGAAATAAGAAATTTAGTTAAAAAATATTCTGATTTCATTGAATATCCAATTGTAATGGACGTGGAAAAAGAATCTACAGTTGTTAAAGGAGAAAAAATAAAAGAGGAAGAAGTTTTAAATTCTCAAAAAGCTATATGGCTAAGAGATAAAAATGAAATTAAGCAAACCGAATATTGTGAATTTTATAAACATATTTCTCATGATTTTAACGATCCCCTTGAAATCATCCATTACAAAGTTGAAGGCACAATGGAATTTACTGCCCTTCTTTTTATTCCTAAACAAAAACCATTTAATATATACTTTAATGATTATAAAATAGGTCCTATGTTGTATGTTAAAAGAGTTCAGATTATGGAAAACTGCGAAGAATTGCTCCCTCCATATTTAAGATTTGTAAAAGGAGTTGTGGAATCAGCAGATTTGCCTTTGAACATTTCAAGAGAGATGCTGCAAAACAACAGGCAGGTAGAAATTATCAGAAAAAATCTTGTATCCAAAATTCTTGATACTTTAAAAAGCATGAAAAAAAACCAATACAATAAATATTTAGAATTTTACAAAGAATTCGGCACAATATTAAAAGAGGGAATTCATCTTGATTTTGGGAAAAAAGAAGAAATTGCATCATTACTGCTTTTTGAATCTACAAATACGGAAAAAAACAAATTTACAGATTTTGACAAATATATTGAAAATATGAAACCTGAGCAAAATGAAATTTATTACATTACAGGCAGTAATAGAAAAGAACTCGAAAACTCTCCATATCTGGAAGTGTTCAAAGATAAAGGCTTTGAAGTTTTATTTCTCACTGATGATATAGATGATTTTATTATGGGCAGTTTAATAGAGTATAAGGGTAAAAAAGCAAAATCAGTCATTAAAGGCGACATTAAATTAGACAAAGATAAATTTAATGAAAAAGAATTTAAAGATTTTTTAAAATTTGTCAAAAACGAATTAAAAGAAAATATCAGTGAAGTGAGATTTTCCGGTAGATTAAAAGATTCTCCATGCTGTCTTGTTGCTGGAGAAAATGATATTGACCCTCATATGGCAAAAATGTTTAAAGCAATGGGACAGGAAGTTCCCCAAATAACCAAAACTTTTGAATTAAATCCTGAACATGAGTTAATTAAAAAACTAAATGAAATTTATAAAAAAGATGCAAAAAATCAAAAATTAAAAAAATATATTAATTTGCTTTACAATCAAGCACTGATTCTTGAAGGTTCAAAACCTGAGAATCTGTCATTATTCGCAAAAGATATAGTAGAATTAATGAAAGAAAGCCTGTAATTCAGGAGCTTGACCATGGCAAAGGTTAAATAATTTTAAAATGGTAGCTCATGTCATGTAAAACAGGAAATAAAGAACTCAACTTTGAAATTAATTGAAATTGAAAAGGTGAGTGATGGGCTTTGAACCCACGGCCACTGGAGCCACAATCCAGTGCTCTACCAACTGAGCTACACTCACC
>CAZBLP010000043.1:0-18897 GCA_964492825.1 uncultured bacterium
AGTAGGCGCAGGAGTAGTTACAGAAATAATCGAATAATTTGGAGAGATAAATATGAATGAAGTAATAAATTTAGCATGTCAGGAATGCAAAAGAAAAAATTATGCAACAACAAAAAATAAGAGAACTCATAGAGAAAAATTAGAGGTTAAAAAATATTGTAAATGGTGCAAAAAACATACATTGCACAAAGAGACAAAATAATTTAAAATAGGCCAGTAGCTCTAATTGGATAGAGCGTCGGACTCCAAATCCGAAGGCTGAGGGTTCGAATCCCCCCTGGCCTGTTTTTTATAATGCCACAAAGAGAGGATAAAATGGCACAACAAAAAATTGAGGAAACTAAAGTCAATAAATTGGAACAATTCAAGTTGTTTTTGAAAGAATCTAAAGAAGAGCTTGGAAGAGTTGTTTGGCCTGAAAAAAAGGTTGTGGTTAATGCTACATGGGTTGTGTTGGCAATTACAATTATAGTAGCCGGTGTTCTTGGAGTTATAGATTTAATTTATACAAATATTATAAAGTTAATTTTTAGTTAACGGGGAAATTTAATGGATAAAAAATGGTATGTTGTGCATACTAAAACAGGATATGAACTAAAGGCAAAAGAAGCTCTGGAAGAGAAAATAAAAAATGAAAACATGGGCGAATATGTGGAAGAAATTATTGTTCCCATGGAGAACGTAATAGAAATTGTTAAAGGGAAGAAGCAAAAGAAGGCAAAACAGATTTTTCCGGGCTATTTATTGGTTAAAATGAAAGTTACAGATCAATCATGGCATTTTATTAAGAATTCCCCCTATGTTACAGGCTTTGTAGGTAAAAAAACCAAGCCAATTCCTCTAACTGAATCAGAAGCTGAGAAATTAATAGCAAGTTACAAAGAAGGTAAATTATCTTCAAAACCAAAAATAGAATTTGAAATAGGAGATAATGTCAGAGTTGTAGAAGGTCCTTTTGTTAATTTTACAGGGACAGTAGATGATGTAAAACCGGAAAAAGGAAAAATAAAAGTATTGGTGAGTATATTTGGCAGACCAACACCTGTTGAAGTAAGTTTTGAACAAGTAGAAAAAATATAAAGGGGTTCTTAAATGGCTAAAAAAGAAATTGCAAAAATCAAACTTCAAATTGAAGCTGGCAAAGCTAATCCAGCGCCACCTGTTGGGCCTGCTTTGGGACAGCATGGTGTGAATATCATGGAGTTTTGCAAATCGTTTAATGCAAAAACACAGAATGAAGCTGGGATGATTATACCTGTAGTGATTACAGTGTATCAAGATAAAAGTTTTTCATTTATTACCAAAACTCCACCTGCAGCTGTTCTTCTTAAAAAAGCTGCTGGTATAAGTAAAGGCTCAAGTGTGCCTAATAAAGATAAAGTTGGAAAAGTTACCAAAAAGCAGGTTGAAGAAATTGCGAAAGTAAAATTACCTGATTTAAATACAACGTCATTGGATGCTGCTGTTCGAATAATAGAAGGTGCAGCAAGAAGCATGGGATTAGAAATAGTAGATTAGGAGTGGAATGATGCCAAAAAGAGGGAAAAAATATTTAGAAAGTTTAAAGCAATATGACAGGAATAAGCGATATCCGTTAGAAGAAGCTATCCCGTTAATTAAGAAAATCGGATTTTGTAAATTTGATGAGACTGTTGATGCTGCAGTTAGATTAGGTGTTGACCCTAAGCATGCTGACCAGATGGTTAGAGGTGCAGTTGTTTTACCTCATGGAACAGGTAAAAGCGCAACTGTGTTGGTATTGGCCAAAGGTGAAAAAGAGAAAGAAGCTCAAGAAGCTGGTGCTGATTTTGTTGGTTTGGATGAGTATGTTGAAAAAATTAAAGAGGGTTGGTTTGAATTTGATAAAGTTGTTGCAACTCCTGATGTTATGAATGTTGTTGGGAAATTAGGGAAAATATTGGGACCAAGAGGGCTTATGCCTAACCCTAAAGTAGGGACTGTTACTTTTGATATTGCAAAAGCAGTAAAGGAAATAAAAGCAGGAAAAGTTGAATTTAGAGTTGACAAAGCAGGTAATATTCATGTTCCTGTTGGTAAAAAATCATTTGAAGATGATAAATTGATTGAAAATGTAAAAACTTTGATATCAGAATTGATTAGACTCAGACCTGCTTCAAGTAAAGGTGCTTATATCAGGGGTATAGCATTGTCTACCACAATGAGCCCCGGAGTAAGAATAGATATTGCAAGTGTTACTTAAAAGTGCTTCTGTCTGAGAAAACAGGTACCTGTTTTTAGGTTTAAACATGCCTGTCGAGACAGAGATGGCTTGACAGTAGCGAAATATGTAAGGGGGTGATTTTTTGCCAACAGATAAAAAAATACAAATTGTTGAATTGTATAAAAACTTAATTGAAGATAGCAAGGCTCTGTTTATTGTAGATTACAAAGGTGTAACAGTTGAAGAAATTACTGCTATTAGGAGAAAGTTTAATGAATGTAATTCCAAATACAAAGTTGTAAAAAACAGCTTGTTCAAAATAGCTACCAAAGACACAGAGTTTGAAGAAGTTACAAAAGATTTGGTAGGCACCAATGGTGTTATTTTTATTAAAGATGATCCTGTAGCAGTAGCTAAAACTTTAAATGATATTTTAAAAGATTATTCATCTTTTGAATATAAAACAGGTATCTTAGAAGGCAAAATAGTAGAGGAAGCATCACTGAAAGCACTTGCACAATTACCACCAAAAGAGGTATTGCAGGCACAATTGCTTGCATTGTTTGTTGCACCTGCAACAAATATGGTCAATTTATTGGCTGCAACACCAAGAAATTTCTTAAATTTATTAAATGCTTACAAATCATCAAAAGAAAATTAATTAAATGGAGGGAAAGTAAATGTCAAATATAAGCAAAGAAGATGTAATTAAATATTTAGAAGGTTTAACTGTTCTTGAAATGGCAGAATTTGTTAAAGAATTAGAAGAAAAATGGGGAGTTTCAGCTGCTGCTCCTGTTGCTGTTGCTGCTATGCCAGGTGCTGGTGGCGGAGAAGCAGGTGGTGCTGCTGAAGAAAAAACAGAATTTGATGTAATCTTGACAGGATTCGGAGATAAGAAAATTCAGGTAATTAAAGCTGTTAGAGAAGTTACAGGTTTAGGTTTAAAAGAAGCAAAAGAATTAGTAGAAGGTGCACCAAAGCCAGTTAAAGAAGCTGTTGCAAAAGAAGAAGCTGAATCAATTAAAGCTAAAATTGAAGAAGCTGGAGGAAGTGCAGAAATTAAATAAATTTAATCTTTACTTTTACTTGCAAATATACTATTATTTACACTCTGGAGCAATAGGAGACTATTGCTCCAAGTTTATTTTTATATCCTCAAATAATTACAAGTCTTTAAAACGCCAATATTAAAGGAATGAAAAATGACAAAAGCAAAAAGAATTAGAAAATCTTTTTCAAAACTTCAAAAAGCACTTGAACAACCTTACTTATTAGAAACTCAGAGAAATTCTTATGAGCTGTTCTTGCAAAAAGATGTTAATCCAGAAGATAGAAAAGATGTAGGGCTCCAAGCTGCTTTTACATCTGTATTTCCTATTAAAGATTTCTATGGTACAAGCCAGATTGATTTTGTATCTTATGAAATAGGCGAGCCTAAGTACAGCATAGAAGAGTGTATTTTAAAAAAGCTTACCTATACTTCGCCTCTGAGAATTACTGTTAGGTTGATTGCATGGGATATTGATTCTGAAACAGCTGCAAAATCCATAAGGGATATTAAAGAGCAGAAAATATATTTTGGTGAAATTCCCTTAATGACAGATAATGCAACTTTTATAATTAACGGTATTGAAAGGGTTATTGTTTCACAATTACACAGATCACCAGGAGTATTTTTTACTTTTGATAAAAAAGATGTGATTGCAAGAATAATTCCTTATAGAGGAAGCTGGATAGATTTTGAATTTGATACTAAAAATTGTTTATACGTTAAAATAGATAAAAGGAAAAAAATTCCAGCCACTATTCTTTTCAGAGCATTGGGATTATCATCCAAAGAAATATTACACTATTTTTATGAAACTGAAGACTATATATTTGAAGATGATAAAATATTTAAAGTTTTAAATTATGATAAAGAAAGAACTTTGCTTAATTTTAAATTAATCGAAGATGTAATTGCCAATGGGGAAGTTTTAATTCCCAAAAACAGAAAAGTAAAGAAAAATACAATAAAAAGACTAAAAGCAGCTGGTATAGATAAACTTCTTGCAACAGAAGAAAATATTATTGGTAAAGCAGTTGCAGATGATATTGTAGACGAAGAAACAGGAGAAATAATTTTAGAATGTAATGAAGTAATTACTGAAGAGAAACTAAAATATTTAAAAGAGTGCAGGATTAAAAAATTAAACCTGCTTTCTATTGATAATATAACTACTTTGCCAATAATAAGAGATACTCTTTTAATTGATAAAATCAGCAATATATCAAAAGAACATAAAAAAGAATATCCTGATAAACCTTTAAAAGAGATTGAAATAGAAGCAGCTCTGATAATGATTTATAAAAGGCTCAGGCCAGGTGAGCCTGTGGATATAGATACAGCGAAAAACTTTTTTCATAATCTCTTTTTTGAAAAAGAGAGATATAGTTTGTCAAGAATCGGGAGATTAAAGTTTAATTTTAAATTAAATCAAAAGAAGCCTCTTGACAATGTAACTTTGGAGTCTGATGATATATTATCAGTTGCTAAATATTTAATAGAGATTAAGAACGGTACTCCTGGATATGAAATAGATGATATTGATAATTTAGGTAACAGACGTGTCAGAAGTGTAGGTGAATTGGCGGAAAACCAGTTCAGAATAGGCCTGGTTAGAATGGAAAGGGCAATAAAAGAGAAATTAAGTTTAAAAGACATTGACAGTTTGATGCCTCAAGACATTGTTAATCACAAACCTGTGATTACTGTTTTAAATGATTTTTTTCAGAGTAGTCAGCTTTCACAGTTTATGGATCAAACCAACCCTTTGTCTGAAATTACACATAAAAGAAGATTAAGTGCTCTTGGTCCAGGTGGTCTTACAAGAGAGAGAGCAGGTTTTGAAGTCCGAGATGTTCATGCTACTCACTACGGTAGAATCTGTCCTATTGAGACTCCAGAAGGTCCTAATATTGGTTTGATTTCATCAATGACCACTTATGCTACTGTAAATGAATTTGGCTTTATTGAAACTCCGTATAGAAAAGTCAAAAATGGCAAAGTTACTGATGAAATTGTTCATTTATCCGCATTTGAGGAAAAAGGGTTAGTTATTGCACAAGCTAATGCTCCTATTGATAAAAAGGGGAATTTTCTAAATGACATGGTGCTTGCACGTAAAGATGGAGATTTTAAATGGGTAAATAAAGGAGAGGTTCAATATATGGATGTTTCTCCTAACCAGGTGGTTAGTGTGGCAGCCTCATTAATACCGTTTTTGGAACATGATGATGCTAACAGGGCTTTAATGGGTTCTAACATGCAGCGTCAAGCTGTGCCTTTGTTAAAAACAGAAGCACCTTTGGTAGGTACCGGTATGGAATCTAAAACCGCACGTGATTCTGGACTTGCTATTTTGGCTAAAAGAGATGGTACTGTTTTAAAGGTTGACAAAAATAGAATTATTATTAAAGCAGATGCTGATAGTTTTGATAATTATGATATTTATTACATTATGAATAACAGAAAATCTAATCAAAATACTTTGTATGAGCAGAAACCACTTGTAAGTAAAGGTGACAGAGTAAAAGCAGGAGAAGTTATAGCAGACGGTCCAGGCATGGAAAAAGGGGAGCTTGCACTGGGTAAAAATGTTCTTGTGGCTTTTATGCCTTGGGGTGGATATAATTTTGAAGATTCAATCCTTGTAAGTGAAAATATTATAAAAAATGATGTTTATACTTCTGTTCATATTGAAGAATTTGAATGTTTTGCAAGAAATACCAAATTGGGAGATGAAGAAATTACAGCTGATATTCCCAATGTTGGAGAATCAGAATTAAAAAACTTGGATGAAAACGGCATAGTAAGAGTTGGTGCCTATGTAAGACCAGGTGACATTTTGGTTGGAAAGGTTACTCCTAAAAGTGAAACTCAGCTTACACCTGAAGAAAAACTATTACGAGCTATTTTCGGAGAAAAAGCAAAAGATGTCACTGATTCTTCATTAAGGGTCCCACCTGGTGTAGAGGGAACAGTAGTTGATATTAAAATATTTTCAAGAAATAAAAAATCTAATATTGAAGTAAATAAGTATTATGAAAAGGATATAAAACTTTTAGAAGAAAATAAAAATGATGAGATTAGAATAGTTAAACAAAGTTTTTATAAAAAAATGGTAAAAATTTTAAATGGCAAAGAGCTTAAAAGTGAACTAAAATATGATGATAAGCTTTTAAAAAAAGGGACAGTGTTTACTGAGGATATTATTGAAAACATCCCAACAGGAGTTTTTAAAGATATAAAAGTGAAGTTTGATGTTGAAGAAAAGATTGGAAAGTATAAAACTTTATATGATGCTAAAATTAAGGAAATAGAAGGAAGATATCATAAAAAAATTGAAAATCTTGGTATTGGCGATGAGCTTCAGCCAGGTGTTTTTACAATGATTAAAGTTTTTCTTGCAATAAAAAGAAAACTTTCTGTTGGTGATAAAATGTCAGGTAGGCATGGTAATAAAGGGGTTGTTTCCAAAATTTTACCTGAAGAGAGCATGCCTTTTCTTGCAGACGGGACACCAGTGGATATAGTTCTTAATCCTTTAGGTGTGCCTTCACGTATGAATGTAGGGCAAATTCTTGAAACTCATTTAGGTTGGGCTGCAAAAGAGGTAGGATATAAAATACAGCAGTATATGGAAGAAAATTATTCACCTGAAATTTTAAGAGAAAAAATAATTGAATATTACAATGACAGAGAAGTGACTAAGTTTGTTAAAAAATTAGATGATGATTCTGTTGTTGAGATGGCAAAGGAGCTTGGTAAAGGTTTATTTGTTGCAACACCAGTTTTTGACGGAGCTTCAGAAGATGAAATTAAAAAATATTTAAAAAAATTAGATTTGCCTGGGAACGGCCAAGTAACATTATATGACGGAAGAACAGGAGAAGAATTTGCCAATAATGTTACTATTGGATATATGTATATGCTGAAGTTACATCATCTTGTTGATGAAAAAATTCATGCAAGATCTATTGGACCATATTCTCTTGTTACACAGCAGCCTTTAGGTGGTAAAGCGCAATTTGGAGGACAAAGAATCGGTGAAATGGAAGTTTGGGCACTTGAAGCCTATGGTGCTGCATATTCATTGCAGGAATTCTTAACAGTTAAATCAGATGATTTGGCTGGTAGAAACAGGATGTATGAAGCTATTGTAAAAGGTAAAAACTTTTTACAATCAGGAATACCAGAGTCATTTAACGTTCTCATTAATGAATTAAAAGGATTGGCTCTTGATGTAAAATTAATAGAGTATGATGACCAAGAGTAGATAAAAGGTTAAAAAATATTTAGGGGGTAAGCCTTGAGAGATATATTATCGTTGTTTGAAAAACCACAAGATCCAATTAGATTTAAAGCTGTGCAAATTAATTTAGCTTCTCCTGAGCAGATTAGAGAATGGTCTTATGGTGAAGTCAAAAAACCTGAGACAATTAATTACAGGACATTCAAGCCTGAAAGAGACGGGTTATTTTGTGCCAAAATTTTTGGGCCTGTGAAAGATTATGAATGTAATTGTGGTAAATATAAACGAATGAAACATAGAGGAATTATTTGTGAAAAATGTGGTGTGGAAGTTATTCAATCAAAGGTCAGACGATTTAGAATGGCACATATTGAATTGGCAACTTCAGTTGCCCATATCTGGTATTTTAAAAATCAGCCATGTAGAATAGGTGTTCTGCTCGGAATGACCATGAAAGAGGTTGAAAGAGTTTTATATTATGATTCTTATGTTGTGTTGGACCCAGGTGAGACCAATTTAAAATATGGTCAACTTTTGAATGAAGAGCAATTTGAAAAAGAATATGAAAAATATAATGGAAAATTCAGAGCTGAAATGGGAGCAATTGCTCTTAAAGAAATGCTTCTTAATTTGAATTTAGATGAACTTTCCTTTAAACTCAGAGAACAGCTTGCAGCTACCAAGTCTGAGGCAAAACAGAAAAGTATAGTTTCTAAGTTGAAAATAATAGAAGCTTTTATAAATTCGGGCAATAAACCTGAGTGGATGGTATTAGATGTTATTCCGGTGATTCCGCCTGATTTAAGGCCTCTTGTGCCTCTTGAAGGAGGAAGATTCGCCACTGCAGATCTAAATGATTTGTACAGAAGATTAATTAACAGAAATAACAGATTAAAAAGGCTTTTAAGCTTAAATGCACCGTCAATTATTATTAACAATGAGAAGAGAATGTTGCAGGAAGCTGTTGATGCACTTTTTGATAATACAAAAAGAGAAAGACCTATTATAGGTTCTAATAAAAAACCTTTAAAATCTCTTTCAGAAATTATTAAAGGTAAACAGGGCAGGTTTAGGCAAAACTTGCTTGGTAAAAGGGTTGATTATTCAGGAAGATCAGTTATTGTTGTCGGGCCGGAATTAAAACTTCATCAGTGTGGTTTACCTAAAAAAATGGCTTTGGAATTGTTTAAACCTTTTATTTTTAACAGATTAATTGAAAAAGGTATTGTTCAATCAATTAAAACAGCTAAAAAATATGTTGAACTTGAAAAACCTGAAGTATGGGATGCATTAGAAGAAGTGATAAAACAACATCCTGTTCTTTTAAATAGGGCTCCTACTTTGCACAGACTTGGAATACAGGCATTTGAACCAATACTTACAGAAGGTAAGGCTATTAGATTGCATCCTCTTGTTTGTACTGCTTTTAATGCTGATTTTGATGGCGATCAGATGGCTGTTCATGTGCCTCTTTCATATGAAGCGCAGATTGAAGCACGTACTTTAATAATGTCAACTAACAATATTTTGCTTCCTGCAAATGGTAAGCCTGTAATAGTTCCTTCTCAGGATATTGTTTTAGGTCTATACTATTTATCAACACCAAAAGAATTTGCAAAAGGTGAAGGATTGAAATTTGGTTCAATTGACGAAGCTTTGCTTGTATATGAGATGGATAAAGTTGACCCTCAAGCAAAGGTTAAAATAAAAATTAATAATAAAATTTATGATACTGTTATGGGTAGAATTTTAATATACTCCATTACTCCAAAAGAAATTACTTTTGAAGAGATTAATCAAGTTATAAGAAAAAAAGTAGTAGTGAAATTAATAGATAAAGCATACAGAGTTGCAGGAGACAAAAAAACGGTTATATTTGCTGACCAGCTTAAAAATCTTGGTTTTGAATTTGCAACAAGGGCGGGAATTTCTATTGGGGTTGAAGATCTTGAAATTCCAAAAGCTAAAAAAGTAATTTTAGATAGAACATTAAAACAGGTACAGACAATTGAAAATGAATATAGAGAAGGTGCAATAACGCATGGAGAAAGATATAACAAAATTATTGACACATGGCAGCATGCTACTGATGAAATAGCAAAAGCCATGATGGCTAATATTTCATCAAAAACCTATACATCGTCTGATGGCAAACAAAAGAGAGAAGGCAATAGTTTTAATTCTATTTTTATTATGGCAGATTCAGGTGCAAGGGGTAGTGAAAACCAAATGAAACAGTTGGCCGGAATGAGGGGACTTATGGCAAAACCATCAGGTGAAATTATTGAAACGCCAATTGTTTCTAATTTTAGAGAAGGGCTTAATGTTTTACAATATTTTATATCTACTCACGGTGCAAGGAAAGGTCTTGCTGATACAGCATTAAAAACAGCAAATGCGGGATATCTGACAAGGAGGCTTGTTGATGTTGCACAAGATGCATTTGTTGTTGAAGAAGATTGCGGAACTTTAGACGGAATTGAGGTGGAATCATTAGTTGAAGGTGGAGAAATTATTGAAAGAGTGGGGTCAAGGGTTCTTGGAAGAACAGCTCTTTACGATATTATTGCTCCACATACAGGGGAGATTATAGTTAAAGCTAATGAATTAATAGATGAAGAAGCTGCACGTAAAATAGATGATAGTGGTCTCAACAAAGTTTTTATCCGGTCAGTCCTGACATGTAAATCAGCAAGAGGTGGTGTGTGTAGCTTATGTTACGGACGAGATTTGGCAAGGGGAACTCTTGTTGAAATAGGAGAACCTATAGGGGTTATTGCTGCTCAGTCTATTGGTGAGCCTGGAACTCAGCTTACAATGAGGACTTTCCATATTGGTGGTACAGCAAGTGCCGTTACAGAGCAGAGTGTTCTTGAGGCCCATAAAAATGGTACTATTACATATAGAGACCTTCATTATGTTGTTAATGATAAGAATCAAATGATTGTTATGAACAGACATTCCAAAATTATCATTCTTGATGAAAAAGGTAGAGAAATAGAGAAAAATTCTCTTGTTTACGGTGCTAAATTATATTTTAAAGATGGTGACAAAATTAAAAAAGGAGATATATTAGCAGATTGGGATCCTTTTACTGTTCCGATTTTAACAGAAGTTTCAGGTAAAATTAAGTTTGGAGACATTATTGAAGGTGTTACAATCCAGGAACAAGTTGATGAAATTACAAAGCTTTCTACTAAAAAAGTTATTGATTACAAAGATATTAATTTGAGACCGAGAATATCCATTAAAGATGAAACTGGTAAAACAGCGAGATTACCTGATGGAAAAACTCTTGCAAGATATTTATTGCCAGTGAATGCAGTTATCAATGTGGAAGAAGGTAACTATGTTTCTGCTGGTACTGTTATTGCCAAAATACCAAGAGAAACAACAAAAACAAAAGATATTACAGGAGGTTTGCCAAGAGTAGAGGAATTGTTGGAAGCAAGAACTCCAAAAGATTTTGCGATTATAACAGAAATTGAAGGAAGAGTTACTTTTGGCAAAATGACTAAAGGCAAGAGGAGAGTAATAATAACTCCTGAAGTAGGGGAACCGTTAGAATATCTTATCCCTAAAGGAAAACATATTACAGTTAGGGAAGGTGAATATGTCCAAGCTGGGGAACCTCTTATGGACGGGCCGCTGAATCCTCATGATATTTTAAAAGTCAAAGGTGCTAAAGAATTAGCAAAATATCTTGTTAATGAGGTTCAGGAAATTTATAAATTACAGGGTGTTGAAATCAATGACAAACATATAGAAGTTATTGTAAGGCAGATGCTTAGAAAGGTAATTGTAAAAGAAGCTGGTGAAACAGCGTTTTTAAACGGTGACCTTGTTGAACGGGTTGTGTTTGAAGAAGAGAACCAGAAAGCGCTGGCAGAAAGCAAAAAACCTGCCACAGGTGAAGTTATACTCCTTGGAATCACAAAAGCTGCTCTCAATACTTCAAGTTTTATTTCAGCAGCTTCATTCCAGGAAACAACCAAAGTGTTAACACAGGCTGCTATTGAAGGTAAAATAGATTATCTGTACGGTTTAAAAGAAAATGTTATTATGGGCAGATTAGTGCCAGTAGGAACCGGTGTAAGAAGTTATAATAAAATAAAAATAAAAGTAGAATCTGACGATGATTTAACAGGTGAAGAAGATATTACAGATACAGAATCAGCAGCATTGGTATTAGAAGAAACAGTTGATTAAAACAGTGTGGAGTGTTCTCCACACTCCTGAATAAAAACAGAGAGGAGAAAGGTTGTAATGGTGTTAGATGAATTGACAATTACAAAAGCAATTATAGATAGATTTATAGAAAAATTTAAAGATTGTCTTGAACTTGATGCAGCAATAGTGGGCGGTGGTCCTGCAGGGCTTGTGGCAGGATACTATCTTGGTAAAGCAGGATATAAAGTTGCAATGTTTGAGAGAAAGCTCAGTATTGGCGGTGGCATGTGGGGCGGTGGAATGATGTTTAACGAGATTGTGGTTCAGGAAGAAGGTAAATCTATTTTAGATGAATTTGAAATTTCATACAATAAGTACGATGAAAACTATTATACTGCCGATTCTGTTGAGTCAGTTGCTGCACTTATTTTAAAAGCCAAAAGAGCCGGACTGAAGATATTCAACTGTATTTCTGTTGAAGATGTTGTTGTTAGAAAAGATAAAGTTAGCGGACTTGTTATTCAATGGAGCCCTGTTGAAATGGCAGGTCTTCATGTTGATCCTCTTGTGGTTAGGTCAAAATTTGTTATTGATGCAACAGGTCATGATTCGGAGATTGTAAAAATTGTTGAGAAAAAATGTGAAGGAAAGTTATTTACAGAGACAGGGGCTATTATGGGTGAAAAGTCACTTTGGGCTGAAGTAGGGGAGAGAACAACAGTAGAAAATACCAAAGAAGCATATGGAAACCTATATGTGGCAGGAATGTCTGCAAACAATGTGTTTGGAAGCAACAGAATGGGGCCAGTATTCGGCGGGATGCTACTCTCAGGTAAAAAAGTTGCTGAAATAATAATTGACAAACTTTAATGAATAAATTTTTAAGAGTTATTGATGCTAATATTAACAGGGCATCAGAAGGTCTTAGAGTATTAGAAGATATTTTCAGGCTTTTTTATAAAAACGAAAAGTTTGTAAAAGAAATAAAAGATATAAGACATACAATCAGAGAGACTTGTTCTGACATTAAATACATTCAGTCAAGGGATATCTTAGCAGATTCAGGCAAGGATTCCTTTACAATTACCGAAAAAAACAGACAAACATTAGAAGATATTTATTTTGCCAATTCAAAAAGAGTTCAGGAAAGCTTAAGAGTTTTAGAAGAGTTTTTCAAAATAGAAAATGTAAATAAAAGCTTTATATTTAAAAAATTAAGATTTGATGTTTATAAATTGGAAGAGGAGCTTTTTTCAGTTAAGTATAAGTTAAAAAAGTTGTTAAACAGTACCAATATATTGTTGTATACTATTGTTGATTCAAGATTTTGTCTTAAAAATCGCATAGAAGCATGTGTTGAGATACTTCAAGGCGGCGCTAAAATTATTCAGCTTAGGGAAAAGGTTCTTAATGACAAAAAATTCACTGAAACTGCAATTAAGATTAAAAGGCTTTGTGAAGATTTTAATGCTCTGTTTATAGTAAATGACAGAGTGGATATAGCATTTGCTTCAAATGCTGATGGTGTTCATCTTGGACAGGATGATATGCCTATAGAATTTGCAAAAGATATTTTAGGATTTAATAAAATAATAGGATTATCCACCCATAATTTGGAGCAGGTAAAAGAGACAAGTAAAATAAATATTGACTATATAGGTTTTGGCCCGATATTTCCCACAAAAAGCAAGGAAAATCCGGACCCTGTTGTAGGAACAGCAAGACTTAGAAAAATTAAGGAGAAATATAAAAATTTACCAGTATGTGCAATTGGAGGTATTAATTTTTCGAATATTAATAAGGTAATAGATGTAAAGCCAGAAATGATTTGTGTAATGAGTGGTATTACATTGGAGGAAGATATTAAAAAAGCAGTTGAAAAATATAGGAGAGTTATTAATGACACAGCTTAGTTATGCAAACCAAGATAAAATTACAAAAGAAATGGAGATAGTGGCAAAGGATGAAAATATAGATGTTGTATTATTAAAAGAAAAATTAAAATCAGGCAAAGTTGTTATTCCTGCCAATATCAATCATAAATCGTTACATCCAAAGGGTATAGGAGAAGGATTAAAAACAAAGGTTAATGTTAATCTTGGTTCTTCAAAAGATAAAGATGATTTTGATTTTGAATTGAAAAAACTGGATATTGCAGTTAAATATGGTGCTGATGCTGTAATGGATTTAAGTACAGGAGACAATTTAAATGAATTAAGAAAAATTATTATAGAAAAATCACCAATTATGGTTGGTACTGTCCCTATTTATCAGGCTGCTATTGAAGCTGTTAAAAAATATGGTTTTATTGGTAATATGAGCAAAAATCTTCTTTTTGATGTTATTGAAAAGCAGTGTGAGGATGGAGTGGATTTTATTACTGTGCATTGTGGCGTTACAATGTCTTCTATTGAAAGAATTAAAAAAGAGGGTAGAATTACTAATGTTGTTAGCAGAGGAGGCTCATTTATTGTAGAATGGATGATTTACAATAAAAAGGAAAATCCTTTGTATGAATTTTATGATGAACTTTTAAAAATAGTAGAAAAATATGATGTGACTTTAAGCCTTGGAGACGGATTAAGACCTGGTTGTTTATCTGATGCAACTGACAGGGGACAGATTCATGAATTAATAACTTTAGGAGAACTTACTGATATTGCATGGAAAAATGGAGTTCAGGTTATGATTGAGGGACCTGGGCACGTTCCTATAAATGAAATAGAGATGAATATAAAATTACAAAAATCATTATGCCATGGAGCACCATTTTATGTTTTAGGACCATTGGTTACAGATATTGCACCTGGATATGACCATATTACAAGTGCCATTGGTGGAGCAATGGCTGCATATTTTGGAGCTGATTTTTTATGTTACGTAACTCCTGCGGAACATTTGAGATTACCAGATGAAAATGATGTAAAAGAAGGATTAATAGCATCAAAAATAGCAGCTCATGCAGGTGATATTGGCAAAAAATTACCAGGGGCAATTGATGTTGACAATGAAATGGCTAAATGCAGGAGAGAGTTCAATTGGGAAAAACAAATTCAGCTTAGCATTGATCCATATAAATCCAGACAATACAGAGAGTCTCTAATGTCCAAAGATGAAGAAGCATGCAGTATGTGTGGTGAATATTGTGCATTGAAAAAAGTAAAAGAGTATTTTGATTCTAATAAATGAGAATATTATTTCCCAGAGATGAGATAAATAAAAAAGTTAGTGAAATAGCAGAAAAAATTTCTGAAGATTATAATGGTAAAAGTATTTTACTATTATGCGTGTTAAAAGGTAGTTTCATATTCTTTGCTGACCTTGTCAGATATCTTTCTAAGTATGATTTAAATGTAGAAATAGAATTTATCAGAGTAAAAAGTTATTGTGGCACAAGTTCGACGGGTAAACTGGAATTCATGGAACAAATTCCTGAAATAAAAGGCAAAAATGTTTTAATTGTGGAAGATATTTATGATACAGGATTAACTCTTTACAAAATATTTGAAACATTAAGCAAGCAAAGTCCGCTAACCCTTAGCATTGCATCTTTTTTGATTAAAAAGCAAAATAGAAAATTTATTGTTCCAATTAGATACTATGGTTTTGATATTGATAATTTTTTTGTAGTTGGCTATGGATTAGACTATAATGAAAAATACAGAGAATTGCCATATATTGCAGTTATAGATAATGATTGGGAGTAGTTTTAATGAGTAAAGTTGTATTTGTTGTTGGAGGGAACAGAAGTGGCAAAAGCAAGTTCGCTCAAGATTATGCAGAATCTGTTGAAGGTAGAAGGGTCTACCTTGCTACAGCTGTTGCTTTTGATGATGAAATGAAAGAAAGAATTGCCAATCATAGAGAAAATAGAGATGAAAGATGGGACAGCACAGTTGAAGAGCCTTATAATATTGTAAAAGTCATAAAAGAGATGTCAGGCCAAACAGAAGTTTTGCTTATAGACTGCATTACCTTTTGGTTGAATAATTTACTTTTAAAACATGAGAAAGATATTAACCAAATTTATTCTGAAATTGATAATCTTATCAATGCAATTTCAAATGTTAATTACAATTTGTTTATAGTATCAAATGAAGTAGGTATGGGGTTAGTTCCTGAAAATAAATTAGCAAGATTTTTCAGAGATTTATCTGGTTATGCAAATCAGAAAATTGCAAAAATATCAGATGAATTCTATATTTCATTTTGTGGTTATAATTTGAGGTTAAAATGAATCCGATTTTTATAGCTCTATCTTTCCTGACTATAATACCATTTAAAACAATAGAAATCCAGAATCATGATTTAAAAAGTTCTCTAAAATTTTTCCCTTTAGTGGGATTAATGTTGGGATTTATACTTTATTTTATGACCTTTTTGCCGTTTAACAGTGGGATTCTTTCATTGTTTATAGTTTTAGTGTGGGTTGTTATTACAGGAGGGTTCCATCTTGACGGAGTTGCAGATGTTTTTGATGCAATAGGCTCATTGCAGAACAGAGAAAAGGCTTTTGAGATTATGAAAGATTCAAGAATTGGTGCAATAGGTGTTATTGCATTAATTCTGGTTATATTGGCAAAGTTTGTTTTTATCAAAAATATTATTTTAATTGCTCCTTTATATATAATTTTATCACCTGTTGCAGGAAGATTTGCAATAAATTTTCTTTCGTGGAGGTTAAACTATGCAAAGGAAAAAGGGTTAGGGAAAAGTATTGTGGAATTTACTGATAATACCACGTTTATTTTCAGTTTGATTTTTACAGGTATTGCTTTTGGTATTGTAGATTTAAAACTTATTTTTCTTTTTATTGATTTATTATTTTTTCTATATTTCTGCTCTGTATTTTTTGAAAGGAAATTCAATGGAATTACAGGTGATATTTTAGGTTGTATGGTGGAATTATCTGAATTGTTTATTTTATTCGGAGGGCTTTTTTTTGTTAATAGATAGTTTAATAAAAAATTTGAAATATTTGCAGGAAGAAGGCCTTGATTATGTTCCGAAATTTAGCACTGATAATGAAGTACTGCTTAATAATTTAGAATCAGAAGTAAAAAAGTGTACAGCTTGCAACCTGTTTAAATTAAGAAAAAATACAGTGTTTGGTGAGGGTAATGTTAATGCAAGGTTAATGTTTATTGGCGAAGCGCCAGGCAAGTTTGAGGACCTTTCAGGAAAACCTTTTGTGGGAGATGCAGGTAAGTTATTGAGCAAAATCATATTGGCAATGAAGTTGGATAGAGCTGAGGTATATATTTCTAATATTTTGAAATGCAGACCTCCAAATAATAGAGACCCTGAAAAAGACGAGATAGAGAAATGTTTACCTTTTTTGTTAAAGCAGATTGAGATAATAAAGCCTGAAATAATAGTTACATTAGGAAAAATTAGCACTTCTGTGTTACTTAATAGCAACGAGAGAATCAATAATTTAAGGGGAAAATTTTATAATTTAAATGGGATAAAATTAATGCCTACATTCCATCCTGCTCATTTATTACATCATCCTGAAAATAAAAAATTGGTATGGCAGGATATTCAGTTGGTAATGAAAGAATTAGGGGTAATCTAATTATTTGATTTTAATCGTTAGCTACAACTTTGTTTCTTCCGCTGTTCTTAGCTTTGTAGAGTCTTTCGTCTGCCTGCTCTATAATATTTTCAATGGAAGAATCTTTGCGAAATTCAGAAACACCTATACTGACTGTTACTGTCTTATCTACGGGAAAGTTGTAGTTTTCAACATTACTACGAATTTTTTCTGCAAGAATGGAAGCTTGATTTAAATTGGTTTCAGGGCATAAAATCAAAAATTCTTCTCCACCCCATCTGCTGGCAACGTCAGTTGCTCTGATAATTTTTTTAACCAAATGTGATAATTCGGACAGAACAGCATCTCCAGCCTGATGTCCAAAAGTATCGTTTATTTTTTTAAAAAAATCTATATCAAACATAATTATGGAAAATGGATTTTTATAACGAGAAGCTCTTTTATATTCTTTGTCAAGTTCTTCGTGCATTTTGCGACGGTTGAATAATTTTGTAAGTTGATCGGTAGAGGATAATCTTTTAAGTTCTTCATTCATTTTTTGCAGTTCGAGGTTTTTATTGTAAAGTTCGGTTTCAGTTAGTTGCTCGATATATTTTGCCATTAAACCGATTTCATTTTCAGGGTATTTGTAATCAGTAAGTTTCTCAGAATTACCTTCAATAATACTTTTAATCCTTTTTTCTATTTTTATTAATGGTTCAACAAATTGTCTGGTCATTAATTTGCTTAAAATCCATCCTAAAAATATTGATATCACGGCTACAATAAAAGTTACCAGGAATATTTGCATTATTATTGGATTAATTATGTCAGATTTGTTTACTGAAGTGATAATAAGCCATCCGAGTTTATTGATTTTGCTGTAATAAGCTATTTTTTTTACACCGTAAAAAGTATAATTAAAACTGCCGTATTGATTGTTAAATTTTTTTGGAGTGTTTATTAAATTGAAAAAATTTTTATCTAACAGGTTTTTGTCTTTATTTATAACCATTTCACCGTTATTTTTTATAATAAAAACATCAGTTGATCCATATTTTTCATTACTTATTTTTATTGATTTAATAACATTATCAAGGGAAGAATCTATTGCAATAACACCTATAATATTGTTTTTGTCGTTAGTAAGAGCTTTGCTTATGGAAATTAGCCACTCTTTTGTTTTTATCTCCTGATAAGGAGTACCTCTTGCTATGTGGGGGTATGATTTCACAGCAGCTTGATACCATGGACGGGTTACAGGATTATAATTTTTAGGTGCAATATAATTATTAATTAACAATAAGCCATTATTATATCCTGAATATATATATTTGATTTCTTTGTTAGTCTTTTTTAAAGATTTATATATGTCAAGAACTTCTTTTTGTTGTTTAGGAGGTAGAGACGCTGCTTTTTTAACTTTTTCAAGCTTGCTTAAAAATTCCACTGAATTGTAAAGTTCTGTAAAATATCCTCCAATGAAATTTTTAGTTGCAATATTTTTCTGTTTTAAAAATTCGTTAACATTTGAAATTCCCGTTTTATAGAGAATAATAGTGAATAAAATTCCAAAAAATATTAAAATTATTACTGACAGAATAACTATGTTTTTAAATAAATCTTTTTTTATGCTTTTAGTTTTTGATAAGTTCAAATTATTGTCCAATATTGAAACAAGATTTTGTTGGTTTTTTTAAAATTTTATTTTA
>CAZBLP010000044.1:0-17332 GCA_964492825.1 uncultured bacterium
ATTTTTAGCCACCAAATCTCCAACTTCTTCTGTAGTATAACCCATTTTACCAGCAGATAAACTTTTTAAGTGGTTTTGTAAAACATATACAACACTTTTTTCTATTCTATCAGCAAAACTATTTTCTCCTAAAACTCTTAGCATCATTTCACCTGCCATTATTGCTGCAAGCGGATTAATAACATTTTTTCCTGTATATTTCGGAGCTGAGCCTCCAATAGGTTCAAACATGGAAACACCTTCAGGATTAATATTGCCTCCTGCTGCTATTCCCATACCACCTTGAATCATTGCACCAAGGTCTGTAATAATATCTCCGAACATATTGTCAGTAACAATTACATCAAAGTTTTCAGGATTTTTTACCATCCACATACATACTGCATCCACATGACCATATTCCGTAGTTATTTCAGGATAATTTTTGGCCAATTCTTTAAAAACTCTTTCCCATAGGCTAAATGCAAATGTTAAAACATTAGTTTTACCGCAAAGCATTAATTTATTCTCTTTATTTCTCTTTTTAGTATACTCAAAAGCATATTTCAAACATCTTTCAACTCCAAGATAGGTATTAATTGATTCCTGTATGGCAACTTCATTTTTTGTACCTTGTCTTAAATGACCACCTGCACCTGCATATAAACCTTCTGTATTTTCCCTTACTACAACAAAGTCTATATCTTCAGGTTTTTTATCTTTTAACGGAGTATCTACATTGGGATATAATTTTATTGGTCTTAAATTTATATATTGATCAAGTGTAAACCTTAACTTAAGTAAAATACCTTTTTCAAGAATGCCAGGAGCTACATCCGGATGACCTATGGCACCAAGAAGTATTGCATCAAACTTTTTAAATTCTTCAATTGCTGACTCAGGGAGAATCTCGCCTGTTTTTAAAAATCTGTCTCCTCCAAAGTCAAAATATTGAAAATCAAATTTTAAACTATCACATTCCAAAGACTTCAGTACTTTAATTGCCTCTCTCATTACCTCAGGTCCTGTACCGTCACCAGGCAAGACTGCAATGTTATAATAAGCCATAATTATTTTCCCTCCTTTTTTCCTATAACATAATTCAATAATCCTCCAGCATCTAATAAACTCTGCATAAAATCTGGTATAGGTGCTGCTTTAAAAGTAATGTTCTTTGTTTTGTTGAAAATTGTACCATTAACTGCATCTACTTCAAGTTCATCACCTTCATCTGTGTTATCAACTACTTCAGCACATTCAAATATAGGAAGCCCCATATTAAACGCATTTCTAAAAAATATTCTTGCAAATGATTTTGCTATAACACATGAAATTCCGGCATATTTTATGGCAATAGGTGCATGTTCTCTTGAAGAACCACAACCAAAATTATCTTCAGCAACAATTATATCACCAGGTGTCATTTTTTTAACAAATTCAGGGTCAGCATCTTCCATACAGTGCTTGGCAAGTTCGTTTTCATCAGCTGTATTTAAATATCTTGCAGGAATTATGGCATCTGTGTCAATGTCGGAACCAAATTTCCAGACTTTACCTTTAAATTTCATATTGTCTCCTCCAAATAATTTAATTCAAAGTCACTTAGTCAATAGTCGTTAGTCTATTGTCTATAAATAACCAGAAATTACTGCGAACAGTCTTAATTTAAACTAGTTTAAACAATTTTTCTACTATCATCTATCGACTATAAATTAAAAATCCTAACTTTTAACTTAAAACTATTTTAGATTTTAATGAAACTGTTACTATTTAACATTCTAATACTTTTATTTCAATAAAAATTTTATATGGAAAAAATTTTCATAATAAGTTAATATCTGTTTTAAATAATTATAAAGGTAAGTTTATGCAAAAAAGTAATAACCTAACTCCCATGTTGAAACAATACTTATCAATTAAGGATGAACATAAAGATAAAATTTTGTTTTTCAGAATGGGTGATTTCTATGAAATGTTCTTTGAAGATGCGGTAATAGCATCAAAAATATTGAATATTGCTCTTACATCAAGACACAAAGAAGATAATATCCCTATGTGTGGCATACCTTTTCATGCACTGTCAAACTATACCCAGAAGCTCCTTGATAACGGGCATAAGATAGCCATTTGTGAGCAGGTGGAGGACCCAAAACTAACCAAAAAAATTGTTAAAAGGAAAGTTGTAAAGGTCTTAACTCCTGCAATAAACAGTGAAGTAGACAATCTTTTTGCAAATGAAAATTACTTCCTCTTTACATATTATAAAAATAATCTTGCTATTGTTGACTTTGCAACTGGTGATTTTAATTATGAACTTAATGTGGACATTAATCAATTAATTGGAGAAATTGAAAAACACTTTCCCAAGGAAATAATCATTTCAGATAATGATTTAAAAGAATTAAAAAAAGAAACATATATTGAATTTTACAACTTTAGCGTAAATTTAATAAATGAAAACTTACTTCATACAAATAATTCCATATCAGATTATTTACAAGGTTATAAAAATTTACCAGAAGTAATTACCATTTCTCTAAACTATATTCTTGAAAACAACAAATTCATACCAAAACATTTAAAAAAACCTGAAAAAATCAGTATTAATCAATATTTAATATTAGATGAAAATGCAATTACACATTTGGAAATTTTTAAAGAAGGCTCTTTGTATTCCATTTTAAATAAATGCTCAACGCCTATGGGAAGTAGAAATCTCAGAAAATGGCTGTCTTATCCATTAACTGATAAAAGAGCTTTGTTAGAACGATACGATTTTATAGAGAAATTAATAGAAACTCCGAAAATAAAAAGAAAATTATTGGAAATATTAAAACAAATAAGGGATATTGAAAGATTAAACAGCAAAATAGCTCTTAAAAACATTTTACCTCAGCATCTGATTAATTTAAAAGAATATTTGAAACTTATTCCTCAAATAAAGAAAGAACTCTCCAAAATAGATACTGAGTTGTCAAAAGAATTTAATGCAAACCTCTTTGAATGCTTTGAGTTTATTGAAAAAGTAGAAAAATTTATTTTGCCTGATCCTTCAAATAATATCAATAACGGAGGTTTTATTAACAGAGATATTAATAAAGAATTGGATGAACTGATTAATATCAGATTCAATTCCAGAAAATGGCTCTTAAATTATGAAGCAAGTTTAAAAAAGAAATTTAATATTACAAATCTTAAAATAAAATTTAACAAGGTATTCGGTTATTTTATTGAAATCTCAAAAAGAAACACTATTAACATTCCTGATACTTTTATGAGAAAGCAGACTCTCGTTAATGCTGAAAGATACATTACAGAAGAATTAAAAGAATTTGAAGAAAAAATCTTAACAGCAGATGAGAAAATAAGCAAAATTGAAAAAAAGATATATTTTAATCTATTAAATGAACTATCTGAATACTGCCTTAATATAAAAAAGGTTTCTGATATTATTTCCTCAATAGATATTTTATCAACCTTCTCTGAAATATCTGTTTTATATGATTATGTGAAACCCGAGATAAACAATGAAAACAAAATAGAAGTAATTGACGGAAGACATCCTGTACTTGATACGCTTAAGGAAGACTTTATCCCAAATAATCTTGAAATGAATGAAAAGAACAAAATTTTCATAATTACAGGCCCCAATATGGCAGGCAAATCAACTTATATGAGACAAAATGCCTTAATAATTATAATGGCACAGATAGGATGTTTTGTTCCTGCAAAAAAATTAAGTTATCCTATTTTTAACAGAATTTTCACCAGAATAGGTGCAAAAGATAAGATTTTGGAAGATGAAAGTACGTTTATGGTTGAAATGAATGAAACAAGCAAAATTTTACAGAATATAACGGAAAAAAGTTTCATTATTTTAGATGAAATAGGACGTGGCACAAGCACTTACGACGGTATGAGCATTGCTTGGGCAATTCTTGAATATTGTGCAGGATTGAAAAAAGATTTTTTCCTTTTATTTGCAACCCATTACCATGAACTAACTGTTTTGGAACAAAGCTTTTCAAATATTAAAAATTACTCTGTTGATGTTAAAGAAGTAGGTAATAAACTGGTATTTTTAAGACAAATAAAAAAAGGTCCGGCTGACAGAAGTTATGGTATAGAAGTGGCATCTCTTGCAAAACTTCCTGATACAATAATCAAACGTGCAAAGGAAATTTTAAGTAAATTGGAAAACAGACAACCGCCGAGAAGCAAACCGAAAATTAAAGAAAAAACAATTTTCGATAATATTTTTAAAAATGAAAAAGAACTTATTTTAGAGGATATAGAAAACATTGACATTTTAAATACAACACCTTTAGATGCATTAAAGATTTTATCCAGTATTCAAAATAAATTAAAAAAGCTAAAATGAGAAGTTAGAATCAACAAATTATATTTTTTTCACATATCTGCTATTTTACTATTTCTCAGCAAACAAAATATGCAGTTAAATTATTTTTTTAATAAAATAATGGAGAGATATTTTTTTATATCATTTTTATTTAATTCTTCACAATTCAAATGATAATTAATGAGCTCATCTTTAAGGCAGATGTTTTTCATATGTACGATTTTTGAAAAGTTCTGTTTTTTTATATGTTCCATTATTTCTGCAGATTTTTTAGGTATCTTCATTAAAACAATTGCATCTGAAGTCTTGCAAATATTGTCAAAAGTTTCATTATTATAATGAGTAAGAGGATATATGGTAAGGACTTCATTTTCTTCAACAAGGGGCGTATTTGACTTTGCTGCCATTGCAGAAAAAGATGTTATCCCAGGCACAGTTTCATACTCAAAATTTTCTATTAATTCTTTCAATCCATTAAGGATATAGACATAAGTGCTGTAAAGCATTGGATCACCAAGGGTAACAAAAACAACATCTCTGTTGTTTTCAATATCTTCTTTTATACCTTTGATTACAACATTCCTATATTTATCAAGAATATCTTGACTGTATGACATTGAGAAAACCGCTGGTTTTATCTCTGCATCTTTTAAATATGGTTTTATTGTATTATAAGCAACACTATTTGAAACTTCGTTCTTTGTAGGAACATAAATAATATCAGCATTTTCAATCAGCTTTGCGCCTCTGACAGTTACAAGGTCAGGACATCCAGGACCTATTCCCACTCCGTAAAATTTACCTTTATTCATTATAAAACTCCAAATATTTAATAAATATAAGGCTGCATTAAGCAGCCTTAAAAAATTTAAAACTCAGCCTGTAATTGAACAGTCACAGAGTCTTTGGAATCTATACTCTCACCTAAATATTTAACAACGTTATCATCAGCTTCTCCATGAAGATACTCTATATTCAAATTAACATCAGTGCCCCATTTTTCATTGGAGAAAAGATTTGCTGATATTGCTACCCCATACTGAGCTTCCATAAACAATTCAGGGTCAATAAAAGCTGCATCATCGGAACCTTCATATTTTAATGCAACTGTCATCTCTTTTTCATTGCAATATGCAAAGGTATAACCTAATTCAAAATTCCATGTTTCAGGCTGAAATTTTTTACCTATACCAGCAAAATCAGTCTTGTCAAAATCTTCTGTTGCTCCGAGATATTCTGCAATAAAATTAAATCCATAAGCCTCTGCCATTAAAAAACCATGAAATCCACCAACATAATCTTCCACACTTTTTATCCAACCATTATCATCAAAAGCATCTTTAAAATCATTGGTATCTGCGAGGTTGTTTAAATATGAAAGTTGAATAAAAAGACTTGTTTCTTCAGGCAAAATATTTAATATATGATTATTGTAGCTTTCATGCGCTTCGCTTCCTGGTTTCCCTGGTGAAGCAGGACCAAATTCCAAACTTAAAGTTGCACCCCATGATTTTATAATATCTTCATTACTATCATTGTTTTCATTTACATCAGGGTTGAAAAAATAAACTGAGAAATCAATCCCTTTATGTGCAACACCAAAAAGATAAGCTGATTCCTGAATTTCACCAAGTTCAAGAGTAAGAGGATCACTTACAAAATTAGTTTCAAAATTGCCAAATGGCACATACATCCTTCCGGCTTTTAAATAAAGAGGAAAATAGTCTGTATTGCCAAGAGTAATATAACCTTCGTCAATATCAACAGGCTCTGTATCATCCTCTTCCCATAAAAAAACCATATTTGCACTTGCATATTTATGAAGTTTGGCTTCAACATCAAGCTCAGCAGTGGCAAGTGTTATATCACTGCTTGAATTACCTGATTTGTCTCTGTTATCTATACCTGTAAAATTTGTTTCAACTTCTAATGTACCGCCAATAGAAATATGTTCTTTTAAGTTTTTTAATATATCTGATGCCTCTTTAACTTCTTGCTGAGTTTTTTTTGTCTCTTCTATGGATGCCTGCTGATTTTCAACTTTTTTTTCAAGCTCTATTAACTTTTGTTGTAACATTTTTATCTGCTGCAAAAGTTCATCATTGGAAGTTGCTTTTGAAATACTCGGTAAGCCTGCAAATACAAATAAAGTAATAATTATCAAAACTATCCTTTTCATATTTTAATCCTCCATATTATTTAAATTTAATGCCATTATCTTTAACAACATCTTTAATATGCTCAACAAAAATTTCAGCAAAATTATTGTTGGAACCAAGTCCCTCTATTACGGGATACACTGTAAAACCTGCTTTTTGTAAAACATTTTTCCATGAATCAGGCTCATCTCCTGCCATATCATTATTAGCATGGTCACCTGCTACAATCATAAAAGGCTTTAAAACTATTTTTTTAGATTTTGCATGACTTTTTAGAACCATTACAACATCATCAAGAGAAGGGTATCCTTCAACAGTTCCTATAAATGTTTGTACATCAGGATACTGTTTTCTAAATTCTTTTTGAGTTTCAGCATAAATACCTGTTGAGAAAAACTCATTTCCATGGCCCATATACACAAGAATCGCTCCTTTTTTCTTTGCAAGTTCCACATCTGCTTTTAATGCTTTTACTCCTTTAACAATATCTTCATGATAATCATATTCAGGACCGTAAGTGCCTAATGCAGGTCTGCCAACAACAATTTTTGTAAAAGGTCTCCATTTTTTCTTAATGGTTTGAATAGAATTTAATGCTTTTACATATTCTAAAACATCTGAAAATTCTTCACCATGATAAATATGAGTTGGTTGTATAATAATGGTTTTATACCCATGATCTGAAAGTTCTCCAAGAGTGGCAATCATCCCTTTAACATATAAAATCTCTTTGGGAACTCCCATTGATAACCATTTTTGAGCTTCTCTCTGCCTTTTTTCCCAAATATGCTTGATAATATTTGAAGTAAATGTCACTTTAACTGTAGTTTCTGGAAATTCCTTTTTTACATGATTGATAATATTAATAATTGATTTTAACCCTGAAGGATATGTTGTACCAAAACTTGCAATAACAATAGCGGTTTTATTTTTTTTCATATTTCCTCCCATTGCAAAAAGTGAGGAACTAAAAAAACATAAAATACAAGTAAATGCAATTAAAATTTTACAAAAATTTTTCATTTTTTTCTCCTTCTTTATTTTTATTTCTATTCTTTTACGGTTTTAAACATTGCTTGATTAACAGCTCTTGATAAATGTTGTGTCATTATGAAAAAATAGATTTCACCTCCTTTCTCAAAAATTTTTTTCAAATGATTTTTGAGACCGGATGTCATGAAGTGAAATTTGACTTTTCCGATCCCAATACCCGGGGATACTTTTCTTTAATTTCACTGGCGTGAAATTAAAGGGCTCCAGGTCTTCTGGCTCCCAGGCAACCTACTTGTCAACCTTCCCACCAAACACTTCATGTGTTCAGCAGTGGTAAACAGACTTTCGCTCCTGGTTACAGCTGCGGGTACAGCACCGGACTTTCACCGGATTTCCCTAAAAGCCAAGAAAGAAATATAATAATGAAAATCTTTTGTCAACAAAATTTTAAAAATATAATTTAAGCTAAATTTGGCTTTGAAAACCGGAAAGATGGAGATTTTTATACAACAATTGGCTATATAAATGATTAATGTTTATCTATTTTAAAATTTTCATTAAAGCTTAACAATACCATCTGCAATATCATATAATTTGTCTATATCATTAATTTCTATATATCTGCCATTTATTGTAAGAATATTTTGATGTGAAAATTTATTTAAAATTCTTGATAATGTCTCCGGAATTGTTCCTAAAAGAGATGCTAACTGATTTTTATTAATTGAAAGCTTTATTTTTAAACTGTTCTTCTCTTCATATTGAAATAATAGAAAAGATGCCAACCTTCCGGGAACTTCCTTTAATGAGAGATTTTCAATAACATTTGTAAACGCATGAAGTCTCAAAGAAAGTACTGATAACATATTTAATGCAATTTCAGGTGCTTTGTCAATTACATTAATAAATTTATCTTTAGGCACAAAAAACAATTCTGACTTTTCAAGAGTTGTTGCATTTGCTGGATATGATTTACCTGCAAAAACAGGTACTTCCCCGAAGATATTATATTTGCCAAAAATATGCAATATTTGCTCTTTTCCTTCAAAAGAAAGTTTATAAACTTTAACTTTACCGTTGAAAATTATAAAAAATCCTTTAGCTCTTTCACCATCCTCAAAAATTGTTCTGTTTTTTTCATAAGATTTAAGAACTGCAATATTCTTAATTAACAAGAGCTGTTCATTTGTTAAAGTTGAAAATATGGTAATTTTCTTAAAAAAATCTATCATAATCTAATCTTGGTAATATTCATGAACTTTTTCTATCTGTTCTTTTGTGAGATTTACTGCATTTACCACATCAGGATCAAAATGTGTTCCCGAACATCTGTTAATTTCTTTCAAAGCATCTTCAAATGTCCATGATGCTTTGTATGCTCTTTTTGATAACAGAGCATCTAAAACATCAGCAGCAGCAACCACTCTACCGAAAATAGGAATTTCTTCGCCTTTTTTAGGTCTTCTGCAAATATTTTCAGGTGTAGCTGCTTTCAAATCATCAATGAATCCAGGATAACCAGTGCCATCCCATTTTTCATGGTGATTTAATATAATCTCTTTTGCAGTTTTATCTAAAACTGTCCTAACAGGTTCAAAAAGTAATGCCCCTGAAATAGTATGCATTTTTATAATTTTAAACTCCTCATCAGTTAATTTTGCAGGTTTCTTTAAAATCGTATCAGAAACTCCTATTTTACCCACATCATGTAATATAGCACAAAGTTTAAGTGTATCTATTTCTCTTATATGGGATTCATCATCTAATCCTTTTAGTTCAAGCCATTTCTTATAAATTATAGCAGAATAATTACTAACTCTATTAACATGAGCTCCTGTCTCTTTAGGGTCCCTCATTTCAGCCATTCTAATCATTTTCAAAATTGTTTCCCTTGTGGTAATTGCCCTTTCCAAAGCAATTCCGGCTTGTAATGCAAAATAATTTGCTATTATATTCTCATCTTCCTTATTAAAAGATATTACTTTTTTACTATCAGAATCAACTTTGTTTATAATTTGCATTACACCAAGAAGGTTATTATTGGAATCTGTAATTGGTATGGTAAGCATTGATTTTGTTCTGAAACATGTAGCTTTATCTATTTTTTTATTAAAACTATAAGGAAGGGAACTATCTAATTCATATACATCTTCTATATTTAATGTAAACTTGTTATTTGCAACAAAGCCAGCTATTGAGTTGTTATTTATAGGTAATTTTAAATTTGAAAATCTAATATCAGTATCACCAAGCTCTATTACATCATTTTCTGTATATTGAAAAACCAGAAAATCGTCTTCTTTAATGTAAATAGTACCAGCTTCTGCATTTAAAAAATCTTTTACTTCCAACAATATTTTATTAAGTACCAAATCATAATCATGAAGTTTTAAAAATTGAAATGATTTTTCTATTAGTTTTTTATACATATTATTCATCATTTATCCTGTATATTTTTGCATTCAATTTTTCTAACTTCAAATCAAAATTTTCATATCCCCTGTCAAGATGGTATACTCTTGAAACTTCCGTGGTACCAACTGCTCTTAATCCGGCAAGTATTAATGAAGCACTTGCTCTGAGATCCGAGGCCATTAACTTAGCACCTTTTAAAATCTCTTTACCTTTAACTATTGCAGTATTACCTTGTATTTTAATATCCGCTCCCATTCTCATAAGTTCTGTTGCATGCATAAACCTATTCTCAAAAATAGTTTCCGTAATAACTGAAAGACCTGAAGAAAAACACATTAGAGCCATTATTTGAGCTTGAACATCAGTAGGAAAACCGGGGTATGGTGAAGTATTTATGTCAACTGCCTTAATATTGTCAGTTCCTATTATCCTAACTCCTCCATTTTCACTAATAATTTTAACTCCTGAATCGTTTAATTTATTAACAACAGCTTCTAAATGATTTAAATTACAGTTTTTAATCAAAATATTTCCATTGGTAATAGCAGACGCTACCATAAAAGTAGCTGCTTCAATTCTATCAGGGATAGGCTCATATTCTTTAATATTTTTTAAAGAACTAACTCCCTTAATAACGATTTTTTCAGATCCTGCTCCTTTAATATTCACACCTAATAATTTCAAAAAATTTGCAAGGTCATATACTTCAGGTTCAGTTGCTGCATTTTCAATTGTAGTAACACCTTTGGCAAAAACAGATGCCATTAATAAGTTTTCAGTACCTGTTACAGACGGGATATCAAAGTAAAAAGTATTGCCTTGGAGTTTTTTCGCATTTAATACTATATATCCGTTTTCTATCTCAACATTAGCGCCAAGCTTTTTCATAGCATCTATATGAAAGTTTACAGGTCTTGCACCAATTGCACAACCTCCTGGGAGAGAAACTTTTGCTCTGCCAAATTTAGAAGCTAAAGGCCCCAAAACCAGAATCGAGGCTCTCATTGTTTTAACTAAATCATAAGGTGCTTCAACATTGTCAATTGTTGAAGGATCAATATATATTGAATGAGATTTGTAATCCACCTTTGCACCTAAAATCTTAAGTAATTTAATAAAAGTAATAACATCTCTCAGGTAAGGAACATTTCTAATAACTATTTCTTTGTCTAAAAGTATGGAAGCTGCCAAAATAGGTAAGACTGAATTTTTAGAACCACTTATTTCAACTTCTCCAAATAACCTGTTACCACCTTCTAAAACAATTTTCTGCATAATTATTACTACAATAAAATTATAAAAATATCAAATATAATTGACATAAATTTTTTCAAATGTTATTTTATCTTCTCTCCATAGGATTTAAAGAGGATAATAAATGGAAAAAGTAGAACAATTAATTCAAATAATAAAAAATACTCGTAGCTGGAAAATTCTACTACACAATAATCCTGACCCTGATGCTATTGGCTCGGCTTTTGCTTTTTCACATATTCTTGCTTATTTCAAAAAAAGCTCCAAAATCTATTACAAAGGAATTATTGGAAGAAGTGAAAACAAAGAAATGATAAAAAGATTAAAAATAAAACTTTATTCTTTTGATAAAATAATATTAAGAAACGGAACGAATATTGCCTTATTTGACTGTCAGCCTGGAGCAGGTAATCAACCTCTTCCAAAAGGAGTTATTCCTAAAATTGTCATTGATCATCACCCATTGATAAAAAGCAGTAAAAAAGTTCTTTTCAATGACATTAGAGAAAATATTGGCAGCTCTTCTACAATTGTTTCCGAATATTTCAAACTTTTGGATATACCGTTAAATTATAGGGCAGCTACAGCACTTTATTATGGTCTGAAAACAGATACTTATAATTTCACAAGAGATTTTACAAAAATAGATTTGGAAATACTGCAGTTTATTTTAGACAAAGTTTCTTTAAAACTAATTGGCAGAATTGAAAATCCGCCTCTGACTAAAGAATATTACAGAAAAATATGTATAGCATTAAAAAACGTTTTAATTTATAAAAAAGCTACTATCACAGATGTTGGTAAGGTTATTTATCCTGATATATGTGCTGAAGTTGCAGATTTTTTAATTAGGATGACAAATATTAACTGGGTCTTAGTATTTTCATATTTTGACCAAAAACTCTTTTTTTCAATAAGAACAAAAAGTAGGCAGAAGATTGCCGGTAAATTAGCTGTTCATATTATAAAAAAATTAGGCAGTGGTGGCGGACATGAGAATTCAGCAGGAGGAATGGCTGTTGCAAAAACAGCAGATGATTACAATAAAATAAAAACTATTCTAATTGATAAGTTTTTATCAAAATTAAAATTAATGAAAGAAAAAGAGGTTTATCTTTTAGAAAATGATTGAAAAAAGACCCACTCTTATAAAAATTAAACTTTCCAATCTTATTAACAATCTTAACATTATTAGAAAAATCATAGGAAATAATAAAACTATTATAACTGTAATTAAGGCAAATGCATATGGACACGGAAGTATTGAGGTGGCAAAAACATTGTATAAACAGGATATCAAATATTTTGCTGTTGCATCTGCTTGTGAAGCAAAAAAACTTTTTAATATTGGCCTCAATTGCAAAATTTTATCTTTAGGCAAAATATACAGAGAAGATCTGGAATTATGTCAAACACACAATTATGAAATTACAGTCTCTTCCCTAAATGATTTAAAAAATTTGGAGCATGTCAATTTCCCTCTTAAAATTCATTTAAAAATTGATACAGGAATGGGAAGATGCGGTATTTGGGAACATGAATTATTTCAAGCACTCCAACTAATCAATCAAAATAAACATATAAATCTACACGGTTTATTAACACATTTTCCTGCAGCAGATGAGGATTATGACTTTACATTATATCAGATTAACCAATTTAAAAAGATTAAAAAAATTTTGAAAGAAAAGGGATTTTCAAAAACTTTACTCCATTGTGCCAACAGCGATGCAATTATAAATTTTCATGAATCTCTCTTTGACATTGTAAGACCTGGAATTATTATTTACGGTTCATATTGGAATATTCAAAAAAAATTAGAGTTAGGATTTAAGCCTGTAATGGAGTTTTTATCAAAAGTTGTTGAAATAAAGACCTTTAATAGGGGAGATACTATAGGTTACGGAAGGACATATAGAGTTTCAAAAAAATCCCAAAAATGTGCTTTAATTCCTGTTGGATATGCTGATGGATTTAGCAGATATTTTTCAAACAATGGAAAAGTACTTATAAATAATCAGTTATGTGAAATTGTAGGTCGAATCAGTATGGACTGGTTATTGGTGAATATTGATAACAAGGAAATAGCAATTGGAGATAAAGTGATTTTATTTGGAGATGATGAATTTAAAATTGATATTGATAAAATAGCAAAAAGCATTAATACCATTTCTTATGAAATTTTATGTAATGTTGGCAAAACTTTTAGAAATGAAGTTGTTTATGAAGAGTAATTTCAGATAATCTATCTTTTTTCATTATCTCTCAATCACTACAGAGCTATTTTGAAGATAATAAATCCTCTTTTAATTTGTTAAAATTATTCTGTTGCGCAATTAATATAAGAGTATCAGCAGGTTGAAGCACATAATCAAAACGAGGGTTAAACATCATGTTACCTTTCATATCCTTTACTGCAACAACAATAGCATCATATTTTTTTCTGATTCCTGATTCTGCAAGTGTTTTATTTACCAGAATAGAATCATTTTTTAAGGTAACCTCCTGGATTGCAATATTTTCTGAATCAGCACTTGTATGATGTAGTGTAAAATCCAGGAAATCCAGCACATTTGGTTTTAATATTGCCGATACCATCCTACGAGCGCCAATTGTATACGGAGAAAATACTTTATCAGCACCGGCTCTGATTAATTTTCTTTCTGATTTTTCATTATTTGCTCTTGCTATTATAAATAAATTTTTATTAAGCTGCTTTGCAGTTAATGTTATAAAAAGATTATCAGAATCTTTTGGTAGAGCAGCAACCAATCCTTTTGCATGTTCTATTCCTGATTCAATTAAAATCTCATCATCTGTTGCATCACCAACTAAAAATAGCTCATTTGAAGTGATTAATTCATCATAAAATTCTTTACTATTTTCAATAATTACTATCTCTTTACCGTTTTTAGTTAACTCTTCTGAAATAACTTTACCTATTCTGCCGTAACCGCATATAATATAATGCTCTCTCAAATCACTAATAAGTTTAATCATTTTCTTTCTCCTTCTATCAAGTGTAAGTATTCCTTCTATGAATTTTTCTGAAATTGTGGAAACAGAATAACCAGCAAGAATAAAACCCACAACAATTACCCCCATAGTGTATACCTTGCCTAACTCGGAAAGAGGTTTTATCTCTCCATAACCAACTGTAGTAACACTAATAACTGTCATATATAAAGCATCTAATGGGGGATATCCTTCCAGAACAATATATCCTATTGATGATAAGGTGACAAATACTGCTATAATTAGGAGAGGTCTTAAAAGTGTTTTAAAGATGTCCATAATTTTGTAAGATAATATATTTTCGATGAATTTTCAAGTACAGAAGTATAATAAAAAGCCTTTTCCAAGTTGTTACCTACTGAAAAGGCTCCATGTCCCCTGATAATTACAATTTTACTTTGTTTAAAAAATTGAGGAATTTTATCAGCAACTTCTTTTGAAGCAACAGTTTGTTTTGCTTTTAATACAGATACGTTTCCAAGAATTAATTTCCCCTCTGAATCAACAGGTGTCAATTCGTCCAATAGCAAAGATAATGCAATAGTATACACAGGATGTGTATGCAAAATAGCATTGCAATGAGATGTTAAGTAAATAGCTTTGTGGACAACTGTTTCCATTGATGCTTGCTTAATATTGTCGTCATCATTGAAAAGACTGACTTTTATAATATCGCTTTCCTTTAAATCTCCAAGCATTGTACCTGTTTTTGTAATATAAATATAATCATTGTTCCTTACACTGATATTACCTGAATGTGATGCAATTAATCCGTATTTTTCAACTAATCTGCCATATTTAATTATTTCCTCTACTGTTTTCATTAAATCTATCTCCTCTTAAAATTCTAACTCTGTTTTTAACAAACTCTTTTCTTGGATCATCTTCTTTTAAATGATTATAAATATATTGGTATTCTTTTAATGCCCTATTTTTTTTCCCTATCTGTTCAAAAATTTTTGCAACCTGAAATGAAGCTGTTGGAGTCCATTTTATATCAAAGGGGTACATTAACTTAATTTTCAGAAAATAATTTAAAGCTGTCTCTAATTTACCTTTTTTCCGGTATATTTCGCCTAACCAATAAAGTGCTTCTATTTTTAAATCTCCTTTTTGAGAGTATCTTAGAGACTTTTTATAACCAAAAGCCGCTTTATCAAGAAAATTTAACCTATCAAGAATAAATGAAGCTTTGAACAGTTTTTCGCCATCTCTGCTATTTTTAATAAACAATGCCAAATATTTTTCAGCAATTTTATCTAATCTTAATTTATAAGCAGAAAACCCTATTATATATATTGAAGAATTGGAAAGATTATCAATGTGTGAAAATACTGGAAAATAGTTCAAAACTTTTTTATAATCTTTTTTGGTAAAATAATATAAAAGCATTGATGATAAAAGTTTTTTATATTCAAAATAATATTTTGACACAAACCCACTATTCAAAAACTTATTAAAAGCAAAATTAGCTTTATTATCCAATCCTTTTTGTTTAAAAACTTCCCCAGCATAATAATAAATAATTACTTTGTCTCCTGTAAAAATGTTCTCATTAATAAAAGAATAAATCTGTTCGCTGTTTTGATTGGCTAATTTTTTAAAAACAGTTGTAAAATATTTAAATTTTCTTTCATCATCCAACACAAATGTTAATCTGTCTTTATTTTTAATAAAATCACTTATCTCTTTTAAAGAGATATTGAATTCTTTTATAAAAGAATAAGTTGATGGTATTTCATTAAAAAACTTTGTAAAACTTTCTTTGTCTTTTAAAATATAATAAGAATGCGCAAGATATTTTACCGCCTTGGCTGATAAAGGAGAAAATCTATTAATTAATATCAATCTGTTAAAATATATTACTGCTGTTTTATAATTCTTCAATTTATAATTGATTTTTCCCATATAAAATAAAGCCTCTTCCAATGATTTGCCTGACTTTTCACTATTGATAATTTCAAGTAAATATTCTTTAGCTTTGTCAATATTATTTTCATAAAGATAATTAAGGGCAATTTTTAAATATATTTGTGCATTAAATTTACCAATTTCTTCAATATATTCTATAAAGAAAATATTACTGCTTTTAAAATCCCCTGATTTTAAATAAAGCTCACCAAGTTTTTTCAAGATAAATATATCTTCCCTGTTTTTAACAGGATAATATTTTTTATAAACATTAAGTGCAAAATTTATTTTACCTAATTTTGTCCATAAGCCAGCAATTCGATAATCAATTTTTTTAATCTCAACTTTATTATTTGAAATATCTTCTATTTTGGTTAAAATATCAATACATTTAACAAATTCCCCTTTCCTTTCATAAATATTAGCAAGATTCTCTAAGGTTTCAGGAACAAATTTCAAAAATCCATTATTGTTCCTCAAGTATTCAAGAAAATACTTTTCAGATAATTTAAAGTTCCCTATTTTATAATAACAAATCCCTGCCTTGTATAAAGAGTTAATATAGAAAAAATTTGAATCTTGCATTGAAATAACTTTTTCGTAATACTTAACAGCATTTGAGAATTGAGAATTTTTTTCATAACATTTTGCAATTTTATAGTAAATTTCCGAATTTTTAGAATAATCAAGAGCTTTTAAATAATATTCAATTGCTCTAAAATAATCACTCTCAAGCCTGTAAACTTCCGCAATATAAAAATTCTTATTATAGCTATCATTCAATTCTGACAGTATGGTAAGAACCTCGTCAAAATTTTTATAATTAATTAATATTTTGATATTTTTATAAAAACTCTCTTGTGTTGTATTTTTCAATCTGTTTAATATATCCATAGCCATTTTCAATTGGTTATTTTTTAAATAACAATTATAAAGCAGAGTCAAAGTAGACTTGTCCTCTGGTATTTTTTTTAATAATCTTATTGCATTCTGATATTTGTTAGATTTATATAAAATCAAAGATTCCAAGTAGTAATTTCTACTTTTTAATGAATTGTATAACATAGATGCCAATTTTAGTTTATTTGTATAAGCATACAATTTTATTAAAAAGATTTTTACTTCTCGAGATGGAACTTACTTAAACCTGGTAAGACCTCCTAAACACCAAACCTTATAGAGATTTATCTCGATGCAAAAATAAAAACAAAAATGGTGACTAAGAAGTTATATATCAGACCTAGTT
>CAZBLP010000045.1:0-16213 GCA_964492825.1 uncultured bacterium
AATTTTGATTTTTAATATAAATCATTCCTTGTTTCTCAAAAAAATTATTTTTAATTAATTTATAAAAGTAATAATCTCTGTAAAATCCTGAAACAGGTTCAACTTTATTAATAAAATCAAGATGTTCTTTTGCAATTTGCTCATATATAATTGAATGAAATATATTATAACAAAAAGTGTAAAATTTTGCAAAATCGAATTTTTCTTTAAAATTGAAAAAAATTAAAGCTGAAAAAACATTTTTACCAGATAAAAATGGGAAATATAAGTAATTCTTTATCTTGCTTTTCCTAATGTTCTCATTTTTGTTGAAGAAAATAATATTATTGCTAATAGAATCAATATAGTTATAGTGCCGTATATTATGACTTAAAAGAGCACCTACTGCACTATTTTCCATATCTAAATTTTTACCAACTATATTTTTCAGATTAATATTGTTAGTAGCAGTAATTCTGAAAGTTTTATCAAAATTATTTTTAACAAGACAAGCAAACTCAAAATTTATAAGATTAGATAAATGCCCTATAAAAGAATTAATATCTATATTCTCAGCTATTAATCGATCTATTTCAAACTTCAGTTTTTTAGCAAAATCGTGATAATTAAGCGTTGTTTTTATCTCTTTTGCTGCTTCCTCAATATTAAGCATATGAGAAATGATTTTTCCACAATGTAAAAGCAATTTTTGATGTTTTTCAGGCAAAGCATATACTTTTTTAGTATCTATATATAAAACACCTTTAAAATTCTCCAAAGGTATTGCATAAAAAAGTTTAATATTCTCTTTTTTCTTGTAAATATCGAGAAAGGCATAGTATAAATTGTTTTCATCATCTTTATACGCTATGGGTTTTTTAAAATCTTTTATCCAAAATCTTAATTTCTTATTAATTTTTAAACTAAATTTACTGTTAATATTATTTGTTAATGAATAGTAACTACTTAGTTTCAAAATATTATTGGCTTCATCATATAAGAACAGGGCTGTTGTATAAGTTTCAAAAATATTTGATATAAGAGTTATTAAATCTTGAAACTCTTTTTTTACTTTAATTCCCACTTATTGTTAGCCCTTCAACTAAAATTGACGGTGTTATTACGGAACCGCTTACTTTTAGATCATTGAATACTTCTTTGCAGTTTTTCAATAAAGTCTTAATATTGCCATTAATAATAATTTCTTTAACAGGTATTGTCAATTCTCCATTTTCAATTAGAATTCCTTCTGCTCCAAGTGAAAAATCGCCTGTAATTGGATCAGCCATATGCAATCCCATTAAAGAAGTTAAAAACAATCCTTTATTTAACGATTTAACACCGTTATCAATGTCCGTTTTACCGGAAGGAAGTATGAGATTTGTATATGTAATTGTCTGAAATGTCCTAAAATTAGGTAAAAAACCATTACCTGCAAAACTGTTTGCCTTTTTTTTTGCATAATAGAGGTTAAAAAGGTAATTGTTTAATACTCCGTCCTTAATAAGGATTTTTTTAGACGTAGGAGAACCTTCATCATCAAATTTTGCAGCTCCTATATATCTTGTATCAGTTGCATCATCTATTAATGAAAAATCAGATGAAGCTACTTTATCTCCTATTTGCAATTTTGAAAACAGTGATTTATTTTTTTCTATATTTTCAATATAAAATGACTGTGCAACAATGGTAAGTATATCTGCAACCAGTTCATTTTCAAAAATAACAGGGCACTTCAAAGAATTCCCTTTCTCTGCATTAAGCATCCTAACAGCTTTGTTTACAGCACTTTGAGCAATTTTTTTACTGTCAATATCATCACCTTTTGAAATATAATGCTCATACCCAAGCATTTGACTATTGTTATCCTTTGCTACCACAACAACTGCGGCGCCAATATAATTAGTAGAGTATTTTTCATCTATTCCATAAGAATTAATATAATTAACATTAACTTCTCCTTTAAAACATTGGGATTCATTGACTATATTAACCCTATTATCAATTTTATATGCGTATTCCTCAATTAATAATGCAGCTTCTTTCTGTTTTTCCATTGAAAAATCATCAAGTCTTTTATTGTAAAGCCGTGCTATTTTATTTTCGGAAAATTCATTATTATAAAAATCATTCAAAATATCAGAAGTGTTGTAAGATGCCAAACTAACAGCTTTATCAATGATGTTTTCCAAATCAGTGTCAGTAGAGGTAAAATATGTAAAGCCTATTTTTTTATTTTTGATGATTTTTAAAGTAAAAGTTTTTTCTACTGAACTTTTAAAGTTATCAATTTCAGCTTTTTTTACAACTACTTTTGTTCTTTTATTTTCCCTAACAATTAATTCATACTTTTCTATTTTCTTTGCTTTTAATGCATCTAATACAGCTTCTACCATTATTCTCCTCTATAATATTTAACTGTTAATTAAAATGTCAATGTATTCTTTAAAAGTGTCTTTATTTTTTATTGCTTTCGCATATTTTGCAATCTCAGAAGGTTCACTTGGATAGTACCCGTAGCAAGATGTAGGATAGGCTCCTTTGGGAAGTTCAACTACTTTATCAACGTAAAAATATGGTATTGTTGTAAGATCAGGATTGTTTCTAATTTCATCATGAGATATTATCTTTTCTACAGTGACAATAGCTTTATTAGCTGATTTCACCATAAGTTCATCTTCAAATTTTGAACCTCTAATCCTGACATTTCCATATTCATCTGATTCCTGAGCATGAATAATTGCCACATCAGGATTAATTCCTGGAACAGCCACCAGCTTCTCGCCTGTAATAGGACAGTTTATCTCTTTAAAATCTTCTCTTACTTCTAAAAGATCAGAACCATACAATCCTTTAATAGGTATAAAAGGAATTCCCATTGCTCCTGCTCTGAAACCTGAAATAACAGAGCCGCATGTGTGCTCCAAAAACTCTATTTCCCCAGATTCCACCTTTTTTCTAAAATTTAATGCAAGTCCGAACTCTTCAAGACCAATATAAGCTGCTGAAACCTTCGTTGCCACTTCTGCACCAATTAAAATATCAAAATCAATCCCCTTTTCTCTTCCTATTATAAAAAGATTCTTTTTATTTTGCCTGATTATTTCTATTACAGCTTTAAAAGGCACTTTATTCCTGCCAACACCTCCGAGAGCCACACAGTCACCGTTTTTAATAATACCTATAGCATCTGATAAAGTGGTAAGTTTTTTCTGCATAATACACCTCCAATATTTTAGTTCAATCTTAATTTAGAATTATATGACTAAATTGATAAAATATGTTTATAAAATAAAAATATTATGAAAAGCACAATCTTTTGCCTAATTTTGATGCTCGAAATCAATAGTCGATAGTCTATAAATAACTACAAAATCACAATAACTAAATCCAAATTTTTAATTTTTCATTTCTTCATACTCTGCACTTTTTTGAATAAGCTATTATATAAGATAAATCAAGAAAAAAATTTTTAGATAAAAAATTATTTGGGGGAAATTACAGATTGAAAATAGCAGAGCAGAATCAGATTCTACCCTGCTTTAATATAAAAAAATTATTTATTTAAAACATATTCGTGAATAGCATCAGCTGCTTTTTTACCTGCACCCATTGCAAGAATAACAGTTGCTGCTCCAGTAACAGCATCACCACCAGCATATACTCCATCTTTTGAAGTTTTACCTGTTTCTTCATCAGCTATAATTGTGCCTTTTTTGGAAATATCAAGCCCTTCTGTGGTTGAAGGAATTAAAGGATTTGGAGATGTACCAATTGCAATAATTGCTGTATCAATATCAAGGAAAAAGTTTGAGCCTTCTATTGGCACAGGTCTTCTTCTACCTGATGAATCAGGTTCTCCAAGCTCCATTCTGACTAATTCCACCTGTTTAACCCATCCGTTTTCATCACTTATAAATCTAAGAGGGTTGCAAAGAAGTTTGAGCTGAACCCCTTCTTCTTCAGCATGGTGGATTTCTTCTGCTCTTGCTGGCATTTCATTTCTTGACCTTCTGTAAACAATATATACATTCTCTGCACCAAATCTTAAAGCTGTTCTTGCTGAGTCCATAGCAACATTTCCTGCACCAAAAACAGCTACATTTCTGCCTTTAACAATAGGCGTATCAAATTCTGGAAATTCATAAGCTTTCATAAGATTTGATCTTGTTAAAAATTCATTGGCAGAATAAACACCATTTAAATTTTCACCAGGAATTCTTAAAAATACAGGCAATCCAGCACCAGTTCCCAAAAATATTGCATCAAATTCTTGCAGCAATTCATCAACAGTATCCAATTTACCAACAACTGAATTCACTTCAAGCTTAACTCCTAATTTTTGTAAATATTCCACTTCTTTCTTAACAATTGCTTTGGGAAGCCTAAACTCAGGTATACCGTATATTAAAACCCCTCCAGCTTCATGAAGAGCTTCAAAAATAGTAACATCGTGGCCTCTTAATATTAAATCACCAGCACATGTTAAACCTGCAGGACCAGAGCCAACAACAGCTATTTTTTTCCCGGTTTTTGCAGGTAATTCTGGCAATCTGACTTCACCACTTTCTCTTTCAAAATCTGAAACAAATCTCTCCAATCGTCCAATAGCAACAGGCTCTCCTTTTTTACCTAAAACACATTGAGCCTCACACTGGTTTTCTTGAGGACAAACTCTACCGCATACAGCAGGTAATGCATTAGTTTCTTTAATTTTCCACGATGCTTCTAAAAATTTACCTTCACAAACCAATTTTATAAATTCAGGTATTTGAACATTAACAGGACATCCCTTAACACAAGCAGGTTTTTTACAATGCAAACATCTACTTGCTTCTGCTTGAGCCATTTCCGGCGTATATCCAATAGGAACCTCTTTAAAATTTCTTGCCCTAACTTTTGGCTCTTGCTCAGGCATAGGAGTTCTGGGAATTTTATTTCCTAATTTCATCTTTATTTCAGCCATTTAATAAATCCTCCTTTAAAACATAATTAGGAATTACACGTGCAATTCTCACCGCATGATTGTAAAAAATTATTGTATGAAAGCTGCTCTTGTTGTTTATAAATAGTCATTCTTTGCATTAATTCATCAAAATTAACCTGATGTCCATCAAATTCTGGACCATCAACGCATACAAATCTTGTTTCTCCACCAACTGTAACCCTACATGCACCACACATGCCAGTGGCATCAACCATAACAGGATTTAAACTGACAAGAGTCGTAACTCCAAATGGTTCAGTTGCTTTGCAGAGAAATTTCATCATAATAGTAGGCCCAATTGCTATAACCAAATCAATATCTTTATCTGTTTCTAACAATTCTTTTAAAGGTTCTGTAACAAATCCCTTCCTACCATAACTTCCATCATCAGTACATACTATTAATTCATTACTTAAATTTCTCATTTTATCTTCCCAGAAAAGAAGCTCTTTTGTCCTTGCTCCAATTATTGAAATTAAATGTATTCCTGCTTCTTTAATTCCCATTGCAATATGGTGCACAGGAGCTACTCCAACACCACCGCCAACACAAACTATTTTCTTTGCATTGCCAAAATGTGTTGGCTTACCGAGAGGACCAACAAAATCTTTTAAAAAATCACCTTCATTCATTCTTGCTAATTGAGCTGTTGTTTTTCCTACCTCTTGAAACACAATAGTAACTGTACCTTTATCAGGGTCTCTGTCAGCAACAGTAAGAGGAATTCTTTCACCTCTGTCATCAATTCTAATGACCACAAATTGACCAGACTTTGCTTTACGAGCTACTTTAGGAGCATCAATAATGAATTTTGTAACTCGAGGATTGGTAGAAAATACTTCTTTTTCAAGTATTTTAAACAATTTTCCTCTCCTTTCTTTTGAATTTGCATAGCAGTATACAAAATTTTTTATTTTTGTCAAGGAATAATATATAAATAATTAACTTTTTAACTAAAACAATTTAATACTTTAATTTCGATAAGTTTTGATTTTTCTATTTAACAGAAATTAATTGGTATTTAGAACTAATAAACAATAAATGTTTATGCTTAGATTTTACGGTTAATACCTAATATTAAAAAATTAGTTTCCAGTGAATTTCTTTTATTGTTTTATGAAGCATATGGTCATCATCTACAATATGGAAATCTAAATTTTCAAATATTTTTTCAGCAATTTTTTGGGTATCTTTAAACGGAACAACATTGTCTTTTTTGCCATGGAAAATATATACAGGAATAACAACTTTTTTTATACAATCTTCGTTAAATTTATAAAAACTCAGAGCAGGAGCCAATAAAACCATTTTATTAACTTTAGCAGAATTGTTAATAGCATAAATTGTAGCCATTAAGCCGCCAAAACTTGAACCTATTACATTGATTTTATCATATCTTTCTAATATCTTATTTAATAACTCCATTCTGTTATCTAAATCTCCCATAAAATCAGGTGTTAAGATATCCGGAAAAATATTTTTAAAAAACCTTCCTTTATAACCGCTGCCACTACTTTCCAGTCCGTGTATGAAAATTATTTTTTCCATAATTTTTAATTAGCATAACAATTTTTTTATTGCAAAAAATTTTTATTTTTAGTTATAATGAATTTATAAAAACTTTCAAACTTGGAGAAAAAATGAAAGCAAAAATCTGGTTTACATGTGCAGCAATGTTTGATCCCGTATGCCCTAAATTACTTACAGCTTGTGCTATAACATGGGAGGCAAAGTATAGAGAAATAGACCTTGTTATAGAGCGTCCTTTAAAAGGCAATGAACTTGTAAAAAAAATGAAAGGTTGGATTACTGTTGATCCTGAGAAAGTTATAAACATTGTTGAGAATTACGGCAAATTTAAAATTAACGAACACGGGGAACTCTATGTTGAGCTTACAGATGAAGATTGTTTCGAAAATTTAAAAGCAGAATTAAATAAACATTTTAAAGATCAAATTTTATTTGAAAAATTTGATATATAATTTGAATTACATACTTTTATTAAAATTCAAATCAGTATCTGCATAAATTTACTTAAAAAGGAGATTATTATGAAAAAATTTTTCATTTTTATATTTTTATTCATCTTTGCAAATCTTCACGCTGGAACTGATTATTCGCAGTTTGATACAATTCTAAACAAATACCTTAATGAATACAAAAACAATGTCTCTGATAGCTATAAAGCATATATTGTTGTTTCATCAATATCTTCTCTTTCAAGGTTTGGTAAGCTTGCAGTTATTATAGATATTCCAGATTTAATCGGATTAACTGAAGATTCAAAAGATGATTATGTTACTTTTTATGCAACAACAGACACATTAAGTAATGACATTGCACCTGTAAACGTTTCAATAATAGAAAAAAAAGTTGAAAATAGCGATGAATCTGATGAAGATTTTTTCAAAGGAGAAAGCATAAAAATTGTTACTTATGTTTCTGCAACAATAGATTCCGGGAATCTTTTAATAGACAATTTTTCAGTTTCTCCAATAAATACAACTGTAACTTCGGATAATATTGCAAAAATAGAAGTAAAAAAATCTTTTCTTAATCAATGGATTCTCTCCCATTATGATTCTCCTCTTAATCCTGACGGATACATAAATATACTTTTTAATTTATTTGGACCATTAGGCGAATTCGGCAATTTTATTACCAATATAGGAGACAACTCTTCATTGTATAGAACAGGAATGGAAGCTTTTAAAGATCCTGCACCTGACAATATAACCTTTATATTAGATGATCAGACAATGGCAAGAGGAGCGGCATTTGTAATAAACGGAACATTATACCATATTTCTTCTGACAACTCCATTTATAAACTTGAAAACGGACAATTCAGCAAATACTTTACACCTTCAGAAGATGTTTTTAATATTTTACAGACATACACTGTTGCTGTACTAAATAACAAAGCATATATCATCGGTGGACTTAAAGATGACGGATGCAAAGTAAAGGTACCAAGCGGAGCAGAATATAACTGTGCCACTGATGAAGTTTGGATATTTGACCCTGAGAAAAAAACTCTCGAATTATCAGATGCGCATATTAACAAAGCAAGGGATGTTGCTGCAAGTGGTGTTGTTAATAATAAAATTTATCTTCTTGCAGGATGGTACCCCAATGATAAAGGTAAAAATGAAGATACAGTTGAAGTTTATGATAATGGCAAATGGGAGACAATCAATTATTCCGGGACATTTTATCCTGTTAGAAGTGCAGCATATGCTACTGTTGGAGATAAAATATATCTTATTGGCGGATGCCAACAAACTTGCCAGGAACAACTCCTACAGGAATTTGATACAACTACAAACAGTTTCAAACAGCTTTCTTCCATGCCTCTTGATGGTAGGCATTTTTCAGGACAAAATGCATGTGTTAGAGATAACAGGTATATTTACGTTTACGGAGGCGCTACAGATTTCAGTGATAAAATTTTTGATGATGTGGCTGTATATGATACAAAAACAGATCAATGGAAAATACTTGACACTCACCTTACAATGCCGAGAAAGGATATAGCTTCCGCAGTAATAGATGACCAGTTATGGATATTCGGAGGAGCAACCTATTTTGAAAACAATTCCAACAGCGAAAATGCTCCTCATGCAAACTACAATAATCAAACCATTGAATACGGTATATTTTACTAATTTTACCTATTTACTTGTTGACCATTTGGTGCTGTCAGGCCACTTTATAACTGAAGGACTAAGAAACTGAGTTGTATTAGTAAAAATATCAGAAATCGATGAATCAATAACTGTATTACATTCACTTTCATTAACAGCTGTGATCCCGTCTTTGCTTATACATCTCCTGATAACGCTATTACCGTTAATTGTTTTGTGCACATAAAGCCAAATCTCTCCGTTATCAGCTTGAATTGCAGATGGAACCCCTCCTGCATTGTTTGAGATTAAATTAAGTGTGCCTGTGTTACCTGCATTCTTGAAAATATCATTTAAACTATCCGATGTATATACTGCCACTGATTGTCCAATAGAAACATATAGAATGTATGTTCCATTATCAAGCTTTAAAATTTCAGGGTCACTGTAGCTCATAATTTCACTTCCAACTGTTTCTTTGCTTCTGTATCCATCTACTTTGGTAAATACAGGAAAAGCATCTGCATTTGTTTCAGCTGAATCGATTTCTTTTTCGCAACTTGATTGATTTCCGCAAGAAGCCGGGTCCATACCCATTACACCTGGGAGATAGAACAATACAAGCTCGTCATTTTCAACTATTAAAGACGGATCAACGGTAAGATATATATTCCCTGTATTATCAACAACACTATACTCTCCCTGATCTATTATATTAAAACAGGAATTTATTATATCAAAATTATGTTTGTCTGTACCTGACGTGTGAAACAAGTATAGGAAATTATTAAAAAAAACTATCTCAGGCACACTTCCGCTATGTCCATTCGGAAATGCGTCAATTAGTTCCCAATTAATTCCGTCATCTGAACCAGCAAAATATATTTTATGGTATTGAGGGTCATTTCCAGATATTTCAGAATCATAAGCATTAAACGCCATAATATATTTTTTGTTTGTTATGTTGGAATTATCACATTGAGAAGATATATCATTATCAGAAATCGTCAGGTTAACTGTATCGGAAAAACTTTCTCCGCTGTTTAATAAAATTTCAAATGTAAATTTAAAATCTCCTTCTATGCCTGTTAAATTATCAAGATTAAGCAAAACCACATTCTCAAAATCAACAACATTGCCGCTGTAACCGTATAAATCTCCAGTTTGCCAGCCAGTGGGATATACATACGAAAAGCTCAGCCCATCATCAGTTGTTATTTGAATTTTCCAGTCTGCATAAGTTCCTGAATATTCCCCTGTATCTAATCCAATGGAAACTTCAAGAGTATCACTGCTGGTTAAAGAAATGTCATTGTCACTGTTGTTAATTTTAATATCAGGTGAGATAACGGCAGATAGAAATGCAGGAAAAAAAAGAATCATAAAAAAAATCACTGAAATTTTTTTAAAATTTTTCATTTTTTTCTCCTGATTAATTTTATTTTTTACATGTTTATATATTTTTTGATACATGCCTTCTGCCTATTCTTGCAGCAAGCAGCACAGGGTCCCATACTGGAGCAAATGGCGGAGAATATGCAAGATCAAGATTGAAAACATCGTGAAGATTCATCTTATTATAAATAATTGTTGCCCAGACATCTATTCTTTTCACAGAATCAAGAGGCCCTGCAAGTTGCACTCCTAAAACTCTTCCTCTGTCTTTATCTGCAACAACAAAAGATTTAATTTTTTCAGAGCCTGGATAATATCTTGCTTTTGTCCTGCTAATTAAATCAAATTTTACTGCATCAATTCCATTCTTAACTGCCCTGTCATAAGTAATTCCTGTTCTTGCAATTCCCAAATGAAAAAATTTGGTTATTGCAGTCTCACATACACCTGGAAATTTCTCTTTTTTCCCAGAAATATTCAAACCAGCCAACATACCTTCCCTATTGGCTTTTAATGCAAGAGGTGTATAGACCTTCTCATTAGTAACAATTGAAAAGGTTTCCGTACAATCCCCTGCAGAATATATATTTGGAAAATTTGTTTGCAAATATTCATTAACTGAAATTGCATTTCTTACACCTGTTTTAATATCGGAATTTTTAATAAAATCCGTATTAGGGACAACTCCAATTGCAAGCAATACAAAATCAAATGCCAAATTCTCTTTTTCCGTTATTACCTCAACTTTATTATTGCTTTCTTTTATTGCCTTAATTTTCTTATTCAAATGTAAAACTACTTCCCTTTTTTTCATTTCAGATAAAATCAGGTCAGAAACCTCTTTTTCAAAAATTTTGCTTAATGAATCACGTCTATGTATCAAATGCGTATCCAACCCTTTTGATTTAAATGCCTCAACCATTTCTATTGCAATAAAGCCTCCTCCTATTACACCAACACTTTTTGGTTTGCTCTGCTCAATAAAATTTTCTAATTTCTCAGTATCGTAGAGGTTGTTAATTGTAAAAACTTTATTCGAATTAATAGGAAAATCACCAAAATTTGGTGAAGCACCTGTGGCAATAACAAGATAGTCATAATTTTCTTGAGTAAGTTCTCCGTCTATATTCACTTCAATACTGTTATTTTCAGGATAAATTCTCAAAACTTCTGAATTTAACTTTAAATCAATACCTCTGTCATTAATAAAGGTTTCTGGTTTAATTTCTATAAGAGAATTAAAATGTGAAACAGCACCCTGAATATAATAAGGCATTCCGCAGGCAGCATAAGAAACATATTTACCTTTTTCAAATACTTTTACATGCCAATCCCTTTTTTGCCTTTTTATTTGACTTGCAGCACTCATACCAGCAGCATCGCCACCTATCACAACAACTTTTCTATTCATTTTTCACTCCTTAATGTGCAGATTCATAAACTTTTTCAGGAACACTTACTCCGGCTTTCATAAACATTTGTCTTAATTCATCTGCATTTGTTGACTTATAAAAAGCTGATTCAAGTGTAATTTTGCCTGATTTATAAAGGCTAAACAAAGATTGATTAAGTGTCTGCATTCCAAATGTTGACTGCCCGATTTGCATTTGTGAATAAATCTGATGTAATTTATCTTCTCTTATTAAATTCCTAATTGCAGGAGTCGGAATTAGAATTTCAAGGGCCATAGCTCTTCCTTTACCTGATGCTTTTGGAATAAGAGTTTGACATAAAACTCCTTCCAAAACAAATGAAAGCTGTGTTCTTACCTGCTGCTGTTGATGTGGTGGGAAAACATCTATAATCCTGTTAATTGTCTGAACAGCAGAATTTGTATGCAAAGTAGCAAAAACAAGGTGACCTGTTTCAGCAACTCTCAGAGCAGTTTCAATAGTTTCAAGATCTCTCAACTCTCCAACAAGTACAACATCTGGGTCTTGTCTAAGCGAATATTTAAGAGCATTTGCAAAACTCTGTGTATCAGCAAAAACTTCTCTCTGATTTACAACACACTGTTTATGGTTATGTATAAATTCTATTGGATCCTCAATTGTAATAATATGCTCTTTTCTTGCACTGTTAATTGTATCAATCATTGTTGCCAATGTTGTAGATTTACCAGAACCAGTAGGCCCTGTGACCAGAATAAGACCGTTTGGTCTTTTGGTAAGATCTTTTACAACAGGAGGTAAGCCTAATTGTTCAAAAGTTAAAATTTTATAAGGAACAACCCTGAAGACACCTGCAACTGCTCCTTTTTGCATAAAAACATTTGCTCTAAAACGGCTTAATCCTTTAATACCAAAAGAAAAATCCATCTCCATATTCTCTTCAAATTTATGCTTTTGCGCATCTGTCATAACACTGTAAATTAGTGTCCTGGTATCTTTACCTGTAAGAGGAGCATACTCTGAAAGAGGCTCTATCTCTCCGTCAACTCTGACGCACGGAGGAATACCAACTGTCAAATGCAGGTCAGAACCTCCTATTTCTACTAATTTCTTAAGCAAATCTATAAATTTAACTTCTTTTTTTCCTTGTTCTTCCATTGCAACCTCCTAATCTTTTAATTGTTTTTCATATGTTTTTAAATATTTCATAAATACGGAAATCGCCCCCATAACAGCATGAATAAATCCAACCTTACCAAGTAAAAATCCTTTTTTGAAAATATAATCTCTGAAAAATTTAAAAACAGGCTTATAAACAATCTGCATAAAATACACTTTTTTACCTTTTCTAATATTCTCTTCAGCAGCAATAGACGAATAACTGCCAATAGTATTAAAATGATGAGTAATATCTTTGTATGGAAAATGGATTATATCAAGGTTTATGTCAAATACTTTACAATTACTATTTGGGATAACTTTATCATGAGGATTAGTACCACCCCATTTTGCATAATCTCTGTGAAAAAACCTTATTCTTTTTTCAGGATACCAGCCTCCATATTTAATCCATTTGCCAAAATAATAATTTCTTCTGTTAACATAAAATGCCCTATATTCATCCCATTTTTGATAATTCTCTTTTATATCAATAAGTTTCAGCGACAATTCAGAACTTGCTCTTTCATCTGCATCAAGGGAAAAAATCCAATTGAATAATGCATTATCAACTGTAAATTGCTTTTGGGCAACATGTCCCGGCCACTTTTTTATAATAACTCTTGCTCCAAGTTCTTTCACTATTTTTACTGTATTATCAGTACTTTCAGAATCAACCACAAGAATTTCATCACTGAAATCAAGTACACTCTCAATACAATCTCTTATATTTTTTTCTTCATTAAAAGTTATGATACAAGTAGAAATTTTCACTTTAAACAACCTATTTTATATTTTCTAATTCTGTCTCTAAGAGTTTCCCTTGGCATTGATAACAACTTTGCAGCCTGAGAAATGTTTCCATTAGCTTTTTCAATGGCTTTTTTGATTAATGAAATATTCAATTTCTCTTCTATCTCCTTTAAAGGTAATCCTCTATCTGGAAACTCAAATTTATCAATGTCAAAAAAATTAATAATATTAAAGCTATTCAATTCTTCAGGTAAATTCTCAATATTAATTTCATTATTATTACAGGATATAACCAATCTCTCCATTACATTCTTAAGCTCCCTTACATTACCTCTCCACTCATAGGCAATAAGTCTGTCTAATACTGTGTTGTTTATTTCCAAAATATTTTTATGATATTTATTGTTAAAAAACTTCAAATAATAATATAATAATTGCACTATATCCTCTCTCCTATCTCTTAGAGGTGGTATATGTATAGGTATTACATTTAATCTGTAATATAAATCTTCTCTGAATTTTTGCTCACCAATAAGTTGTTTTAAATCTTTATTTGTTGCGGAAATTATTCTTACATTAACTTCTATTTCGTCATTACCACCCACTCTCCTGAAAGTTTTGTTTTCTAAAAATCTTAAAAGTTTACTCTGCATGGCTATATCCATATCACCTATTTCATCTAAAAAAAGCGTTCCATTATTAGCAGATTCAATAACTCCTATCTTTCTGCCAAAAGCATTGGTAAATGCCCCTTTTTCATAACCAAACAATTCTGATTCCAATAAATTATCAGGAAGCGCAGCACAATTAATTGCTACAAAAGGTTTCTCTCTTCTCGGACTGAAATAATGAATTGCCCTTGCAACCAACTCTTTACCAGTACCACTTTCACCTGTGATTAATACTGTTGCTTCATCATGACTTGCAATTTCCTTTATTTGACTTTTAATTTTAATAATATAAGGACTTTTACCAATAAAATTAATTTCATCAAATTCTGTTAAACTCTTTTTTTGCAGAACTTTAACTTCTTTTTTTAAATTTTGGGTTTCCACTGCTAATTTAACTATTAATTTAATAGTGTTTTTTTTAAGAGGTTTTTCAATATAGTCATAAGCTCCTGACTTTATAGCCTGTACAGCATCTTCAATTGAAGCATAACCTGTTATAATAATCACCAAAATATCAGGATCAATTTTTTTTAGCTCTTTTAAAACTTCCAATCCGTTAATATCAGGCAAATTAATATCAAGAAGCACCAAATCATAAGAATTTTCTAAAAACTTTTTAATAGCTACTTGACCTTTTTCAGCAGTATCAACATTGTAATTTTCTTCTTTTAATATCTTCTTTATTGTAATTCTGATTAATTCTTCATCATCTACAATTAATACTTTTGTCAACAATATCCTCCCAAATGCAAAAACTTTTATTATTCGATTATTAATGTTTTTTTGGCAATCTTATAATCACTTTCGTTCCTATACCTATTTTTGATTCAATTGTAATCTTACCTTTATGTTCTACTATTATATTTTCAGTTATAGACAATCCAAGGCCCGTACCCTGCTTTTTAGTTGTAAAAAACGGATCAAAAATATATTGCAAATCTTTTTCATCTATACCTGAGCCTGTATCAATAAATTCAATTACAGCATTACCATCTTCTTCAAAGGTATTTATAATTATCTCACCTTTTTTTTCAATTGCGTCAAGTGAATTTAATAAAATATTTATAAAAGCCTGTTTGATTTTTTCTTGAGCTGACAAGATATTTCCTATATATTTAAAATTAGTCCTAATTGCAATACCTTTGTGTTTTGCCTGTTTTTTTATAAAAAATAGAGAGCTTTCAATAAGCTCTGATAAATTATTTTCAGAAAGACTTTCTTTTACAGGAGATGCATAATCAAGAAGTTCTGACACAATATTTTCAAGTCTGTTAATTTCATCTAATGCTTTTTTTATTAAAATCTTATCTTCTTTATCAAGCTGGTCATGTAAATCTTCAAGCAGCAAATTGATACCTGTAAGAGGATTTCTGATTTCATGTGCAACTCCTGCTGCAATCCTGCCCATAGAAACAAATCTATCCAATCTTTTTAAATTTTCATCTGTTAACTTTTTCTCAGTAATATCTCTGAAAATCATTATAATCCCATTGTCTTTTTCAAGTAACGAAGAACTGAATCCTAAATATTTATCTCCAAACTTAACCTCATATGCCATAAAATTCTGTCCTTTAATTGTATCAAAATATAAATTAACCAACGTATTATTATTTTTAAAAACATCTCTAAACTTTTTACCATCAATATCTTCTCTTATATTGAATAATTGACGTGCCATTTCATTAATATGTGTAATATAACCATCTTGGTTAATGTAAATCAAACCGTTGATCATATTTTTAAAAATATTTTCTATAAAATTACGCTCCTTTATAATTTCAGAGTAAAGTTTTAAATTTTCCAGAAATTTCGATAGGTTTAAAGTAAAAATTTCAAAATTTTTCCTTTCATCAGTGGAAAAATCTTGTATTTCTCTATTAATTATATAAATACCTGCCACTTCTTCTTCTATTATTATTGGGTTGGATAGCTTGTAATACGTTTTTTGATTATTTAGAAAACCAATTTCGAATTTTTTATCATTAAAAAGATTAATTGATGCAAAATCATATTTAAAAATTTTTTTCCCTATAAACAATATTGAATTTAAAATTTCTTCTAATTTCGAGTGATAGTTAAATTTTGTAAAAAATTCCCTTAATCCATCTAATAGGTTAACCTTAAACTCCAATTCACTTTTGGATTTTTCAAGCTGTTGAATTGTTGCAGAAAGCTTATCATTATTCTCTCTTATAAGATCAACCATTTTGTTAAATTCTCTTCCTAAAACTCCTATTTCATCTTTTTGTTTGA
>CAZBLP010000046.1:0-16165 GCA_964492825.1 uncultured bacterium
GAGCCGCGAAGGAATCGAACCTTCGACCAACAGATTAAAAGTCTGCTGCTCTACCAACTGAGCTAGCGGCCCATTAAGTGTCAAGGAAGGGCTGATTATCAAAAGTTTCGAGCTTTGTCAACAATTTTTTATTAAAATTTTAAATTAAATTCTTAAAAATAATCTTGACAAAAAAAGAAAACTCATAGAATAAATATATATATGGTTTGAAATATTTTAGACATTTAAATAAACTCAGGTTAATATCTCAAAATAAAAATTGTATTAAAAGAGAAACCTGCAACCATCTAATATTGGCTGGTTTTATACTCAATATATCAATTTTTAGCTTTTTAAGGAGCAAATTAAATGAAAAAAAACAGTTTAATCATATCCATGTTTATAACTTTCCTGCTTTTTTATAGTTGTATTGCAACTATTCATTCACCTACCATAGTAAAAAAACATGATTACGGTTCATTTGACATTTCATTTAAATGGAAATTTCAGAATAATACTTTAACTCTTACATGTCTTAACAATTACTGGATAGAGATTTTTGACCTTGAATTTACTGTAACTCCCGTAAATGATAACTTAGAACCAATTGGGAAAAATCACAAAAAATATATCGGCTCATTTGAAATGGATGAAACATTTACTTTAAAATACAAATTTAATACTCAAAACATGAAATATATAAAAGTAGATTACAAATATACATATGCCGGGTATAATTCAAGCGGGTCAAGACTAAATTATTATACTATTTATTTAAAGGTAAAATAATATCTTCAATGGATTGAAAAAGATTCATTTGAGGAATATTTTCTATAAATCTCCGACCATAAGACTTTTTTAAAATTCTTTTATCAAAAATAGCAATAATTCCCTTATCTTTATTACTTCTTATGAGCCTTCCTATGCCCTGCTTTAGTGTCATAACAGCTTCAGGTATTTGATATGAAAAAAAAGGATTTCCACCTTCATCTTTTATTTTTTCTATTCTTGCTTTTTTTAAAGGATCAGAAGGAACTGCAAAAGGTATTTTCTCAATAACAACAAGTGAAAGATTTTCTCCCTGAATATCTATTCCCTCCCAAAACGAAAAACTGCCAAAAAGAACAGAATTTTTATTTTTTTTAAATTTTTCCAAAATATGATAATTTGATTCAGTGCCTTGTAGAAAAATTTTATACTTAACTCTCTCCTTGACAATATTGTAAACTCTATGCATATTTTTTAAATTAGTAAATAAAACAAACGCATTGCCTTTTGTAATTTTTAACAATTCAATTAAAATTTCACCCATTTTATTGCTAAATTCTTTATCATCCGGAAAAGGTATACTTTTCGGGATAAAAAGGGCTGACTGCTTTTTATAATCAAAAATTGATTGGTAAATACTCTCTTCGTCTGCTTCTTCAATTCCCACACGGGTTTTAAAAAAATCAAAACTATTATTAATTGCAAGTGTTGCAGATGTAAAAGCAGCACCTTTTAAACTGTAAAAAAATTCTTTTAAATAAACAGACGCATCTACAGGTGAATATTTAATTGAAATATTCCTGGGAGTTTTTTCAACCCATTTTACATTATGATAATCTTCAGTAAAAAAAATATCTTGTATCACATTAGCCAAGTTTACAGTAAAATTAACAAGGTTTGGATACTCATCTTTTTTAAGTAAAATGTCTTTCAAAAGCAAAATTTCATTTAAAAGATTATCAGCCTTTTGAATAATTTTATTGTTAATCACTTTGGTTAAATCTATCCTAATATCATTTGGTAATTTTGCAAACATTAAAAAAAACTCTTCAACACTGTTTTTAAACCTGTCTATATTTTTTATCTCGGCTTTCTCAAGCTCTGAAATAAAATTAACAAATTTATACTTAGAAATTGCATCACCAAAATAATCTGTGGCAATATCTTCTATTGAATGCGCCTCATCGCAAACAAGATATTGAAATTCAGGTAAAACTTTGCCAAAACCTTCATTTTTAATCTTAAAATCAGCAAACAATAGGTGATAATTTACAATAATAATATCTGATTTTTCAGCCTCCAATTTTAATTTGTAAATAAAACAATCTTTGTAAAAACTGCACTTTGTCCCCATGCAGGAATCTGAAGTGGAACCTATGTTTAACTGGTAAAGATTTTCCATTTCCTCTTCTATTTCTGATAGATCTCCATACATTGAGCTTTTAACCCACTTATTAATTTTTTCAATAATTTCATTTTTAAAAAATACATTATTTACAGATAGTTTGGAAAGCTTATTTAAACATACATAATTATTTCTTCCTTTAATAAAAACCGATTTAAAATCAAAAGGAATTAATGCCTCTATTGAATGAATATCTTTAAAAAAAAGCTGTTCCTGAAGATTTTTGCTTTTTGTAGCAATAACGACCTTTTTCTGAGATAAAATTGCAGGAATAAGATAGGCAAAAGTTTTCCCAATCCCTGTACCAGCTTCAATAATATAGATACCGCCATTGTTGAAAAATTTTGAAAATTTCAAGGCTATCTCATGCTGGCTTTCCCTGTATTCAAAATCTTTTATATTGTTTTTTAAAATACCATCTTTTTTAAAATAAGTATCAACTATTTCTGATAAAATACTCATCTCCGATTTTTGCATTTAATTTTTTAGCTGCACTACCTTCTCTCATTGCAATTTCAACAAAGCCGAGGCTATTTATTAACAATAGCAGTTCTTCTGGTTTAACCTCAGAATAAAATTTTGAAATTTTGTTAAAAGTAAGATTTTTATATAACAAACCCCAGTTTTTCATTTTTTCTATTTCTTCCTTTTTCAAATCAAGAATAATATTTCCAAAATCATCAATATAAACAACCTTTCTCGTTGTTTTCTCTTCTCGTTCCATAAAAGTATAAGTATTGTTGCAGGTGATTATTTTACCAATTTCATTTATACAATTATTATCCAGAGAAATTTTTGCAGCAACTGGGACAAAAATATCTCTTCCGTGAAATGTTGATGAGACATTTGAAGGTTTATAGATAATTTGATAAATTTTAACTATATCTTTCTTGGGAATAAATGAAAAAATCCCGTTATCAGGGCCTACAAAATAATATTTTGAAGTTTGAACAACTATTCCCTTTCTGCTACTGCCCACCCCAGGGTCTATAACTGCAACATGAACGCTATTTTCGGGAAAATAATGGTAAGATGTTGATAAAATAAATCTACCTTGCTCTATATTGAATTTTTCAATATTATGGGCAATATCCACAACTGTAATTTTTTGGGAAATTGACAAAATAACACCCTTCATTATTCCCACAAAAAAAGTATTTCCAAAATCTGTAGTTAAGGTTAAAATGTGTGACATAGCTTCTCTAATTTTTTAGCTCCCAGCAAGTAAAACTGATTTATTGTACGTTTTTTTATAAACTCTGGAAGCTTGTTAAAAGGATATATGTAATTTTTAAAAAAAATTCTAAAATATCTTTCATTAATACCACTTTCAATTAATAAATAAAAAAATTCTAAAATTACAGTAATATGGTCAGCTCTGTTATTAAAATCTCGAGCTAATTGCACATTAGCTGATTTATAAATAGAGTTTAATTTTTCCAATAAATTGTTAGGGCTGGCATTAACATAACTGGCAAGATATAAAGACAGCGGTGTTATATCATAATTTGCCACAAAAAGAGATACATATTCAACTTCTAATTCTTCCAAAGTATATTCAAGATTATATTTTTCAAGTAGATATTTTTCAGGATAATGAAAAATATCTATTAAATCTTCAAGATTTGATAAAATATCAGTGATGATAGCTCTCTCCATTTATAATTGACAATACTCTGTATATCTGCTCCAAAAGTATAATCCTTACCATTTGATGGTTAAATGTAAGCTCTGATAACTTCCAGAGAAAATCTGCACTATTTGTTAAATCACCATCTACACCAAAAGCACCGCCAATAATAAACTGAAACTTGTTTTTTCCCTTTTCAATTTTTTTATTAAAAAAGTCTGCCAGCTTTTCAGTGCTTATTTCTGAACCTCTTATATCAAGTAAAATTGTGAAAAAATCCTTCTCTAAATTATTTAAAACAAGTTTTTTCTCTTTTTCTATTATTTTTTTCACATCTCTATCTTTACCTGATTTAATTTCAATAATTTCAACAGTACCATATTTTTTGAGTATTTTATGATATTTCTCTATTGCATCCATTATAAATCTATCTTTGCTTTTCCCAATAAATAAAAATCTAAGCTTTATCCTCAAGTGCCAAACTCTCTAAATCAATTTTATCTGCTTCAAACCACAAACCTTCAATATCATAAAAATCTCTCACTTCTTCATCAAAAACATGAATTATCACATCTCCATAATCAAGTAAAATCCATTTGGCTTCTTTATAACCTTCTTCTCCAAATAATGGATAATTATTTTTTTTGTTCTCCTCTTTTATGCTATCTGCAATAGCCTGAACATGCTTATTAGACGTACCGCTTATAATAATAAAATAATCAGTGAAACTTTCAAGTTTTTTCAAATCAAGAATTTTTATATTTATTGCTTTTTTCTCCAATGCTCCAAACACACTTGTTTTTAAAATATTTTTTTCCATGTTCCTCCTTCCCTGAATCTATTTTTAATACAATTTAAATTTATGAAACTCATACGTGCATTTATAATTTTAAATCATACTATTTTTAAATATTGTATCAAAAATATGCTGTTTTTTCAATTAAAAATAAACTATAACTATTTCAAAATTTAAAAACAGGTTTTAAACGCGTTGCAATACTGTTTTTAGTAGTAAAAAATTCTGCATTGAACAAACTTTTGGACTTCTTTTTGATAATTTAATGTTGATTTTGTAGCTTGGAAATAGTAGGTGCAAAAAAGATACTTGTGTATATAAAAAATATTAATAATATTTTCTTGAATTTTGTATTAAAGATGATTATATAGGCACAATAAATATAGTGGAAGATATTTTGAAAAATTTTATTTATATAATCTTGTCATTTTTTATTTGGAGTACTTATGGTATAATTTTAAATAAATTTAATATCAATCCAATTGCTTTTACATTAATGACAACTTCAATAGGCTTTGTTTTGCTATCATTATATATATGCAAGATAAAACTTAACTTGTCATTAGACAAAAAACTTTTACCTGTTATTTCTCTTACAACATTACTTTTTTTGACAAATGCAACTACCTTTTTTTACGCATATCAACTTACTTCCATTTCCAATGCAATATTTTCTCATTATTTGGCTCCTATTTTTGTATTTATTTTTTCTATTATTATACTGCGTGAAAAACTTGAAGTAATTACTTGCATATCTCTGTTGCTGGCAATTTTAGGTCTGATATTTATATTTTTTCCTAATAAAAATATCTCTATACATCAACGAGATATTTATGGTATAAGTTTAGGCTTAATTTCAGCAATATGTTATGGTCTTTCTGTAGTTATTGCAAAATCAGTTATTATAAAAATAAATTATCTGGTTTTCATGTTTTATCAAGGACTATTTACTTTTATTCTTTTCTTGCTTTTTTTGTTTTTAAAAACAAACTTGTTTTACTTTAATATTAATTCAATTTTTATTTTAATTATAATAGGCATTACACACTCTTTTGTTGCCCCTATTATGTATTTAAAAGCATTGGAAAAAATAAAAGCCCAATTTGCAGGACTTTTAGGATATACAGAAGTTGTTGGGTCTATACTGCTTGGAATATTTTTTTTAAAAGAAATACCTTCTCTGTCTACTTTGATAGGTGGTATTTTAATTGTGTTTTCAGGAGGTTTGGTAATATTTTATGGAAGCAATAATCCAAAAAAACAAACTGACTTTTAATAAAACAAATATTTATCTTTTAAATTCAATAAAAGAAAAACAACCTTTATTATTTGATAATTTTTTAAATGAAATTTCCAAAACTGCTTTACCAGATTTTACACTTTTAAATATTGAAAAGATTATAAGTAAAATTGAAAAATTTGAAATAAAGGCTGTAAATGTAAAAATCTTAGTGGAAATTGCTTCTTTTTCCCCTTTCCTTGTTGGAATAATAGCAAAAAATCCAGACTATTTTCTAAACTTTCTGTTGAAAAAAAACAATTTAAATATAGTTAAAAACAAAAAAGATTTTCTTTTAAGCCTGGAAAAGTTTTGCTCCAACGTAACGGAGCTTTCCGAATTTAAAAAGAAACTTAGATATGTTAAGCAACAAGAATTTTTAAGAATAGGCGTTCAAGATATTTGTAAATTAGTGTCACTTGAATCTACAACATTCCAATTATCAGATTTAGCAGCAGCTTTTCTTGAATATTCAATAAGATGGTTGCAAAAAAATCTTTTCAAACATATTGATTTATCTTCAATTATTATTTTGGGTATGGGAAAATTAGCAGGAAAAGATTTGAATTTTTCGTCAGATATTGATCTAATTTATTTTTATACTAATACTAATAATAGTAACAAACTTAAACATATATACATTAACTTTTTTGAAACTTTAACAAGTGTAATTAATGATATCACGGAAGATGGTTTTGTTTTTAGAGTTGATCTCAGGTTAAGGCCTGACGGGATAAACGGTCCTATTGCAATGGATATAGAAAATGCAATATTTTATTATGAAAATTTTGGCAGAATTTGGGAAAGAGGTGTTTTGTTAAAAGCTTTTCCAGTTGCAGGAAATATTCATGAGTGTTTAAAGCTGCTTAATAGATTAAAGCCTTTTATTTACAGAAGAAATCTTGATTTTCGTGTTGCAGAAGAAATCCTGCAAATGAAACAAAAAATCAACAACTCAATAAATCATAAAGATTCATTTAATAATATTAAACTGGGTATAGGAGGAATAAGAGAAATAGAATTCATTATGCAGGCTATACAGCTTATTTTCGGTGGGAAATATGTTGATATCAGAGAAAGAAATTGTGTGAAATTTTTTAAAACAATAAAAAAATATAAATTTTTAAGCAATAAAGATGTGGATTTTCTAATTTTTGCTTATAAATTTTTGAGAAACCTTGAGCATAAAATTCAAATACTTCATGAAAAACAGACTCATTCTCTACCAAAAAATAGTAATGAATTAAAAATAATTTCATATTATTTCGGTTTTAAAAATGTAAACTTTTTTCTCGAATATCAGTTTAACATAAGAAAAAAAGTTCATAAAATTTTTAATAATTTTATCATGTTTAAGGGATTAATGTTGAAATCCCAAAATAATGACAATTTTTTAGATGAGACAGACAAAGTAAAAATTTACGAATTTTTAAAAAAATATAATCTTAATGAGTCTATTTGCAGTACTTTGATTACTTTTTTGCATTCATTACCAGAAGAAACAAAAAATAAAATAAAAGATGTTTTTTTACATATCTTTAAACCATTAAAAAAATACCAGAACAGAGATACTATTATAATCAACTTTTTAAATTTAATTGATAAATTAAAATTTAACTCGGGATATATCTCTTTTTTATTACAAAACAAGATTGTTATAGAAGTATTAATGAATATCTTCTCCAAAAGTGTATATCTTTCAAATATAATTTTAAAATATAGAGAAATTTTTGAAGAAGTATTTTTTACAGATTTTTTTAAAATTAAAAAAAACAAAAATGAATTTAAAGAAGAAGTAGCTACTATAATTCTAAACTCATTAAGTTATGAGGATATTTTGGAAAATTTAAGAATTTACAAACAAAAGGAACATTTAAGATTAGGACTGCATTTTTTAAACCAGCAGGTTAATATTATAGAAGTCGTAAAGCAGCTGACTTTTATAGCAGATACATTGTTTTCTGAAAGTGTAAAGGTTGTAAAAAAAGAATTTGAAAAAAGATATGGCAAAATCAATACTGAGTTTATAATTCTTGGGCTTGGAAAATTTGGCAGCAGAGAATTAAATTTTTCATCTGACCTTGATATAATTTTAATAATTGGAAAAAATACCTCATCAGAAAAAGGTTTAAGCTGTATAGAATATTTTTCAAGATTTTTACAAAGGTTAATCTCTTTTCTTTCAATTAGAACTAAAAACGGCATAATATATGAAATAGATACCAGACTTCGACCATCAGGTAATTCAGGTACATTGGTTACAACATTTGAATCGTTTAAAGATTACCATTGTAACAGTTCTGCTATTTGGGAATTACAAGCTCTTTTAAAAGCAAGGGTTGTTGAGGGCAATAAAATTCTTGCAGAAAAAACTTTAGATTTTATTAAAAAAGTTATAAAAGAAAAAAATCTAAACAAGAATGATATAAAGGAAGTTTTGAGAATTAGAAAAAGAATTGAAGTAGAAGAAGGTATGGAGTCTGACAAAATAATAGATATTAAAAATGGTGCTGGCGGAATAATTGATGTTGAATTTATAGTGCAAGTGTTAATGTTGAAAAATAAAATTGTTTACAAATATGGGAATACTTTTGACAATCTTGTTTATTTAAGCAAAAAAAATCTTTTAAGCAAACAAGATTTTAAAATTTTATATAAAAAATACTTTTTTTTAAGAACAATTGAAAACCTTATTCGAATGCATACAGAAACTCATACAGATAAAATTTATATTGAAAACAATCAGTTGATTGAAAAAAAAGAATTAGAAAGTATTATTAATGCTAAAACGGAAATCAGAAAAATTTTCAATAAATTAATGGAGGTTTAAATGGATATTTACGACGTAATAATAATAGGTTCTGGTCCTGCAGGATTAACTTCTGCAATTTATACAGCAAGAAGCAGATTTAAAACATTAATTCTTGAAAAAGCAATTGTAGGCGGTCAGGTTACAGTTACTGCTGAAGTAGAAAATTATCCCGGATTTGTTGAGCCGATAAATGGTTTTTTACTTATGAACAGTTTTGAAAACCAGGCTAAAAAATTTGGGGCAGAAATAAAAACAGGAGTTGAAGTTAAAAAAATTGATAAGAAAAACAATCTTTTTCTTATTGATGCAGGTGAGCAGGTCTACAAAAGTAAAGTATTAATAATAGCAACAGGTACAAAATATAGAAATATAGGCATTCCGGGAGAAAAAGAATTTGCAGGCAGAGGTGTTTCTTATTGTGCAACTTGCGACGGAGCTTTTTTCAAAGATCAGGTTGTTGCAGTTATAGGAGGTGGAAATTCTGCGCTTGATGAAGCACTGTTTTTAACCAAATTTGCACAAAAAATTTACCTGATACACAGAAGAAAAGAATTCAGAGCTGATAAAATTTATCAGGAAAGAGTTTTTGGTAATAATAAGATAGAAACTGTTTTAAATTATATTCCTGAAGCAATCCATGGTAATGAAAAAGGTGTGGAAAAAATTGTTATAAAAGAAAAAGATAGCGGAGATATTAAGGAGTTAAATGTGGACGGTGTTTTTGTCTTTATCGGATTATCACCTAATACAGAATTTTTAAACGGTTTTGTAGAAACTGATAAAGCTGGCTATATTGTAACTGATAATGAAAAAGCCACAAATGTGGAAGGCTGCTATGCTGCAGGTGATGTTACAATTAAAACACTTAGGCAGATTGCAACTGCTGTTGGTGACGGTGCAACTGCTGCAAATAGTGTAAAAGTTTATTTGGAAAATTTTGAGGGATAAAATGATAAAAACAGCTATTAATATTGATAAAATAAAGCCTTACAGAGCAGGAATGAGCATAGAAGATGTTAAAAGAAAGTATAACCTCGTAAATTTAATTAAATTAGCTTCAAATGAAAATTCTTTTGGCCCATCTCCAAAGGTAATTGAAAAATTAAAAAAATACTCTGAAAATGCTCATATATATCCTGATGGTAACTGTGTAAGTTTAAAAGAGAAATTATCTGAAACATTAAACATTGATACAGATAATATCATTATTGGCAATGGCTCTAATGAAATAATTGAACTTACTTACAGGACATTTTTATATAAAAATGAAAAGGTTGTTTCATGTTTTCCAACTTTTTCATTTTATAAAATATCTGCTTCCACCACTAATGGGAAATATACAGAAATACCTTTACAGAATTACAAATTTAACTTGGATGGAATTATAGAATGTATTGACAATATGACAAAAATTGTAATAATTTGCAATCCAAACAATCCCACAGGAACAATGGTTACAAAGGAAGAGGTTGAAAACTTTATAAAAGCTGTTCCTGAAAATGTACTAATTGTAATAGATGAAGCATATATAGAGTTTGCTAATAAAGATAAAGCTTTTAAAAGTGTTGAATTTATAAAAAAATATCCTAATAAAAATATTTTGATTTTAAGAACATTTTCTAAATTATACGGACTTGCTTCCTTAAGAATAGGATATGGAATTTCAAATAAAAAAATCATCAGTTATTTAAACAGGGTAAGACAGCCTTTTAATGTAAACGGCTTTGCTCAAATTGCAGCTTTTGAAGCTTTAAGTGATTCTTATTATGCTGATTATATTTTAAATGAAGTAAAGAAGGGTAAAATTTATTTATACAAAGAATTAAAAAGGTTAAACATTGATTATCTTGAAAGCAATGCTAATTTTATTTTTTTTCAAACAAGCCAAGATAATGATATTATTTTTGAAGAGTTTTTAAAAAGAGGTGTGATAATCAGATCTCTTAAAAGTTTCGGATATTCAAAAGCATTGAGAGTCACAGTAGGAAAAATGGAAGAGAATATAAAATTTATAGAAACATTGGAAAAGATAATCAATGAAAAATTTAAAAATGGATAAGGTAGTATTAAAGAGTAAAATTTTATTTAATAGCAATAATTGTTAGTCTATAGATAATAGTCAATATAGATTTAGGATTGGATTTTACAAAAAATAAACCTCAAATCCTAATCTCTAAATCTAATTCTGATTTTTATATTCAGAGCAAAAAGCAGGAGGTTTTTATGAGAAAAATTGATGTTATTGCAATAGATGGCCCTTCAGGTGCCGGTAAAAGCAGCATTGCAAAAATTTTATCTGAGAAAACAGGTTATGAATATATAAGCACAGGTGCAATGTACAGGCTTGTTGGATTATTAGCTGATGAAAAAAAGATTTTTGACAAAGATAAAAAACTTGAAAATCTATGTAAGGAAATTAAAGATAAAATCTATTTTAAAAACAGCAGAATTTATTTTAATAATAAAGATTTTACGGAAAAAGTTTATGAAAACAGAGTAAGTATGCTTGCATCTGATATTTCCAAAAAAAAGGTTGTAAGAAATTATCTTGGAACATTGCAAAGAGAAATAGGGTTAAAACAGAAGTGTGTGTTAGAAGGAAGAGATATTGGAACTGTTATTTTTCCTGATGCAAAATATAAATTTTATCTGGATGCTTCTGATGAGGTTAGGGCAGAAAGGAGATGTAAAGAATTAAAAGAAAAAGGGGAAAATGTTGATTATAATAAAATTTTATTAGAAATTAAACAACGAGACAAAAATGATTCCACAAGAGAGATAGCACCATTAAAACAAGCTGAAGATGCAATTTATATTGATACCTCCAAAATGAATTTGGATGAAGTAGTAAATAAAATTATAGAAATAATGGAGAAAATTAATGGAAATTAAATTAGTAAAATCAGGAGGATTTTGTTTTGGGGTAAAAAGAGCCGTGGATGTGGCATTAAAATCAGCTGATGAATATAAAAATAAAAATATTTTTACAATTGGCCATATCATCCATAATAATGACATTGTAAAGAAACTGGAAGAGAGAAATATCTTGCATGTTAAATTAGAAGATGTCTCTAAAATAAAAGAAAGCGTTGTTATTTTAAGATCACATGGTGTTGAAAAACATTTAATAGAGCTTTTAAAAAAAAATCACAATATAATAATTGATGCCATATGTCCTTTTGTAAAAAAAATACATGAAATTGTTGAAAAATTGGTAAATGAAAAATATTTTGTTATTATTATTGGAGACAATGGTCATCCTGAAGTAAAAGCTATTTACAGCTTTACTAACAAAAAGGAATCGCTAATAGTTTCCTCGCCTGAATCTGAAGAGTTTATAGATTTTCTGCAAAAAAAAAATAAAAGAAAAATAGGTGTGGTTGCCCAAACAACACAATATTTTAAAAATTTTAAGGAAATTTGTGAAAAACTTATAAAAATTAAAGGAGAAATTAGAGTTTTCAACACAATTTGCGATGCAACTTCAAAGCGGCAAAAGGAAACTGTAGATATTGCCAAAAAAGTGGATATTATGATTGTTATCGGCGGCAAGCACAGCGCTAACACAACACGGCTTAAAGAATTATCAATGAAATATTTGGATAGTGTTTATCATATAGAAAATAAAGACGAATTGCAAAAAAAGTGGTTTAAAAATAAGAAAACTGTTGGAATTACTGCTGGCGCGTCAACTCCACAGTTTGTAATTGATGAAGTTATTGCTACTGTAAAAAAGTTTTGATTTATTTATAGCATTATGGTAACTAGATTTTTTAGAAATTTTAAAAAGAGGAGGATGTAAATAAATGGAGGAAGTAAAAGCAAACACAGAAGAAAATTTTCAAGAATTGTTTGAAAAAAGCCTTGCAGAGCTTGAAATTGAAGAAAAAACCATTATTAAAGGCACTGTAATTGAAGTTCAGGACAAAGGAGTTATGATTAATGTGGGCTTTAAATCTGAGGGGTTTGTCCCTTTACATGAATTCACCAATGAAAATGGCGAAATTACAGTTAAGCCTGGTGAAGAAGTTGAAGTTTTTGTGGTAAGTAAAGAAGATGGATTTGGAAGAATTAGATTATCAAGGAAAAAAGCCATTCAATTAATGGCTTGGGGGAAAATCAAAGAATTTTTTGAAGATGGAAGAGTTATTAATGGCTTTGTTACAAAAAAGATTAACGGAGGTTTTGAAGTAGATTTAAAAGGTATTAAAGCATTTCTGCCATATTCATTAGCTGATATTAGGCCTGTTAAAAATTTGAATTTTTTCTTAAACAGATATTACGATTTTAAAATTATTAATTTAAACGAGAAAAATTTTAATGTGGTTCTTGACAGAAAAACATTACTTGAAGAGTCTCTTAATAGAAAAAAAGAAAAGATATACTCTAATCTGGAATTAAATAAAATCATAGAGAGTAAAATTAACTTTGTTAAAGATGAAGGAGCTACAATAGATTTTGGTGCTAATATTTACGGATTTTTACCTGCCTCCAATATTAGCTGGGGTAGAGTAAAATCAGCTAAAAATTATTTAAGACGGGGAGATATTATCAAGTGTAAAATAGTTGAACTTGATAAAGAAAAAGATAAAATAATTTTAAGCATTAAACATATTAATCCTAATCCATGGGAAAATGCAGAAGAAAAATACAAATCTGGTAAAAAAATCAAAGGAAAAGTTGTTTCTCTACAGGATTTTGGAGCTTTTATAGAATTAGAGCCTGGAGTGGATGGCCTTTTGCATGTATCGGAAATAAGCTGGACAAGGAAAAAAATTCATCCTTCAAAAATTCTTCAATTAGGTGAAATAGTGGAAGTAATGGTAAAAGAAGTGAATATAGAAGAACAGCGAATCTCTTTAAGTTTGAAGGCGATATTGCCAACTCCTTGGGAAATATTGGAATCAAAATATAAAGTTGGAGATAGGATAAAAGGTTCAATTAGGAGCATAAGCCCATTTGGCTTGTTTGTTGATGTTGGCGAAGATGAAAATGCTTTTATACATAAAAACGATATTTCATGGACAAAAAGATTTGTAGATTTAAAGGAGAATTATGCAGTTGGACAAGAAGTTGAAGGAATAATTATAGATTTGGATAAAGAAAACAAGAAGTTCCATGTTAGCATTAAACATCTTTTTGACGATCCTTTTAAAACATTTTTGGAAAATCATAAAGAGGGAGATATTATTGAAGGTAATGTCACAAATATTGAATCGTTTGGTCTTTTTGTTAATTTAGGTAATGAAATAGAAGGGCTTGTACATATTTCCCAAATTTCAACAGAACGGGTTAAAAATCCGGAAGATATTTATAAAGTAGGAGATAAAGTTACTGCTGTTATTAAAAATATAGATAAAGAACAAAGAAAAATTTCACTGAGCATTAGAGATTATTTAACAAAAGAAGAAGAAAAAGAAATACAACAATATAAAAAAATAGATGAACCTCTGGCAAAAATAGGAGATATTTTAATACAGAATCAGCCTTAAAAAACTCTGATTTAGTTGAATATTTTATGTTTTTCATGATTAAGTAAAATTCATCAATAATTTTTTATTGTAACATTTTTTATTAAAATTCAATCTGATGGTATGGATAAAATTTGTAATTTCATTAATAATAATATTCTATTGTGGGAGAAAACTTTCTCAATATGGTGACACCTTAGCTGATAAAACAGGGCTGGGTAAAGGATTTATTGGATTAATCCTTTTAGGTGCTGTAACTTCTTTGCCAGAACTTATTACTACAATATCTTCTGTTAAATTTGTAAAAGAAGTAGACCTTGCTTGGGGCAATATTTTAGGTAGTAACTTATTAAATTTAACAGTACTTAGCTTTTGTGACATTATTATCCGGAAGACTCAGGTAATCAGAATTTTTGATAAAGGAAATGTTTTAACAGCATGTTTTGCAATTATAATTACAGCTATTGCTACACTTGGGATAATTACTGGTAATGATATTGTTTTTTTTCATTCTTTCAGCATATACACTATTTTTATACTGTTTATTTACATTTCCGGCTCTTTTATCTTGTATAGAAATGCAAAAAAAGAGAAAATTGTCCCAAAAAATAATAAAGAACAACCATATATTAGTTTAAAAAAAATTTTTTTTATTTTTTTTATAAATGCTGTATTAATAGTTGCAGCAGGTATAAGCATTACTTATGCATGTGATGAAATTGCCAAAATTACAGGACTTGGCTCCACTTTTGTCGGTTCATTGTTTTTGGCTCTGGCAACATCATTGCCTGAAATAGTGGTATCAGTATCTGCAATTAAGCTGGGAGCTATTAGCATGGCTGGTGGAAATATTTTGGGAAGTAATTTTTTCAATGTTTCCATACTTGGTTTTTCCGATTTTTTTTATCATTCAGGCTCAAATTCGCTTTACACTGATGCATCACATGTAAATTTATTAACTTCTACTGTTTTTATAATTGTCACAAGTATTATTGTTGCAGGTATGGTATACAGATCAGAGAAAAGATTTTTGAGGTTTGGGTTAGATTCTATTGTTGTAATAATTTTGTATATTTTTACTTTTTATTATCTGTTTACAGCAGGTGGAAATGTTTAGAAAATTTTTTGAACATCCATTAGTTAAAATTTTTTTTACTGTATTATTTACATTTATAATTTTTATTGGAATTTTAATGTTAATAATTTCTTTTTTTGGGAAAGGAAATTATGAAGAAAATTTGGCAACAAAAAAGAACAGCATTGGAGTAATCGAATTAAAAGGAATCATTAGGGATAGTAAAAATTTTCTTGATCAGCTTGAAAAATTCAAAAAAAACAAAAATATTAAAGCAATTGTTATAAAAATAAATTCACCTGGAGGAGCAGTTGTACCATCTCAAGAAATTTACAGAGAAATTTTAAAAACAAGAAAAAGCAAAAAAATTTATGCTTATATGCAGAGTGTAGCAGCATCAGGAGCATACTATGTTGCTTCAGCATGCAATAAAATTATTGCAAACCCTGGTACAATTACAGGTAGTATTGGAGTTATAATAGAATTTACAAATTTTGAAAAATTATTTAATAAATTGGGGATTAATGCAGTTGTTGTTAAAAGTGGCAAGTTCAAAGATGTCGGTAATCCTTTCAGACCTGCAACAGATGAGGATAAAAAACTTTTGCAAACTGTAATTAATTCCATATACAATCAGTTTCTTTCAGATGTGTCCAAAGGCAGAAATATACCTTTGCTTCAATTAAAAAAAATAGCTGATGGAAGAATTTTTACAGGCACACAGGCCTTAAATCTGAAGCTTGTGGATAAACTTGGCAATTTTTCAGATTTAATAGCATTAATTAAAAAAGAAGTTAAATTTAACGAAGAACCTGAGATAGTATACATTGAAAAGAAAAAAAGTTTTGTTGAAAAATTTTTAGATTCTTCTGCAAAGATTTTTATTAAAAATATAACTGATACATTAATGCAGATGAAATTTAGTTTTCAATAATAAAAAATTTGAAAAT
>CAZBLP010000047.1:0-16046 GCA_964492825.1 uncultured bacterium
GCCAATAATACTTCCCAATAAATACCCAACTACTATAAATAGTGCTACTTTAATTGATAATGACAATAACAATCTTAAAATTTCAAGTAGAAATATTCCTAATATAAAATATTTAGAATCTGAAGGGTTAAATGTTTTTGATGTTTTAAAGTATGAATATTTGTTAATTGCAAAAGATTCATTAGCAAAAATTGAAGAAAGGCTTTTATCTTAGGAGGAACTTAATGAAGTCATATTATGATATAATAAAATCTCCATTAATTACTGAAAAACTTACGGGGCTTCAAGACTTAGGTGAAAATAAAGTAGGGTTTGTTGTAGATAGAAAAGCTACAAAGCCTGAAATTAAAAAAGCAGTGGAGCAATTATTTAATGTGAAAGTTAAAAAAGTAAATGTTTTAAATATTAAATCCAAGCCTAAAAGATACGGAAGATATATGGGAAGAAGGCCTGGTTTTAAGAAGGCATATGTTACTTTAGAAGAAGGCTCAAAAATTAATTTCTTAGAATAAGGGGATTCTTATGGGTGTTAAACTATTTAAACCAACATCACCGGCTATTAGATATAAATCGGTTTTAACCAAAGAGGAAGTTACAAAAGATAGTCCTGAAAAGAGTTTGGTTGTAACTTTAAATAAAAATAGCGGTAGAAACAATTATGGAAGAATAACAGTTAGGCATAGAGGTGGCGGATATAAGAAAAAATATAGAATCATTGATTTTAAAAGAAATAAGTTTGATGTGCCAGGTAAAGTTGCTTCAATAGAATATGACCCTAACAGGAGTGCAAATATTGCCTTAATTAATTATGTTGACGGTGAAAAACGATATATTTTAGCACCTTTAAATTTAAAAGTAGGCGATATTATAGAAGCAGGACCTAATGCAGATATTAAAATAGGCAATGCTTTACCTCTTGCAAATATTCCTGTTGGTACTATAGTTCATAATATAGAGCTCACTCCTCAAAGAGGTGGACAATTAGCAAGAAGTGCAGGAGTTTTTTGTCAGTTATCTGGAAAAGAAGGTAAATATGCTATTTTAAAATTACCGTCAGGTGAAATTAGAAAAGTAAATTTGAAATGTATGGCTACCATAGGTCAGGTTGGTAACCTTGACCATGAAAATATTTCACTTGGTAAAGCAGGAAGATCCAGATGGTTAGGAAGACGACCTCAAGTTAGAGGTGTTGCAATGAACCCAGTTGATCACCCATTAGGTGGAGGAGAAGGAAGGTCGTCTGGTGGTAGACATCCATGTTCTCCATGGGGTTGGATAACAAAGGGACGTAAAACGAGAAAAAATAAAGTTACAGATAAATATATTATTAAGAGGAGAAAATAATCATGCCAAGATCCTTAAAAAAAGGACCATTTGTAGATTATCATGTTCTTGAAAAATTGGAAAAATATGAACGAGGTAAAAGAATTATCAACACCTATTCAAGACGTTCTACAATAATCCCTGAAATGGTTGGTTTTACTTTTGGTGTTCATAATGGAAGAAAATTTATACCAGTATTTATTACAGAAGAAATGGTAGGTCATAAGCTTGGAGAATTCTCGCCTACAAGAACTTATTATGGGCATGGTGCTGATAAAAAAGCTAAAAAGAAAAAGTAGGAGTTATTAAATGGAAATTAAAGCCAAACTTAGATATTTGCGAATGTCCCCAAGAAAAGTTAGGTATGTTGCTGACCAAGTTAGAGGGAAAAAGGTTGAACAAGCTTTAGAATTGTTAAAGTTAGGTAAAAGAGTAGCATGCAAACCTGTTAAGAAACTTATAGATTCAGCTGTTGCAAATGCAATGGAAACAGGTAAAATTGATATTGACAATCTAATTATAGATAAGATTTTTGTTGATGAAGGACCAGTATTAAAAAGATATAGCCCAAGAGCAATGGGCAGGGCAACAATTATCAGAAAAAAAACAAGTCATGTAACAGTTGTGTTAAAAGAAATATAAGGGGAGGTAGATAATTGGGACAAAAAGTTAATCCAATAGGACTGAGGTTAAAAATTTTAAAAGAGTGGGACTCTAAATGGTTTGCAGAAAAAAATTATACTCAATATTTACACGAAGATTTTAAAATAAAAAAATATTTAAAAAAGAAATTATACCATGCAGGAATAGCAAAAATACAGATAGAGAGAGCTGCAAATAAAATTAAAATTACTATAAATACAGCGAGACCAGGATTGATTATTGGTAAAAAGGGTGTGGAAATAGAAAAAACAAAAGATGAAATTAAAAAACAATTCAAAATTGATCCTATTATTAATATTAATGAAATAAAAACTCCAGAAACTAATGCCCAATTGGTTGCTGAAAATGTAGCATTTCAATTGGAGCGTAGGGTGGCTTTTAGAAGAGCTATGAAGAGAAGTGTTGCTAATGCGAGAAAATATGGTGTTGAAGGAATTAAAATAAGTTGTGCCGGAAGGTTGGCTGGTGCTGAAATGGCTCGAACAGAATGGTACAGAGAGGGCAGGGTGCCTCTCCATACTTTAAGAGCTGATATTGATTACGGTTTTGTAGAAGCATTAACAACTTATGGTATTATTGGTATTAAAGTTTGGATATTCCATGGTGAAAAAATTCAAAGAGGAGAAGCAAATATTAAGCTTTAGGAGAAGATAACTATGTTAATGCCCAAGAAAACAAAATATAGAAAACAGCAAAAAGGTAGGATAAAAGGGATTGCTACAAAAGGTAATGATTTGTCATTTGGTGAATATGGGTTGCAAGCATTAGAACCTGGAAAAATTAACAATAGACAGATAGAAGCTGCAAGGATAGCAATATCCAGACATGCCAAAAGAGGCGGAAAAATGTGGATTAGAATATTTCCACATAAACCTCTTACTAAAAAACCTCTTGAAACAAGGATGGGTAAAGGTAAAGGTGCACCTGAAGAATGGGTTGCTGTAGTTAAAAGAGGCACAATGCTTTATGAAATCTCAGGAGTTTCAAAAGAAGTGGCTTTAACTGCCCTTGAAAGAGCTGCACATAAACTACCTATTAAAACAAAAATTGTAAGTAGTGAGGATTAAGATGAAAGCATCTGAACTTAGAGAATTAAATATAGAAGATTTAAAAAGTAAATTAACTGAAAGTAAAAAAGAGTATTTTAATTTGAGGTTTCAGCAGGCAACAGGACAATTGGAAAAAACTTCAGAATTAAAACGAGCTAAAAAAGATATAGCAAGAATCTTAACAATTTTAACTGAAAAATCCAAAGAGGGTAAATAAAGATGAATGAAGTTAAAAAGAAATCAGGTGGCAAACAATTAGTGGGGATAGTTAGTAGTAATAAAACTGATAAAACAATTGTTGTTAGAGTTGAAAGACTTCAAAGACATCCACTGTACGGGAAAAGGATAAAGAAACATAAAAAATTTATGGCACATGACCCTAATAATGAATGTAATATAGGTGATAAGGTATTAATTAAAGAGAGCAGACCTTTAAGTAAAAGAAAAAGATGGCAATTAGTTGAAATATTGGAAAGAAAAATTATTTAATGAGGTATTAAAAGATGATTCAAGTACAGTCAATATTAAATTCAGCAGATAACAGTGGTGCAAAAAGAATGATGTGTATTAAAGTTCTTGGTGGAAGCAGGAGAAGGTATGCAACTATTGGTGATATTGTAGTTGTCTCTGTTAAAGACGCTTTACCACATTCAAAAGTTAAAAAAGGTGATGTATTCAAAGCTGTTATTGTTCGGACAAAAAAGGAAATTAGAAGGCCTAATGGAACATATATAAGATTTGATGAAAATGCAGCAGTATTATTAAATAATCAGTTTGAACCTGTTGGTACAAGGATATTCGGACCTGTTGCAAGAGAATTAAGGGCTAAAAATTTTATGAAAATTATATCTCTTGCACCAGAAGTTCTATAGGGGGAATTAAATGCATGTAAAAAAAGATGATACAGTTATTGTTTTAACAGGTAAAGATAAAGGTAAAAGTGGAAAAATATTAAAATCTTTTCCTAAAAAAGAGAGAATCATTGTTGAAGGTGTTAATATTATTACAAAACATCAAAAGCCAAGTTATGGCAATCCTGAAGGCGGTATAGTAAAAAAAGAGGCACCTATACATATATCCAATGTTTTGCTTTACTGTGATTCATGCAAAAAAGGTGTTAGAACAAAAATGAAAATTGATGATGAAATGAATAAAAAAATAAGAATTTGTGTTAAATGTGGGCATGAATTTGATTAGAGTTTAAAAGGGGGAATATAAATAATGCCAAGATTATATGATATTTATAAAAACGAAGTTGTTCCCAAATTGCAAAAAGAATTTAATTACAAAAATATAATGGAAATACCTAAAATAGAAAAGGTAGTTGTTAATATGGGTGTTGGAGAAGCAACTCAAAATATTAAAATTCTTGATAATGCAGTAAATGAGCTTACACTTATTACAGGCCAAAAAGCTATCATCAGAAGAGCCAAGAGGTCAGTTGCCACTTTCAAACTAAGAACAGGTATGCCTATAGGTTGTATGGTAACATTGAGAAAAAGTAAAATGTACGAATTTTTAGACAAATTCATTAATATTGCATTGCCAAGAGTTAAAGATTTTAGAGGGGTGTCAGCTAAGGCATTTGACGGTAGAGGCAACTATTCAGTTGGCGTAAGGGAGCATTTAATTTTTCCTGAGATAGATTATGACAAAATTGACAAAGTAAAAGGTGTTGGTATTAATATTGTCACAACTGCTAAAACAGATGAAGAGGCAAAAAAATTATTAGAATTTTTAGGTATGCCTTTTAGAAAATAGAAGGAGGAAAAGTTGGCAAAAAAGAGTTGGGTTTTACGACATTTAAAACCAAAAAAATTTAAAGTCAGAGAATATAATAGATGTCCTTTATGCGGAAGATCAAGGGCATATTTGAGAGATTTTGATATGTGCAGATTATGTTTTAGGAAGTTAGCATCAAATGGTGAAATCCCAGGAATAACAAAAGCAAGCTGGTAAGGAGAATAAAATGGTTACAGATCCAATTGCAGATTCATTAACAAGAATAAGAAATGCACAAATGGTTAATAAAGAATATGTAGATTTGTTATACTCCAAAGTTATAGAAGGTATTGTGCAGATTATGAAAGAAAATGGCTTTATTAAAAATTACAAGGTTGCCACTGAAGGAAAAGGGTCTTATATTAGGGTTTATTTAAAATATGATGCTACAAAACGACCTATTATTAATGAAATAAGAAGAGTTAGCAAACCAGGTTTAAGGAAGTATGTAGGAGCCAAAAATATTAGACCATACAAAAATGGTATTGGTGTTAGAATTTTAACAACATCCAAAGGTATTATTACTGATAGAGATGCAAAAAAACAAAATATTGGTGGCGAAGTTATTTGTGAAATTTGGTAAAAAGGAGATAATAAATGTCCAGAATAGGCAGATTACCTGTAGAGATACCTAATAAAGTAAAGGTATCAATTAAAAACGGAACTTATATAAATGTAGAAGGACCATTAGGCAAATTAGAGAAAAAGTTTCCTCCTGTTATTGAACTTAAAGAGGAAGGTAATTCTATTATAGTTGTTAAAAAAAGTGAAAATAAATTTGCAAAATCAATGTACGGAACTGCAAGAGCTGTAGTGAATAATATGATTATAGGTGTATCAAAAGGATTTGTAAAACAGCTTCAATTGGAAGGAGTTGGATATAGAGCCGAAATTGCAGGAAAAATTTTAAAGTTAGCTCTTGGATATTCGCATCCAATTGAATTTCAAATTCCTGAGAATATAGAGATTAAAGTGGAGAGAAATTTAATTTCAATTAAAGGTTTTGATAAAGAATTGGTAGGGAGTGTAGCTGCCAAAATCAGATCTTTTAGAAAACCTGAGCCATACAAAGGTAAAGGAATAAGATATGTTGATGAAAAAATAATTAGAAAAGCAGGAAAAACAGCTAAATAGAGGTGTAAATAATGATAAAAAAAGATTTTGTAAAAGAAAGGTATCAGAGAAGAAGATTAAGATCTAAAAAGAAAATAAAGGGAACTCCTGAAAGACCCAGATTGGTAGTTTTTAAATCCAATAGATATTTATATGTTCAGGCAGTTGATGATATAAATAGAACAACTTTGGCAAGTGCATCGTCTTTGGATAAAGGATTGAGAGAAGAATTAAAATCTACTAAAGATAAAGAAGCTGCTAAAGTAATTGGTAAATTAATTGGTGAAAAACTGTTGGAAAAAAAGATAAATAGTGTAGTATTTGATAGAAACGGCTATTTATATCATGGCAAAGTAAAAGCATTAGCAGATGGTGCCAGAGAAGCTGGATTAAAATTTTAACCAAGGAGGAAATCTTGAGCATTAAGTTAGATGATGTAAATAATCTTAAAGAAAAAATAGTTGAAATAAGAAGAGTTACAAAAGTAGTAAAAGGTGGACGAAGATTTTCATTTAGCGCACTTGTTGTAGTTGGCGACGGTAATGGAACAGTGGGATTTGGTCTTGGTAAAGCTAAAGAAGTTCCTGAAGCAATTAGAAAGGCAATTGAAAAAGCAAAAAAGAACTTAATAAAGGTACCTATTGAAAATAATACCATACCTTTTCAAGTAGTAGGGAAATATGGTGCAGGTAGAGTTCTGTTAAAACCAGCCAGTGAAGGAACAGGTACAATTGCTGGTGGTTCTGTTAAAGCTGTTTTGGAAGTATGTGGTATTAACAATATATTAACCAAATGTCTTGGGAGCAGGAATTCACATAATGCAGTAAAAGCTACTATAGAAGGTTTGAGAATGTTAAAGAGCAAAGATGAAATTTTAAAAATTAGAGGGTTAAAATAATGGAGAAAATATTATCTAACTTAAAAAATAATATTGGAGCTAAGCATAAGAAAAAGAGAGTTGGCAGAGGTCCAGGCTCTGGTTGGGGTAAAACATCTGGCAGAGGACATAAAGGTCAGAATTCAAGATCAGGTGGAGGGGTTCCTGCATCGTTTGAAGGTGGTCAAATGCCTTTAATCAGAAGATTGCCAAAAAGAGGTTTTAAAAATCCTTTTTCAAAAAAGTATAATATAATTAATCTTGAAACAATAGAAAAAAAATATTCTGAAGGTGAAACAGTTTCTGTAGAATCATTATTAGAGAAAAAGATTATAAAAAAAGCATTAGATGGTGTTAAAATTTTAAGTAATGGCGAAATTACCAAAAAATTAAAATTTAATGTAGACAAGATTTCAGAAAAAGCTAAAGAAAAGATAATCTCAGCGGGAGGAGAGATAGCTAATAATGAAGAAGCTTAAAAAAGAGGCGCAGAAATTTGAGAATTTTTCTGGTTTAAGTGAGCTGCAAAAGAAAATCATATATACTTTTATTTTACTTTTAATATATAGATTAGGTATTCATATTCCCACACCAGGTATAGACGGTCAGGCATTAGGTGCTTTTTTTAATCAGATGAAAGGAACATTGTTAAATGTATTTGACATGTTTGCAGGTGGAGGATTAAGAAAACTGTCCATTTTTGCATTAGGAATTATGCCTTATATTTCTGCATCTATTATTATGGAATTACTTACAGTTGTTATTCCAAAGTTAGATCAATTAAAAAAAGAAGGTAGTGAAGGTTATAAAAAAATCACTCAATATTCAAGATACGGAACAGTATTAATTTCTTTGGTTCAAGGTTTTGGTCTTGCTGTTGGACTTGAATCAATGACAAGTCCGTCAGGAGCATCAGTTGTTTTAGACCCAGGTTGGATTTTCAGAATTAATACTATGATTACCTTAACTGCTGGTACTGTTTTTATTATGTGGTTAGGTGAGAGAATTACTGAAAAAGGTATTGGCAATGGTATTTCATTAATAATTTTTGCAGGTATAGTAACGAGATTGCCTGGTGCTGTTATAAATACTTTAAGATTAATAAGGACAGGGGAATTATCATTACTTGTTGCTTTGCTTGTGTTAGTTCTGGCAATTGTTGTTGTAGGTGCTATTATTTTTTTTGAAACATCTCAGAGACGTATCCCAATTCATTATGCAAAGAGAGTGGTGGGCAGAAAAGTTTATGGAGGTCAATCTACTTTTTTACCTTTAAAACTTAATACAGCAGGAGTTATTCCACCTATTTTTGCATCATCAATACTTCTTTTTCCAGCTACAATGACTAATTTTATAAAAATACCTATTTTCCAGGAATTTAACAGATATTTTCATCCAACATCTTTAATTTATAATGCAATATATGTTGCACTGATTTTTGGATTTTGTTTTTTTTACACAGCGATTACTTTCAGAAGTGACAATGTTGCTGATAATTTAAAAAAATATGGCGGTTTTATTCCAGGAATTAGACCAGGAAAAAGAACCGCTGAATATATAGATAAAGTTTTAACAAGAGTTACTTTTTGGGGAGCAATTTATGTTTCAGCTGTTTGTATTTTACCAAAAATTTTGTTAAAAGAGTTTAATGTCCCATTTTATTTTGGAGGAACTTCATTGTTGATTGTAGTTGGTGTGGCAATTGATGTAATGCAGAGAATAGAATCATATATGATTAACAGAAATTATGAAGGTCTTATTAGAAAAGGCAGAAAAGGAATTTAAATATATTTTAGGGGGATTAAAATGAATATTATATTATTAGGACCTCCAGGAGCAGGTAAAGGAACGCAAGCAGGGAAAATTATTGAGAAATATAAGATTCCTCAAATTTCTACTGGTGATATTTTAAGAGCAGCAGTTAGAGAAGGCACAGAATTAGGTAAAGAAGCACAGAAATATATGAATGATGGGAAATTGGTTCCTGATTCAGTTGTTATAGGAATTATTAGAGAGAGATTAAAGGAAGATGATTGTAAAAATGGTTATCTACTTGACGGCTTCCCAAGGACAATTGCGCAAGCAGAAGAACTTGATAATATATTAGATGAAATGGACAGTGCTCTTGATTGTGTTGTTAGCATAGAGGTACCTGATGAAGATATAATTCAGAGAATAACCGGCAGAAGAATGTGTAAAGAATGTGGTGCAGTATATCATGTAAAATATAGCCCCTCATCCCAAGAAGGCATTTGTGATAAATGTGGCGGTAAATTATATCAAAGAGATGATGACAAAGAGGAAACTGTCAGGGAAAGATTAGATGTATATAAAAAACAAACAGAGCCATTAAAAGAGTATTATAACAAAAAAGGAATTTTAAAAGAAGTAATAGGAACAGGAGATATTAATTCTATTTTTAATTCAATAGATGAAATATTATCCCAATATAAATAATGATTATACTGAAGTCCAATGAGGAAATTGACAGGATAAGAGAATCCTGTAAAATAGTAAGAGAAATATTAGATTTGCTCTATGAAAATATAGAAGAAGGTGTTACCACCAAACACTTAAATAGCATAGCTGAAAAAAGAACACTCAAATTAAATGCTAAACCTGCTTTTAAAGGATACGCAGGATTTCCGGCATCAGTTTGTATCTCTTTAAATGAAGAGGTTGTTCACGGGATACCCAGTAATAAAAGGATAATTAAGGATGGGGATCTTGTAAAAATAGACTTTGGTATTATATACAAAGGTTATTACGGTGATGCTGCTTTTACCAAAATAGTGGGAAAAAGTGACAGAATAAAGAGCAAGTTGGTTGAAACAACTGAAAAAGCATTATACAAGGGAATAGATAGTGCAATTATTGGTAATACAATAGGTGACATAGGATTTAATGTACAAACTTATGCTGAAAAAAGAGGTTTTTCAGTTGTAAGGTCTTTTGTTGGGCACGGAATAGGAAGAAATTTACATGAAGAACCGCAGGTGCCTAATTTTGGTTTGCCAAAAAAGGGACCTAAAATTAAAAAGGGTTTGGTTATAGCAATAGAGCCAATGATAAATCAAGGAACACACGAAGTGGAAGTATTAAAGGACCAATGGACAGTGGTAACTAAGGACAGAAAGTTAAGTGCCCATTTTGAGCATACAATTGCAGTAACAGAAAATGGTCCTGAAATATTAACAAAATAATTAAGGAGTTAAAATGGCCAAAAGTGATGTTATCGAAGTGGAAGGAACAGTTTTGGAAAATTTACCAAATGCAATGTTTCGTGTAGAATTGGAAAACGGCCATAAGATTTTAGCACATATATCAGGTAAGATGAGAATGCATTATATAAGAATTTTGCCAGGAGATAAAGTTACAGTTGAGTTATCACCTTATGATTTGACAAAAGGTAGAATAACCTATAGAAAAACAAAAAAAGATAATTACAGGAGTAACAAATGAAGGTTAGAAGCAGTGTAAAAAAAATTTGCACAAAATGCAAAATTATTAAAAGAAAGGGTATTATCAGAGTAATCTGTGAAAATCCACGACATAAACAAAAACAAGGATAGAAGGAGGTAGTTGCTTTGGCAAGAATAGCAGGTGTAGATTTACCTAAAAACAAAAGAATCGAGATAGCTCTTACTTATATTTACGGTATAGGTAGAAGCAGAGCCAAAGAAATCATATTAGAAACAGGTGTTGATCCAAATGTTAGAACATTTAATTTAACTGACGAAGATATTGCTAAAATAAGGTCATATATTGATAATAATTTTAAAGTTGAAGGTGATCTTCGTAAAGATGTTACTCAAAACATTAAAAGACTTATGGAAATAGGCTCTTATAGAGGACTTAGACACAGAAAAGGCTTGCCTGTAAGAGGTCAAAAAACAAGAACCAATGCAAGGACAAGAAAAGGGCCTCGGGGAGCAGCTATTGCTAAGAAAAAGAAAAAATAGACAAAAGGAGATAATTAATGGCAAGAGTTAGAAAAACTAAAAAAGTTCAAAAATTACCTTTTAATGAAGGATTAGCATATATCAGAGCAACCTTTAATAACACTATAATTTCCATTACAGATAAAAAAGGAAATGTATTGTGCTGGGCAAGCGGAGGAAATGTTGGGTTTAAAGGTTCAAGGAAAAGCACTCCTTATGCAGCACAGCTTGCTGCACAAGATGTTGCTAAAAAGGCTTTGGAATTAGGTCTTGAAAAAGTGGGTGTTTTAGTAAAGGGTCCTGGTTCAGGTAGAGACAGTGCTATTAGAGGATTGCAAGCAGCTGGACTTAAAATTAATATGATTAGGGATATTACCCCTATTCCACACAATGGATGTAGACCACCAAAAAGAAGAAGAGTATAAATTAAAACAAACATAATTTAAGGAGGAAGAATTGGGAAGATATGTAGGACCAGTTTGTAAACTTTGTAGAAGAGAAGGTGTTAAACTATTTTTAAAAGGAGACAGATGTTTTTCTGATAAATGCGGCTTTGATAAAAGGAACTATCCTCCAGGAGAGCATGGTCAAAGGACCATAAAATTGACAGGATATGGATTACAGCTTAGAGAAAAGCAGAAACTTAAAAGAATTTACGGTGTTAGTGAAAAACAGTTTAGAAATTATTTTTACAAAGCAGATAAAATGAAAGGTATTACCGGTGATAACCTTATAGAACTATTGGAACGAAGATTAGACTCAGTAGTTTATAAATTAGGTTTGGCAACATCAAGGCGAGAAGCAAGAATCTTAATCAGACACAACCATTTTACTGTTAATGGTAGAAAAGTTAATATCCCTTCTTTTATAGTTAGAGAGGGTGATGTTGTAGAGGTTAAGGAAAAGAGTAGAGAAAAGAGTAAGATTATTGAAACTATTGAGGCTTCACAGAGGAGAACTATCCCTGAATATTTGGAATTTGACAAAGATAATTTCAGAGGAATAGTTAAAAGATTACCTAAAAGAGATGAGATTACTTTACCTGTAAATGAGCAGTTAATTGTAGAGCTCTACTCTAAATAACCAGGAGGCTTTTTAATGATATATAGGAATTGGACAGAATTAGTTAAACCAACAAAAATTATAAAAGAAAAAAGTGACAGAGATTCCAATAAATATGGTAAATTTATTATAGAGCCGCTTGAAAGAGGGTTTGGACTTACATTGGGAAACGCTTTAAGAAGAGTGTTATTGTCCTCATTGCAAGGAGCAGCAATTGTTGATGTTAAATTTGATGATGTTAATCATGAATTTGATACTGTACCAGGAGTTAAAGAAAGTGTAGCTGAAATTGTGATGAATTTGAAACAGGTTCACCTTTTTTTGGAAAGCAAGGAAAGTTGTATGATAACTCTTAATGCAAAAGGGCCAAAGGTTGTTACTGCAGCTGATATTAAAGAAGTTGATGGGTTAAAAGTGTTAAATAAAGATAAAGAAATTGCTACATTAGATGAAAATTCAGAAATTAATGCTATTTTAACTGTAAAAATGGGCAAAGGATATGTTCCTGCAGAAGAACAAAAAGATGATTTGCCTATAGGGACAATTGCTGTTGATGCGATTTTCTCGCCGATAATTAAAGTTGCTTATAATGTTTCTAATGCAAGAATTGAAGAAAAAACTGATTATGATAAATTAACTATTGAAATAACAACCAAAGGTGGAGTGAAACCTGATGATGCTCTTGCATATGCAGCTAAAATTTTGCAAGATCAATTATCTGTATTTATTAATTTTGATGAAACACAGATAGAGATACCAGAAGATGAAAGTGACGAGGCAAAAGAGGAAACTCCGTCATACTATAAACATCTTTACAGAACTGTTGATGAACTTGAACTATCTGTTAGAGCGTCTAACTGTTTGAAAAAGGCTAATATTAAGTTAATTGGTGAATTGGTTCAAAAAACAGAAGCTGAAATGCTTGCTACAAAGAATTTTGGTAGAAAATCATTAAATGAAATAAAAGATGTGTTAAAAGAGTTAGACCTTTCACTTGGCATGGATATTCCAGATTTTGATCCTGAAAAGGTATTATCCAAAAAGAAAGAAGAAGGAGTGGCAAATGAGGCATAGAAGGAATACAAAAAGAATTGGGACAGATTCTGAACATGCACGAGCTAATCTTAGAAATTTAGCTTCTGCACTTATAAAATATGAGAATATTAAAACAACATTAGCTAAAGCAAAACAATTAAGGTCATATGTTGAAAAATTAATTACTTTTGGAAAAAGAGGCGATTTGCATGCAAGAAGAATCGTAGTTTCAAGATTGAATAATAAATCTGCCACAAAAAAGATTTTTGATGATTTAGCTAAAAGATTTGAAAATAGAAATGGCGGATATACACGAATTGTAAAAGCAGGGTGTCGGGCTGGTGATTGTGCTCCAATGGCATATATTTCGTTTGTTGAAAGTGAATTGGAAGTTAAGGAGACTCCAGCTGAGCCTAAAAAAGAAGTAGATGAAATAAAAGAAAAAGTTAAAGAGGAATTATCAGATAGCACAGAAAAAACAGAAGTAGCAGAAGAAAATTTAGCTACAGAATCTGAAAATAAAGAAAAAATTGAAGAATAGATAAAAATAATTTTTAATCTAAAAAGCTGCCTAAAAATGGCAGCTTTTTTTTTTGAATTTAGTTTATACTTTATATTTCCATTTCCGCCATTGTGAAAGTAAATTTCTCTACAGGAATATTAATTTGCATATTACCAAAGTACATTGAGTATAAAAACGGCTCTAAGTCAACATCTTTAAAAATACCGCTGTTTCTTACCAACATTGCAACAGGATGATTGGCTGAAAAGTGAATTACAACATCAGTTATTTGTTTTTTTGTAAATTTTTTGCAAATAAGTGTTATTGCAGGTAAAAACATATGTTCAAATCCGCTTATAATCTGAAAATCATCTATGAATAGAGTTTGATTATAAATTCTTATAACAGCAAAAATTATATCCTCATTTAAAAAAGAAAATTTGAAAAATTTATATGTTTTAAAAGGATGTTTTATATATCTCCAATTTAGAAACTCTCTGCTTTTTTTTATACCTGTAAAGTTTTTCTCTGGAATAGGATTATCAATTGTAGTTTCTTCAACTTTAAGTGAATTAAAATATGTTATTTGTGATATATGATTGAACAAGGCTTTCATTTTTATAATTGGCATAAAATCTTTGCCATTAATTATATATTTTGCTAATCTGTAGTGTCTTTCTCCAGTAAAAGTAAATACAAATTCCACATTATTAAATTTTATAAATTCATTGTAAACATATTGAGAAAATTTTACAAATGGCAGGTTTTTCCCAAAAAAGCTATCTTTTATATTAGATGCAGCATCGCAAGGGATGCAAATTAGAGAATCTGAATTTTTTGAATAAGGGAAAAAAATTGCACCATAATGGCAGATTATTTTCCTGTTTTTTTCAGCTACAAAGTTCATTGTGTGGAAACTGTTATTAAAATATTTCCATTTTAACAAACTAATTGGAAATTCTTTTTTAAAAGAGCTTTCCAATAGATTTTTTATTTCAGTAATATCATTAATTGTTGCTTTTCTAATATTCATTTTAAACCTTTAAAATTACAGACTTATCTGAAATAATTTCCCAATTGTAATAATATCTTTCCTCTAAAAAATTGCCCCATTTTTTTTGCATATATTCAATTTCCCAATTTTTAGGAGATTTTAATTCTCTGGATGTCATATGATAATGAATTGCAGTGGCATTTGGGTTATTAATAACACGCCAATCTTTCTGTCTGACCTGCAGACAAAAATCTACGTCATTATAATTTATAGGTAAATCTTCATCAAAATAAAGTGAATTAAAAATATTACTTTTTACCATCATGCATGCTCCTGTAACTGCAGAAACATTTCTCAAAACATTTAGGATATTGTTGGTACCCAAGGTTCTTATTTCTGATGCAATCCATTTGGGATTGGTATAAATCCCGTTATGCTGTATTGTATTGTCAGGAAATTTTAATAATGCTCCAATAATGCCAATTTCTTCCATAATAAAAGGCTGAACCATTTTTTGAAGAAAATATTCATCATAAATTAAAATATCATCATTTAAAAATAGAATTACGGAATTTTTATTTTTAACTGATTCCGCTCCCATATTATTCATAACAGACCAGTTGAATTCTAATTCTTTGGAAATTACCTGGATATTGTTTTGTAATTTAAGATAATTTAAATAATCGAGAGTTTCCCTGTTACTGCTACCGTTATCTATAACAACAATGTTAAAGCAAGGATACTTGTTTTTTAAAATTGCATTTATGCAGTTCTTCAAGAAAATACAATTATCTTTGGAAGGGATTATTATGTTTATTTCAGGTAAATAATTGGATTTTTCCGGAAAAATAAAGCCTGGACCATTATTATTTTTTATTGTAATTTTTTTTGCAAAATTTTTGAAAATACCTGAAATTTTCTCATTCCATACTTTTTCCACAACTGGTTTAATCCAGTTTTTTTCAGTAATTTTATATGCAGTTGACTCTCTATGGGCTTTCCAACCATATAATGGTTTTTTAATGTGTAATACATCTTTATCAGACAATAATTCACGAATTCTTAATAAAATTTCCCAATCCTGAACACCATTAAATCTTTCTGAATAGCCGCTTAGTGAATCCCAGAAATCTTTTCTAAAAACAGTTAGATGATTTATATAGTTAAAACTCAATAAAGTCTCAGGTGACCAGTCAGGTTTTTTATGATGAATAAAAGCTTTTCCGTAAGTATCAATTGTGTATGAATCAGTATAACAAAATTTATAATTTTTATCATACAGATTTATTGCCAATTCAGAAAGTGTTTCAGGAGAAATGCAATCGTCGTGGTCTATAAATACGAGATAATCTTTTTGTGATAATTTAACAGCTTTATTAAAAGCTTCGGGAATTGTAAAAGTTTCAGATGAATTTTCAATGGTGATTTTTTGTGAAAAAACAGAATCGGTTTTTATATAATTCAATAAATTCAAAATATCATCAGATTTGGAATTGTTATTGAATATAATTAATTCCCATTTTGGATAAATTTGGAATTTAATTGAGTTTAAAGTTTCAATTAATATATCTGCAGGAGGGTCAGCAACAACAATTATAATGGAAAAGAAAGGTAGATTAACCTTTTGTAATAAAAAATTTATAAAATAATGAGAGGAATACTCATTGTAAAAATCTTTTATATTAAACAAACTAAATATTTTTTC